>JBCCCZ010000001.1:0-78394 GCA_039033255.1 Pseudomonadota bacterium
ATTGTAAACACGTAGGCCTGAATGAAGGACACCAGCACCTCCAGCGCGTAAATCGCCGTGATCGCGAGGATCGAAAGGGGGGTCACCACAAGGCCAATGCCGGTGGAAATCAGAACCATCGGCGCGAAGGCCGCGAACACCTTGATCACCGCGTGACCCGCCATCATGTTGCCCGCCAAACGAATGGAATGGCTCACGGGGCGCACGAAATAGGAAATCACCTCAATCAGCGCCAGAATGGGCCGCAATGGCAGCGGCGCGGAGCTGATCCAGAACACGCCCAAAAACCCCAGACCGTTCTTCCAGAAACCCAGAATGGTCACCGCCAGGAACACCGCCATCGCCATCACGGCGGTCACGGCAATATGGCTTGTCGTGGTGAACGACCCCGGGATCAGCCCCAGGAAGTTCGAGAACACGATGAACATGAACAGCGTCATGATGTAGGGGAAATACGGCAGCGCATCCTTGCCCGCCACGTCTTCGACCATCTTGCGAATGAACCCGTAGGCCAGTTCCGCAATCGACTGCATCCGCGTCGGCACCGTCTTTTTGCCATTCGTGCCAAGAACCAGCAGCGCGATGATGCAGAGAATGGCCAGCACCATCCACATCGTCACGTTCGTCACCGTAAAGAGGCCCACCGGCCCATCACCAAAGAGCGGCTTCACGATGAACTGATCCATCGGGTGGAACACCAGTTCCTTGCTGTCACCGTCTGTCGCCATGCTTAGCCCTCACTCTTCGCCCCTATCAGGCGTATCATCCTTCGTCTGGAGCTCTTTGGCCGATCGCATCATCGTCTTGATGCCCGCAGCCATCCCCAGCAATGTGAATATGACAAGGAATATCGGGATCGTCCCAAAAACGGCGTCCAGCCCGTATCCTATGCCAAAGCCGATCAGCAGACCGACCACCAGTTCAATCACCATCCGCCAGGCCAGATGCGCCTGAGAATAATGCTCTTCCATATGGGGCTTCGGCGCGTCCTTGGCTTTCAGCCTCTCGATCCGGTCTTCAAGCTGCGAAAGACGCTCTTGATTGTCAGGATCTGGCACGTTGTCCCCGTCAGAAAACTTGAGGCATAGCTACGGCGCACCCCCGCGTGAGTCAAGCACACGCAGCGCGACCCAATAGCCAACTCAAGACAATGATTTTAAAAGATATTTTTTCACGCCAGTTTGGCAGAAACCCCCGCAAAACCGCCCGAAACGACCCCAAACCAGCGTTTTGGCTTATTCAACCAATCAGTTGAGTTTTGCAAAACCCGTTCAAGCGACCTTGGCTGTGCTCGGTTCCACACGTGGCCGCGCAACCCCATCCCGGGTGGCCGACATCCGCGCGGCAATCTCGGCCGCGCATTCGGCATTTTCTTCCGCAAGCTTGCCGATCTCTTCGGCCACCACGGCGAAGCCGCGCCCCGCATCCCCAGCGCGCGCCGCCTCAATCTGGGAGTTGATCGCCAGCATCCGCAAGGTGCGCACCGACAGAACGATCTTGTTGGCCAGATCAAGGATCTGGCGATTGGCGTCCTGCGATGCGTCCTTGCTCGCCTTGATGCTGTCGCGCAAACGTCGCTCTTCCGTGGCGTCGCACACAAGGCCCTGCAGATACAAAAGCTCCGTGCCTTCATAGACCGCCGATCCCCGCTCCCGCACCGAAATCTCCGATCCGTCAGGGCGCACCAGCCGATAATCCACATCCCACGCCTCACCACGTTCGATGCAGGCATCTATGCGCGCCACCATGTCCTCCACATCATCAGGATGGCAAAGCGACACATACCCGCGCTCCCGGTTGTCCATGATCTGACCAGTCCGGTAGCCGGTGATGTCGTGAAAACAGCCCGACAGATAGCGCATCGTGTAATCCGCATCATTTTCGCAACGATAAACGAAAGCCTTCGACGCCCGCATGATGCTTTCGAATGTTTCAACCGTCTGTGTATCGTCCACGCGTCATACCTCTGAACCGCTCACGCCACAGTTCACACAGCGCGCGTAAATTTGGCGTTAAACCGGTTGACCTCTCGCGCCTCGGCGCGCTTAAAAATGATCATGTCAGACAAGCTCGACACCGTCTTTTCCGCCCTGGCCGATCCCACCCGCCGCGCGATCCTCGTGATGCTGCTCGAAGATGACATGGCCGTGACCGATGTAGCGGAACCCTTTGAGATGTCTCTGGCCGCCATATCCAAACACCTCGGCATCCTGTCGCGCGCAGGCCTCATCAGTCAGGAACAGCGCGGGCGCGTGAAATGGTGCAAGCTTGAACCCGATGCCATGCGCGACGCCAGCATCTGGATGCAAAGCTTTGGTCAGTTCGAAGCAATCCATCTGGACGCGTTTGAGAAATTCCTCGAAAGAGAACTCTCAAACGACGCCCAGACCAAAGAAGACACACATGACGCGGAAACCAAATGACGGGCGGTGATCTGGACATCACGACCAAGGCCCTGCCGCCCGCCCATGTGGAACGGCTGCAAAACGCGCTGGTCCTGCCCATTGCCAAAGGGTCGTCCATGGCCTGCGGCGTGGTCCGCGCCGATGGCAGCTTTCGCCAGATGTCCCGCTCGCTTCTGTCGGGCGCGCGGCTGACGGCGGTGCCGGATTATGACGACACCGCCTTCGCCGACATTCAACCGGGCACGTGGCTGTACGCAGGCGTCGGGCGCCATCACTTCGGGCACTTTCTGGTGGAAACCCTGATCCGACTTTGGGCCGTGGGGTACTATCGCGACGAACTCGACGGCATCGTCATCATCCCCAATCGCGGCATGGACTTCAACGTGTCGATCGAACGCCGCTTCGGTCCCTTCCTGTCGCTTCTGACAGACGGGCTGGGGGCGCATATGCCAACGCATCCCACGCGATACGAAACCATGCTTCTGCCCTCCCCCGGGTTTGGCCCACTGGGATGGATCACCGGCACGCCCATCTTCCGCCGCGAAACCCGCGCCCGCGTCGCAGCCCGTGTCCGACCGTCGGCTGGGGCAAATGACAAGGTCTACATCTCCCGCACCAAGCTGCACAAAGACGACAAGCTGGTGGATCAGGAAGCCCGGATCGAAGATGTGATGCGCAAGGCAGGCTACGATATCTTCCATCCCGAACAGCACAGCATCGCCGAACAGCTCTCCCGCTACAGAACGGCCAAAACCATCGTGGGTGCTGAAGGCTCCGCCTTTCACCTCGCCCCCTTCGCGATGCCCACCGGCGGGCGTGTGGCGCTTTACCAACGCCGCCACTGGACCCGCGCCTTCAACGCCTATCCCGCACAGCTGCGCGCCTTCTGCGAGGCAGAGGTGACCTCCCTCCGGCCACTCATGCCGCGCAAGGTCAACGCCAAGGATGACGACGAAGCCCCAGCGCTAGATTTCGACAAGCTGATGGATGGATTGTCAGACAGCGGATTTATCTGACCTCAAGCTGCGGAACAGCACCGACGCGATACCGACGTCATACCGACACGATACCGACGTTCAAAAATCGCCCGTTTCAGACCTCATCCCACGCCTTCGCCCTCTCCTTGAGGAAGGTCAGAAACGCCTGCACCTTGGTTGTCCGATGCAGATCCATATGCGTGACCAACCACAGCGGCGCGGCCCATTCCTCCCGCGGCTCAAACACCTCAATCAGACCCGGTATCTCTTGCGCCTCGATCCGCGACATGAACCCGATCCCGGCCCCCGCCCGCACCGCCCTGCGCTGCGCATGAATGTCCCCACTGCGAAACGTAATCCGCTCAGGGGCCACGTTTTCCCGCAGCCAAATGTTAAACGGAGCGCGGGATTTCGCGTCATCGCTGCTGACAAACCAATGCTGATCCAACTCCGCCTCGGACTTGGGCAACCCGTGTCGCGCGACGTAGTCTTCACTGGCAAACAGCGTGATCCTCTGCCGATGCACCGGCTGCACCACGTTGTCGGGCTGATCCGGCGGGCTGCCCGCACGCAGCGCCACATGGGCCTCGCCGTATTCCAACCGGAACAGCCGATCCCCCGTCAGGTAACGCACGATAATCTCAGGGTTTTCTTTCTGAAAATCCGTCAGGATCGGCACCATAAGATGGCTGAGCGCGCCCAGCGACGTCACCACCAACTCGCCTGACACCTCATTCCCGCGCCCCTTGATCCGACCCGCCAATTGGCTCAACTGATCATCCGTCGCCTGCGCCACCCGCAACAGATCGTCACCCGCTTCGGTGGGTGTATACCCCCGCGCATGCCGCTGAAAGAGCTTCACACCCAACCGCTCCTCCAAGGCATCAATGTGCCGGATCACCGTGGCATGATGCACCCCCAACACATCCGCTGCGCCACTCACGGTCCCGATCCGCGCCACATGAAAGGCGGTGCGCACCTCATCCCAACTGTCCATGATCCACACCTCGTCAAAATTGTGCAAATTCAAACAATGCCTATCCAATAACTATCGTTGCGTTCTAAAAAGCACAAGGCCATGTTCATCCCCATCACCCGCACGAGGAGAGACGCATGACCCAGACCATACTCCATATCGACAGCTCCGCTCGGCACGCTGGCTCTATTTCCCGCGATCTGAGCGCCGACGTCATCGCCCGCCACTCAGGCGCCAAAGTCATCACCCGCGACCTCGCCAAAACCCCTGTTCCACAGATCTCCGAGGACTGGGTCGTCGCCACGTTCACCCCTGCAGAAGATCGCACTGACGCCCAGAAAAACACACTCCGCCAATCCGACGCGCTGGTGGACGAACTGATCTCCGCCGACACGGTGGTGATTGGCCTGTCGATGTACAACTTCACCGTTTCCGCCGCGCTCAAGGCATGGATCGATCAGGTTGCCCGCCCGGGCCAGACATTCAACTACACCGAAGACGGGCCTGTCGGGCTGCTGACCGGCAAACGCGCTATCATCCTTATGGCCACCGGAGGTGTGCCCGCCGGATCAGACATGGATTACGCCGCGCCCTATCTCAAATCTTTCCTTGGCTTTCTGGGCATAACCGATGTCGCAATCATCGCCGCCGACGGCGCCAACGCGGATGAAGCCGCCGCCCGGGTCAAGGCCAGCAAAGCCATAGACGACCTCTTCGCCTAAAACCTCGGGCACAGGCTTCTTTTTGGCCAAAAATACTCCCGCGCGGAGCGCATGACGTCTACAGTGGCCGCCAGGGTGCATTGCTCCTGTCGGCCGCCCATTCTTCCGTCAGAGCCTCTTGCTCCAACTCCCGGAGGCGCTGCAGGTCCACCACCCGTTCCCCTTGCCCGCGCAGATGCTGCAGCAGGCGGTGGGAATGCACGATCGTGGGCACGGCATCCAGCGGTTCCCAGGCCTCCAGTTCCGTCACGCGGCGCAGGTTAAATTCCTGCGGCAGAACATAAAACCGCAGATCGCTCTGCCACAAAAGATCCTTCAGCGTGATCTGATCGCGCGCCTCGCCCGCCTGATCGTAACGGCGCTTCCATTCGGCAAAAAACGCAGCCATTTCAGCGTCATTTCGGTAGACCATGACACCGGAATTCATCTGTGGGAAAGCATAGGGTGTTGCGACCTCGTGGCCCTTGCGGATCAACTCTGACCGCCGCCGAACGTCATGGGCCAAGGACAGCGCAAAGCGATCTGCAAGATCAAACAGATCACGCAAGGGCGCCAGCACCAAAACATCGCAGTCCAGAAACAGCACCCTCTCGAACCGCGCCTTGGCAAAACAGTCGAGCTTTGCGCGCGGATGGGTGGAGGGCACCGGGTGGATCTGATCGAAGATGGCGTTGGCCGGGTCGTCCAGCAGATCGGTGAACACATCCACGGCCAAGTCAGGATTGGTGTCCCGCAAAGATCGCGCGGCCTGTTGGGCAAGGTCCAGATATCCTGCACCAGTGGCGACAAAGATCACTCCATCACGCGGAGACATCAGACCGTTAAAGCCCGTTCTGCCGCCGCGCGGATGGCATTGATGTTGTCACCATAGACCTGCGGTGTGTCAACCGATCCGCCTTTGAACACGGCCGATCCGGCCACCAGAACATCCGCCCCCGCGGCTGTCATCAGTGGCGCGGTTTCCAGCGTGATACCGCCATCGATTTCGATGTGGATTGGGCGATCCCCGATCATGGTCCGCAAGCGTTCCACCTTGGCCACTTGGGAATGGATGAAAGATTGCCCACCAAAGCCCGGGTTCACCGTCATCACACAGATCAAGTCCACCATGTCGAGCAGGTATCCCACCTCCTCAATCCCCGTCGCGGGGTTCAGCGCCAACCCCGCTTTCGCCCCATTGGCGTGGATCGCTTGCAGTGTGCGGTGAATATGCGGGCCGGCCTCCAAATGTGCGGTGATGATGTCGGCGCCTGCCTCGGCATAAGCCTCTATGTAAGGGTCCACCGGCGCGATCATCAGATGCACATCCATGACCGTCTGCACATGCGGCCGGAACGCCTTCACCGCCGGGGGGCCGAACGTAAGGTTCGGCACGAAATGCCCGTCCATGACATCCACATGCACCCAATCGGCCCCTTGCGCCTCGATCGCGCGTATCTCTGCGCCGAAATTGGCAAAGTCCGCCGACAGGATCGATGGCGCGATTTTGATGGAGCGGTCAAAGGGCATGTTGGCCTCCCTAGCTGCGTCGCCCATGCCTTTGCCGCACATGCGAGGAGAGTCAAGCAATTGATCCTGTCATAACGTTATGCGATTTTCATCTGACACAGGAAGGAGAGTGCACCATGGACGGCCTGATGATGCATCGCGATCTGAGGATTATCGATATCCTGAGCTATGCGGCCGAGGCTTTCCCCGATCAGGGCATCATCTCCGCTCGGGACGAAGGCGACCTGCATCGCATCGACTATCCCGACACTCTGACCCGGGTGGGCAAACTGGCGCAGGCCTTGCAGCGCATGGGCGTGGCACCGGGGGATCGCATCGCCACGCTGGCCTGGAACAGCCACCGACATTTTGAGCTCTACTACGGGATCTCAGGCATGGGCGCGGTCTGCCACACGATCAACCCGCGCCTGCCAAAGGATCAGATGTCCTACATTTTTGATCACGCGCGCGACCGTGTGCTGTTTGTTGATCTCAGCCTACGACCACTTATCGAAGAACGCGCCTCTTGCTTGCCTGAAGGCATCCGTATTGTCGTGATGACCGATGCAGCCCATATGCCGGACAGCCATCTTGATCTACTTTGCTACGAGGACCTGCTGGCGGGTGAGGATGGTGCGTTTGACTGGCCCGATTTGCCTGAGACCACGGCCGCGGGGCTTTGTTACACCTCCGGCACTACGGGCAATCCAAAGGGTGCGCTTTATTCTCATCGCTCCACTGTTCTGCATGCGCTCTATGCGATCTCCGGCCATCCGCAAAGCCTCAAGGCCGCTGAAAAGGTGCTGCCCGTTGTCCCGCTTTTTCACGTGAACGCCTGGGGCCTGCCCTACATCGCCCCCATTGCGGGCATGTCGATTGTCATGCCGGGGCGGCATCTGGACGGGGCAAGCCTCTATGATCTGATGGAACGTGAGGCGGTGTTCTCCGCCTGGGGCGTGCCCACTGTCTGGGCCGGTTTGCAGGCTGAAATCGAGGCGCGCGGTGCGCCGCCCAAGGGGTTCCGCGATCTGGTGGTTGGCGGGTCCGCAGCCCCACGCAGCCAGATTGCGGCCTATGAGCAGATGGGCGTCAACGTGAACCAAGCCTGGGGCATGACAGAAATGAGCCCCATTGGCGTGCGCGGTATCATGCCCGCATCGCTGAAGAATGCGCCGATCGATGACGTCGTCGACGAAAAAGTCGGGGCGGGGCGGCGCATGTTTGGTGTGGATTTCAAGATCGTGGATGAGGACGGGAACGCGCTGCCCCATGACGGTGAGACGGCGGGTGAGCTTTTCGTGCGCGGCAACAGCGTGATCAACGCCTACTACAAGAACAATGACGCAACCGAAGCGGCCTTTGATGCTGACGGTTGGTTTGGCACGGGCGACGTGGCAACCGTCGGCCCCGATGGGCGGCTCATTGTGCGCGACCGGGCCAAGGATCTGGTGAAATCGGGCGGAGAGTGGATCAGTTCCATCGATCTGGAAAACTTCGCAACTGCCCATCCCGCGCTCAGCGCCTGCGCCGTCATCGCCGTGCCCCATCCCAAATGGGATGAACGCCCGGTGCTGGTGGCCGTGGCCGCTGAGGAGGAAAAGCCCAGTCTTGCGGACATGCATGACTACATGGGTGACGCCTTCGCCAAATGGCAACTGCCCGATGACATCGTCTTCGTGGACGCCCTTCCGCTGACAGCAACAGGCAAAGTGTCCAAACTCACCCTGCGCCAGCACTTCGCCGATTACGTCCTGCCGGAATTTCGCAGGTCAGACGCGTGAGCGATTTTAATCTCACCCTGCTGGAAACGTGGGCGCAATCAAATGTGGCCGGATTCACCGGGCCGATTGAGGCGAGCAGAATCACCGGTGGACAATCAAACCCGACCTACCGCCTCAACACGCCCAGCGGCGCATATGTGCTGCGTCGAAAACCGCCTGGCATGCTGCTCAAATCCGCCCATGCCGTCGACCGCGAGTTTCGCGTGCAGCGCGCTCTGGCGGAAACGGATGTACCTGTCCCGCGCATGCATGCGCTTTGCGAAGATGACGGCGTGATCGGTTCGGCCTTCTACATCATGGACTGGCTGGACGGCGTGGCCTTTGACCAGCCTGCCCTGCCCGAATTGCTGCCCGAAGCGCGCGGGGCGGTAATGAATGCCATGAACCAGGCGCTGGTCGCCATTCATGAGGTCGACATCGAGGCGGCGGGCCTGAGCGATTTCGGCCCGCCCGGGCATTACTGCCAACGCCAGACCGACCGCTGGACCAAGCAATACCATGCAACCCAGACCGAAACCGTTCCGGACATGGACGCACTGATCACCTGGCTGCAAGCCAACATGCCCGAAGATGACGGACAGCGCGGATTGGTCCACGGGGATTTCCGGCTCGACAACCTTCTTTTCTCTCCAGACGGGCAGACACTCCGCGCTGTGCTGGATTGGGAACTCAGCACCATCGGCCACCCCTATGCCGATCTGGCCGCTGTGATCATGCAATGGTCCATGCCCGCCACGCGAGAGGGGCGTGGGCTGGCAGGTGTGGATCGCGCGGCAGAAGGACTGTGGTCCGATGCACGGTTCATTGAAACCTACTGCACGCGCAGGGGGTTGACCGGGATTGATGATTTCAATTTCTACCTCGCCTTCAGTTTCTTCCGCATGGCCGCGATCCTGCAGGGGGTGAAGAAACGCGGGCTGGATGGCAATGCCGCCGATCCGGATCGCGCGGCGCGGCTCGGGGACTATGTGCCGGAATTTGCCAGAGCCGGGTTGAACGCCTCAAATTCATAGCAAAGCCCTTGACCTTCTAGTCACTGGAACCTTTATATCTGCGATCGAAAGGGTTCGCTGACCATGACCACCCATCCCATGCGCTTCGACATAGACGGCATGTCCTGTGCGGGTTGTGCTGGCCGGGCGGAACGCGCTTTGAACGCCGTGCCTGGCGTGGTCGAGTGCCGCGTGAACTTTGCCTCTCGCTCCGCCCTCGTTGAACCGGGCAGCGCCAGCGCGCAGGCCATCACGGACGCGCTCACCTCGGCAGGCTACCCCGCGCGACTGTCAGAAGCGCACCAGATCACCACCCGTGAAGACACAGAAACCAAGGAGGCGCGCCGCCGTTTTCTGATCGCGGCCACCTTCACCTTGCCCGTGTTTGTGACGGAAATGGGTGGGCATGTTTTCCCAGCCTTCCACCACCTGATCCATGGAACACTGGGCCAAACCACCTTCTGGACCCTGCAATACCTGCTGACCACACTGGTTCTCTGCTGGCCTGGACGTGAATTTTTCGACCGCGGGTGTCCGGCGCTTTTCAAAGGCGCGCCCGACATGAATTCTCTCGTGGCTTTGGGGGCCTCTGCCGCGTGGATCTATTCCAGTGTCGCGCTTTTTGCGCCCTACCTTCTGCCCATGGGCACTCAGGCGGTTTATTTCGAAGCCGCCGCTGTGATCGTCACCCTGATCCTGCTGGGCCGCTGGTTGGAAGCACGGGCCCGCGGTCAGGCGGGTGCGGCAATTCAGGCGCTTGTAGGACTGCAACCCAATGAGGCGCATATCCGGCAGGGCGGTGAGGTCAAAACCGTGGCGCTTGGCCTGATCCGCGCAGGCGACATTCTGGTCGTGAAGCCCGGGGAACGCGTGCCCGCCGATGGCGTCGTGATGGAGGGGACATCCTTTGTCGATGAAAGCATGCTGACGGGCGAACCCGTGCCGGTGGAGAAATCCGCGCCGGACCCGGTCACGGGCGGGTCACTCAACGGGCAAGGCGCGCTGGTGATGGAGGTCACGCGCATTGGAGCCGACACAATGCTCGCCCGGATTGCGCAAATGGTGCAGGAGGCGCAGGGCGCGCGGCTCCCGATCCAATCGCTGGCCGACCGCGTCGTTGGGCTTTTCGTACCTGTGGTGATGGCCATTGCGGTGGCGACCTTCGCGGTGTGGCTGACCTTTGGGCCCGACCTGAGCTATGCGCTTGTTGCCGGTGTGTCCGTGCTGATCATCGCTTGCCCCTGCGCCATGGGCCTCGCGACGCCGATGTCGATCATGGTGGGCACAGGTCGCGCGGCAGAATTGGGCGTTCTCTTCCGCAAAGGCGAAGCGCTGCAACGGCTGGAAGAGGTGCGCGTGGTGGCCTTTGACAAGACCGGCACGCTGACCGAAGGACGGCCAGACGTGGCGCAGATCGTGTTGGCGGGCGGGTTTGAACGCGACGAAGTGATCCGCATTGCCGCCTCTGCTGAACAGCAATCCGAACACCCGATCGCGCAGGCCATTGTGGCGGTAGTAGAAAGCGCTGATCTTCTCACGCCAGACCGCGTGACCGCCCGTCGCGGTCTGGGGCTGGAGGCCCGCTTGGGCGGCCGTGATGTGCTGATCGGCACGGCGCGATTGATGACCGACCGCAATGTGGGCTTGGAAGAACTGCAAGCGGCGGCCCAAGCCATGTCCGACCGAGCAGAGACCCCTATCTTCGTGGCGCTGGATGGGCAGGCGGCAGCAGTTCTGTCCGTCACTGACCAAGTCAAACCCGGGGCGGCCGAGGCAATCCAAACCCTCAAAGCCCGAGGTCTCCATATCGCCATGCTAACCGGGGACACGCACAGCACCGGCTGCGCCATCGCCGATGCACTGGGTATCGACACGCTCCGCGCGGAGCTTCTACCCGGTGACAAGCGAACCGCCATAGAAGAACTGCGCCTTACCCACGGTCCTTTGGCCTTTATTGGTGACGGGATCAACGACGCCCCGGCGCTGGCGGGCGCAGATGTAGGCATCGCCATGGGCTCTGGCGCGGATGTGGCCATTGAGGCGGCAGATCTTGCTTTGATGCGCGGCGATCCGCGTGGGGCAGCGACCGCCCTACGGGTCTCTGCTAGGACAATGCGTAATATTCGTCAGAACCTCTTCTGGGCCTTCGCCTATAACGCTGCACTCATCCCCGTGGCGGCGGGCGTGCTTTACCCGGCCTTCGGGCTTTTGCTGTCGCCCATGCTGGCGGCAGGGGCCATGGCGCTCAGCTCTGTCTTCGTGGTCACAAACGCGCTGCGCTTGCGGGGGATGGCCCCGTGAATATCGGCCAGATCGCCACCCAGACCGGCCTGCCCGCAAAAACAATCCGGTACTATGAAGATATCGGCCTTATCCAGCCGGGGCGCGACGCCAATGGGTATCGCATCTTCGCGGAAACAGATGCCCACAAACTGGCATTTCTGGGCCGCGCCCGCGCCCTGGGATTTTCCATTGAGGAATGCAGAAAACTGCTCGCACTTTATGAAGACAAAGATCGTGCCAGCAGCGATGTAAAGGCTTTGGCCAAAGGGCACTTGTCCGACATCGAAGAGAAGATACGCCAGTTGGAGGACATGCGCGCGACGCTGTCGAACCTGGTCGAGGCATGCGCGGGCGACCACCGCCCCGACTGCCCTATCCTAACGGGCCTGTCCCGAGACTGAGCGAGACGCGGCCGCAAGGGAGCGACGAGCGGCTCACATTTCCCGACCCGCCGAAAACTCACCCCAACGCATCACGGCATTGGCCGCCAAAAATGTGAGGAGACGCGGCGGCAATTTCTGCGGGGCATCCTGAGCCAGGAATTGCTCTACGATCCAAGATGTTGCGCCGCTGGCAAGCTCCGCCGCTGCCATGCCCAGCGTGGTGCCCTTCGCCGTCCCCAGCCCGTTCTGACAACAGGCCGAATAAAGCCCTTCATCCACTTCGCCGAACGCGGCCACACCATTTCGGCTCAAACACAAACGCCCGCCCCAGCGATATTCCATCTCCACATCCGCAAGCATTGGAAACCGGCGGGCAAAGGCGCGGTCGTGATCACGGGCCACCCGGTCGATGCGCGCACCGCTCACCTCCATCGACGGGTCACAGGTAAACCGATTGCGCACGATGATCCGATCGCCGCCGGTGCCGGAAATCCGCCGCACCGTGGTGCCCATGGGATCGGCAGAGGTCGCCCCCCAGCGCGGCTCGCCGCCAAGGCGGATCGCGTCCCCCGTGCTCAGCGCCCGTGTCATGGAGGCATAGGTAAACACGTGCAACAGCTGACCTTTGAAGTGCCCAAAGCTGTTGGCATGCCCATTTACGGCCAGGATCACCTTGGGGGCAGACACGGCACCTGCGGGGGTCTGCGCCGTCCAGGCGCCAATTCGGTCAAGCGATGTGACAGGTGAATTTTCATAAACGCGCACCCGGTTCGACGCGACACCCGCCGCCACGCCACGCACAAAAAGCGCAGGCTGAATCATTGCAGTGCCGGGTGTATAGAGCCCGCTTTCATAGTAATCCGTGCCGGTCACCGCCCGCATTGCCGCGGCATCGAGCATCTCGCTTGTCTCCCCAAGCGCCGCAAGATGCGCCGCATAGTCGCGATTGTGCTTAGTCCCCTTGGCCGTCGCCGCGCCGTTAAACTTGCCTGTGCGCGTGAAGCTTTCCTCACTCATCCCGTATTCCACCGCCATCTCACCCGCGAAATCAATGCCCGTACGGTTGATCGCGATCTGCATGCGGTCGCTTTCCGCCTCTCCGCCGTAATCGCCCGACGACAGATCGTGGGGCAGATCGATCATGAAGCCTGAGTTGCGCCCCGCTGGGCCATCGCCCACGCGACAGGCCTCAAGCAGAACGATCCGCGCCTCCGGGTTGAGCTGCGCGAGCCGTCGCACAGCGGCTAGCCCTGCAAAGCCAGCGCCGATCACCAGAAAATCCGCCGTGACACGCTCTTCCAGTACCTGCGGCGCCTGGGCCGTGGGCAGGATCGAATTCCAGGCCGCTGGGCCCGGATCACAGGGGAGGCGCGTCACCTTCATGGCAGGCTCAATTGGGCCATGCGGCCGCCATCGATGGTGTAGACCTGACCTGTCACAAAACTGGCGGCATCACTTGCCAGCCAGCAGGTAAGCTCGGCCACCTCATCCGGTTTGCCAGTTCGCCGCACCGGGTGAATGCCGCCGATTTTTTTCCGGAAATCGGCCGGGCCGGCCATGCTTTCAATGAACGCTTCATTGAGGCCCGTATCAATCCAACCGGGCGCCACAGCATTGCACCGCACACCGTCCACCCCATGATCCACCGCCACAGCTCGGGTCAGCCCGTGCAGCCCGGCCTTGGACGCCCCATAGGCTGGATGGCGCGGGTTCGATCCCAGCCCTTCGATGGAGCCCACATTCACAATCGCCCCGCCACCCTCGCGCAGCAGGGGCATGGCATGACGGATCATCAGAAAAGGCGCGGTCAGGTTGACCTGCAGCTGCAGATGCCAGTCATCCAGCGATGTCTCCTCCACCGTCCCTTCGCGCATGACACCGGCATTGTTGATCAGGATGTCCAGCTGACTCGCCTTCCCGATTATCTCTTCGATCACACGCTCAGGCGCAGTGGGCTGCGAAAAATCCGCTTCGATGTCCTCATGCGCCGATGCCCCGCGCTGCGCTGCAAAGACCCGCGCGCCGCGACCCGCCAGCATCCGCGCTGTCGCCGCCCCCATGCCCGAAGATGCACCTGTCACCAAAGCCACTTTGCCCGCGAAATCCGTCATAGAACGGCCTTCCCGCCATTCACCTCCACCAGCGCGCCGCACATGTAGCGGGCAGCATCAGAGGCCAGGAACGCGATGACATCCGCCACCTCTTCGGGCTCGGCAATATGGCCCAGGGGCACGGTTTCGCCCAACTCCGCCACCGCGCGGTCAGGATCAAACCCCCGCCTTGCAAATCCGCTGCGCAGCATGGGCGTATTCACCTCATTGGGACAGACAGCATTCACCCGGATCCCCTGATGGGCATGATCGCGGCCCAGGCACTGGGTAAGCGAGGCAAGCGCGGCCTTCGACATGACGTAAAGGGGATGGTTCGGCCCCGGGCGCAGACCCCAGCAGGACGACGTGTTCACAATCGCCCCGCCACCCTTTGCTGCCATGATCGGGATGGCAGCACGGCAGATGCGAAACGGGGCCTCTACATTCACCCCCATTGTCAGCGCATAATCGGAATCCGTCGCCTCGGTAATATCCCCCCGCGTGATCACACCTGCATTGTTGAAGAGCAAGTCCAGCCCGCCCAGCCGCTCCTCCGCCCTTGCGGGCAGGGCGTCGCAGAAACCGGCATCGAGCAGATCACCGTCCAGATGCGCCTCCGCCTCGACCATGCCACTGTGACGATCACTGACCGCCACGCGCGCGCCTTCCCGGCGCAGAAGCTCCACCAATGCCGCGCCAATGCCGCCTGCGGCTCCGGTCACCATAGCGGTCTTGCCCTCAAACCGCATGGATCAGCCCCCGTAAGACACAACCGGCGCGCCGAAGCGGTCGGGATCAATGATGAGCCCAAGCCCCGCGCCTTTGGGCAAATCGATATGACCGCTCTTAATCTTAATCCCGCCGGATGTGTCGTAATGTTCGTCAATGTAGGGCGCCGCGAGCCACGCTCCCTCCATCCGGCGAGGATCCACCGTGGCGGCGATATGCGTGCAAGCGGCGGCAATGATATCCCCGCCCCAGCTGTCATCGCAGGTATGCGGCAGGTTGCGCGCGGCGCAGATATCGCGAAAGGCGGTCATGGGCAGCAGACCCCCGATCCGCGTCACCTTCATCCCGAACCCGTCCACCAATTCGCGGCCCACGGCCTTGATCACGGTCGCCAGATCGACGCTGCTTTCGTCCATGTAGATGGCGTGATTCACCTGGCCTCGGATCTTCTCGAGATCCTCTACCCGATCGCAGGGTTGTTCCATGATGAAGGGGATATCAGGGCATTCCCGGCTGACCCGCAGCGCATCGCGCGTGGTCCAGCCCCGGTTGCCATCGACCGCCAAACGCATGCGCCCGCCTATGGTCTGCCAGACTTTGCGGATCACCTCGATATCCACTTCAACCGGCCGCCCGCCGACCTTGACTTGCAGCCGGGGATAGCCTTCGTCAGCTCTTTCCTTGGCAATCCGCGCGATTTCATCGGCGGGGCCGACGCCGGTGGCATAGTAGGAGGCCACAGTCTCAGTCACCGCGCCACCCAAGAGATCGGCCACCCGCAGCCCGGTGGCCTTGCCCATCAGATCATAGGTCGCGATATCGAGAGCCGCCTTGGCGTAGTTGTGCCCATTGAGCGCCCCATCCATCGCGCGGCGCACCGGGATGGGGGCCGCATCTACACCAATCAAGGCAGGGGCCAGTTCCGCCAACGCGGCCCGCGCGCCACCGGCGTGCGATTCCGCGTAAGTGGGCCCCACAGGGCAGGTCTCCCCCCAGCCCTCATGGCCTGTATCCGAGACCATGCGCACCAATGTAGTATCCAGCGCGTAGACCTTGGAGTTGGCCATCGTGTAGGGGCCGTTTTTCACCGGCAGGTCATGGGTGTAGACGTGAACTTCCTTTATCTTCATGAGTCATTGATCCTGATTGAGCGCGTCCGCTGCCGGAATTTCCCGCTCCCGCCGCGCGATGTAATCCAGAAGCGCCTCATTCACGCCGTCGTCGAGCTTCGGTTCCTGATAGGAGTTGAGCAGGTTCTTGGTGTAGGCGAGCGCACGTTCATTGGCCTCCACCGCGCCTTCGGCCACCCATTGTTCGATGGAATTGTTGTCAAAGAGCTCCGGCATGAAGAACGCCCGCTGGAAGTTTTCCAACGTGTGCGGGTGGCCCAGATAGTGACCGCCCGGGCCCACATCCGAGACCGCCGCGACCGCCTCATCGAAATCGTCCCAACGAATGCCCTCGGCCATGCGGTAAGCCATCGCGCATTGTTCAGCGTCAATCACGAACTTGGCCATGGAACAATGCATGCCCGCCTCGTTCCAGCCAGCCGAGTGCCACATGTAATTGGTCCCGGCCATCTGCAGCGCCATCAGCGTGGTCGCGCTTTCATAGCCGGCCTGCGCATCCAGCGTCTTGGCCCCGCCCAACGTATTGGAAGAGCGCCAGGGCACGCCGTAGTACCGCGCCATCTGGCCGATCATCATGTTCATCAGGCTGATCTCTGGCGTGCCGGCCATGGGCGCGCCAGATTTCATGGAAACCGTCGACAGGTAATGGCCATAGATCGCGGGGCACCCTTTGCGCACAACCTGCGTGTAGGCAAGCGCGCTCAACGCTTCGGCATTCAGCTGCGCGACGGTTGGCGCAACAGACGCGGGCGTATTGGCCCCGCCCAGCACGAAAGGCGAACAGAGCACAGGCTGGTTGCGCCGATTGAACGCCCGCATCGCGCCCAGCATGGTTTCGTCCCACACAAGTGGGCTGTTGCCGTTGCAATTGCCCGTCACGACCGGATGCGTCTCAAGAAAATCTTCTCCAAACAGGATCGCGCACATGTCGAGAACGTCTTCGGCATTCTTTGGGCTAGTGGTCATCCCCATGAAGGTCTTGTCGGAGTGTTTCATCGACGAGTAGGTGATCCGCAGGTGCCGCTGACTGATCGGATGGTCATAGGGCTCCACAATGTGATGGGCGGAGCTGTGCATCGCGGGCAGCATATGCGCCAGCTTGTGGAAATTCGCCAGATCCTCCAACAGCGGATTGCGACGTTCATCGTTCAGATCGCGCAAGTAAGGCGCACCTGTCATTGGCACGAAAATCGCGTGATCGCTGCCAAAGGGCAGGTTATTGGCCGGGTTGCGGGCGTGGTAGGTGAAGGTCTCCGGGATCGTGGCGATCAGTTCGCGCACCAGCCCGCGATCCAGATGTACCCGGTCGCCGTCCCGGATCTCCGCACCCACACGTGTCCAATCGTCAATCGCGATATCATCTCGGAAGACGACACCCACATCCTCCAGAATGTCCATCGAGGCCGCATCGACGCGCTCGACCTCCTCAAGGCTCATGGGTTCGGTCAAAGGCATCCGGCGCTTAAGCGCAGGCAGCATGGTGAAATCCCGTGCCTGACGGTCGGCTTTGCGGGCTCCGCGCCCACGGCGGGTGGTGCCTACGGCCTCTACAGTCATGAGGGTGGCTCCATCGACTGAGTGATTTTGTTCAATATTTCAGGGATTTGATCAAAAACGCCGCTCTCCGCCAGCCCATCCATCATCATCAAGCTGAGCGTATCTGGTGTAGCGAGCTTTGCTGCTGCCTTCCGCAGATCCCCATCGCCACCCTCGTGCAGGTCGACGAGAAAAGAAGCGGCGAGCGGTCCTAGATAAGCATCCGGCTGTCTTGTCTGTTCGGCAAGCCACATCCCCCCGGCCCCGAGCAGGGCCATGGCACCCACGATCATCGTGCAGGCGGCATAGTGCTTGAGGAAAATCTCTTCATCCGGCTGCGGCAGGATCAGGTTCTTGCCACCAAAAAACCGGGTCAAGGCGGTGGCATCGCCCAGCACCGGCAGGGGGGTATTGCCATGCTCCATCGACGCGAAGGGAATTGTAACGGATATCTCTTCTGCCGGGGTGCAAATGGCCTGCAGTTCCGCCATGCGAACACCAGCCATGACAGAAACGACCTCAAGATCATCGCGCCAAGGAAGCGCGCCGCAGACCTCTTTCCAGACAGCAGGGCGCAGGCACAAAAAGACCGTGTCCACTTCGGCCACCAGATCGTGGTTTTCCGCCACCTGAATGCCCAACCCCTCCGCGACCAACGCGGCAGACACTTCTTCATTGCGGCGCGACACGATCACCTGATACCCGTCCCGCGCCACTGAGCGGGCCATATGACTGGCGATATGACCGGTGCCAAGAAACCCGACCTTGTTCATCCCACGTTATCCCCGTCGGCGGGGTCAGATAGATCCACCCAAATGGTCTTCATTTCCGTGAACTGGTCATGGGCGTGGATGGAATTGTCCCGCCCGCCAAAGCCCGACTGCTTGTAGCCCCCGAACGGCGTAGAGATATCGCCCTCACCATAGCAATTGACCGTCACGGTGCCCGCCTTGATGTCGCGCGCGGCCCGCATCGCGCGGCGCACGTTAGACGTGAAGACAGACGCAGCAAGGCCGTATTCGGTGTCATTGGCCAACTGGATTGCCTCATCCATGCTGGCCACTTCGATCACGCTCAGGACGGGACCGAAAATCTCTTCACGCGCTTTCGGGTCATCCTTCTTCACCTCATAGATCGTAGGTTCGACGAAGGTGCCATCAACCGTCCCCCCGGCCAATGCTTTGCCGCCCAAGTAGCCGGTGACCTTCTTGGCGTGCTCGTCATCAATCAGCGCGCCCAGTTGGTTCTGCGGGTCCAGCGGATCGCCCGTCTTCCAGTCTCGCAAGCGGGCCATCACCCGTTCCATCAAAGCCGCCTTGATATCTTTGTGAACGATCAGGCGGCTCCCGGCAGAGCAGTTCTCGCCCATGTTCCAGAATGCGGCATTGACCACATTCTCGGCCACATGATCGAGGTTTTCCGCATCCTCCAGCACCACAATCGGATTCTTGCCGCCGCATTCCAGCGTAACTTTTTTCATATTGCTGTCAGCGGCATAGCGCAGGAACCGCTTGCCGGTTTCCGTTGATCCGGTGAAGCTGACCATGTCCACGTCCATGTGCATCCCAAGAGGTTCGCCCACGCTTGGGCCATCGCCCGGCAGCACTTGCAAGACGCCACGCGGAATGCCCGCCATATGCGCCACTTCGGCCAGGCGCAGCGCGGTGAGGCTGGTCTGTTCGGCGGGTTTCACGATCACCGAATTGCCTGCCGCCAGCGCAGGCCCGATCTTCCACGCCAGCATCAGCATCGGGAAATTCCAAGGCAACACGCAGGCCACGACACCCACCGGTTCGCGGATGATCATGGCCATCGCGTCATCGCCCACGGGCGCGGTTTGGTCATAGATTTTGTCGATCAGTTCGCCATGCCATTTGATCGTGTGAATCGTTTCTGGGATGTCGATCTCTTCGCAGTCTTTGATGGGCTTGCCGCTGTCGAGGCTTTCCATCACCGCCAATTCATGCCGCCGCCGCGTGATCAGCTTGCACAGCCGGATAAGGACATCCTTGCGTTCCGAGGGATGCGCGCGCGACCACCCACCCCGATCAAAAGCTTCGCGGGCCTTTTGCACGGCAAAATCCACATCCTCAGAGTTTGCGGTGCTGATGGATGTCAACACGTCACCCGTTGCGGGGTTGATCGTATCCACCATGGGGCCGCTGCCCTTGCGGAATTTGCCATCCACAAAGGGGGTGCCGGGCATGTCAATCTCGGCAGCGATCGCGCCATATTCCTCACGTGTCAGAAGCTCTGTCATCAGCCCTCTCTCATTATGTTTGCGACGGATGTGTCGAGCGTTCGGATCACCTCTTCCAAACCGCGCTTGTCGTCTTTGTTGAGCGGTTGCAGGGGCCTACGAGGTGGTCCGGCCGGAATGCCGCGCATGGTAACCCCGTGTTTGATGCATTGAATGAACTTCCCCCCCTGTTCGAGCACGCGCATCAGGGGCATCATTGCAGACATGATCGCGCGACCCTTAGTGTAGTCGCCTTCCAGCACGCAGGTTTTGTAAAGCGCCACATGCGCTTCAGGCGCGAAGTTCGATCCCGCGCAGACCCATCCGCGCGCGCCCCAGGCGAAGAATTCGAGCGCCTGGTCATCCATTCCGCAGAGCAGACCCAGATGCGGATAGTCCCGCGCAATCAGATGCAGGCGATTGATATCGCCAGAGCTTTCTTTGATCCCACAGAAGTTGGGCGACCGGCCGAGGCGGTCGAGCGTCTCTTCATCCATGTTGACGCCCATCCGGCCGGGATAATTGTACAGCATCACAGGCAAGTTCGCGGCCCGGTCTATGGCGAGCGCGTGCAGCGCAATCTCGCGCCCGGTGGGGACAGAGTAAGGCGGTGTAGCGATCAGAAGTGCGTCGGCGCCGATGTCTTTGGCGGCTTTGGCGAATTCGATGCTTTCTTCCGTGCGAAGCGCGCCAGTGCCCATGACCAATGGCACGCGGCCGTCGATCATCTTTTTGATTTCTTTCGCCAAATGGATGCGCTCATCAAAGCTCTGAGCGTAGTATTCGCCGGTCGTACCCGCGGTGATGATACCGTGGATGCCTCCCTTAATCAGATGCTCAACAGTTTGGGCGAGCGCCTCTTCATTGATGGATTGATCGTTATGGCTGGGCGTGACAACCGGGGTCCAGATCCCTTCAAATTGCCCGTTAAATTGCATGGGTTGGGTCCTTGATGGTGGGGATGTCAATGGGCAGGGGATCGGGGGCGACGAAGCGCTCCAGACGATCGCGTGACAGGGTCCAGTGATCGATGGTGAGGGCGACGATTTTATCTATGCGTTGTGTTTCAATAGCTTCGATCATCAGCTCGTGATGGTCGCAGGCGGTGCGGATGCGGGTGGCATCATCCTCGGATGTGGGGCGGTAGAAAGTCTGGCTGAGGCGGGTGTGGTCGATCAGCATGCGGTTGAGGCTAGGCAGCAAATAAGGGTTGTGCGCCATCACGCCGATCTGGTGGTGGAAGCGGTGGTTGAGCAAGGCGGCGTTTTCGGCGTCCCCGGCCTCGGACGCGGTGCGAAATTCGGTTTGAACGCCGCGCAAGGTTTCGATCTCATCCGGGCGGCGATTTTCGGCGGCGAGGCGAGCAGTGCTGGCGTAAACCATTGGCGCTGTTTGGAAAAACATGCGCATGACGTTGAGGTCCATCGAGGCAACCTTGGGTCCGCGGTTGTCAGAAAGCTGCAGATACCCCTCACCTGCGAGACGCTGAAAGATCTCTCGCATCGGGGTGCGGGAGAGGGCGTAGTGGGTGCAGAGAGCAGCCTCATCCAAATCGCTTCCGGGCGCGATGTCCTGGCGGAGGATGCGCATGCGGAGGTCTTCAAGGCATTGAGATTTGCGAGGAGTTGGCATGGCGCGACTCAGGATCTGAATACAAAATGTATACATTCAGCATTCAGAATCTCAAAACGGAAATTGAGACGGCTCCGAAAATCGACTTTGTACAGAATTGCGAAACATGCGATGGGGTTATGGCACGCCTAAATTATCATGCAATATGGGCTTTGGCGGCTTCCAACGTGAAAGGTTGTTCACTCATCAGGCTTGGGATGCGCGCGGCGGTCTCCTCCACTTGGTCGAGGTCAATCGTAACCTGCACAATGCCGGGTTCCGTGCCGCCATCGCCAAGCACCTCGCCCCATGGATTCACGATCAGAGAGTGGCCATAGCATTCACCGCCGCCGGGCACGTCGCCCGTGGCACAGGTGGAGATGACGAAGCGGGTCGTCTCAATGGCGCGGGCACGGTTGAGGACGTGCCAATGGGCCTCTCCGGTTTTGCGGGTGAAGGCGGCGGGGCAGATGAGGATGTCCGCGCCGTTTTGGGCGAGCGTGCGGAAAAGGTCGGGAAAGCGGAGATCGTAACAGATGACGTGACCGACCCGGGCGTGGGGTGTGTCGTGGATGACGGCGCGATTGCCGGGCTCGACGAAGGCGCTTTCGCGATAGACCTCAGCGTCGCTCAGCTGGATGTCGAACATGTTGATCTTGTCATAGCGGCCACGGATTTGGCCATGATCGTCCAGCATAATGCCGCGATTGATCACCTTTTCACCGGGACCGGTGACGGCGATGGAGCCGAGGTTGATCCAGACGCGGTTGTCACGGGCGAATGCCTGCATGGCGAGGAGAAAGGCGTGATCGTCTTCATCGGCGAAGGGTGGGCGAACTGCGGGGCCGTCGGTGACCAAACCGCCGCAATATTCGGGCAGAAAGAGCATTTGGGCGCCGTTCTGAACGGCTTTCTCAGCGAGGGGGAGAACCTCATTCAGCGCTGTTTCCATGGTCGGTTGCGGACGGGTTTGCAGGCAGGCGACGTTGAGGGGGTGGGGCATGGTGGGGCCTTTGGGATTGAGCGATGCATGAGGCTAGCACGGAACGGGTATTGGCGCGAGGCGTAGCCGCGCTTTGGCAGGCCCCGGCGTGGCGATCCGACCTTGACGCTAGGGCGCTTTATTGTGACGTACCGCCGTATTGTCGAACGATGCGCTGATCCCACAAATTCGCCATGCCCTGGGTGGGGCCTGGCGAAGCGCGGCGGCCCCAAGGGGCCTTGATTCCGCGCGGGTGCTTCTTGGCGGATACTTCGACGATTCTCGAAATAATGGTTGCGGTGACAGATTATTTCTATATTACTCGAAATATGAAACAGACAGCGATTCCCGATATTGATCTTGTGGGGGCAGCCTCCAGCTTTGCGGCTTTGGGCAGTGAGCAGCGTCTGGAGGTGCTGCGCGTGTTGGTGCGGGCGGGCACTGACGGCCTGAGCATTGGACAGTTGGGGGAGCGATCGGGTGTGACCGGATCGACGCTGACCCATCATATGAAGATTTTGACGCAAGCCGGGCTCGTTCGGCAAGAAAAGCAGGGGCGCAGCATCATTTGCGCGGCTGTAGCCTATGACGAATTGCGCGCGCTTTCGGCGTTTTTGCTGAAGGAATGCTGTGCGGATAGCGATGAAGGACATGGCCATGACTGACGCCTCCCTCCCCTCCCCCCAGCAGATTTGGCGCAGGATCGACAAGGTTTGGCTGGCGGTTCTGGTGATCCCGGCGCTGGTGGCGCTGCTGGATCCGCCACAGTTTTGGCCGACGATTGAGTTTGCGGCCAAGGCGTTGGCGGGGACCGCGCCGTTCATTGCTTTTGCGGTGCTGGCGGTGGCTTACATGAAAGCCACGGGGGCGGAGACGTTGCTGGCGAAGGCCTTTGAGGGGCAACAGGTGAAGATGATTTTCATGGCCGCTTTGCTTGGCGGGCTGTCGCCGTTCTGTAGCTGTGAGGTGATCCCGTTTATTGCCGCCATGCTGGCGCTTGGGGCGCCTTTGGCGGCGGTGATGGCGTTTTGGTTGGCCTCGCCTTTGATGGATCCGGCGATGTTTTTGATCACCTCGGGCAATCTGGGATGGGGCTTTGCCATCGGGAAGACCGTGGCGGCAGTCGGGCTGGGCTTGTTCGGAGGGTTTGTCACGCTGGCGGCGGCACGGACGGCTGTGTTTGCCGATCCGCTGCGGGAAAAGCCGCAGGTTGGCGGGTGCTGTGGGGTGAAAAAACCTTTTGAGGGCAAGCCGGTCTGGGCGTTTTGGCAGGAGGCGGAGCGGCGTGAGGTGTTTGGTGCCACGACGCTGGAAAACGCGGTGTTTTTGCTCAAATGGCTGGCGTTGGCCTATGTGATTGAGGCGCTGATGTTGGCCTATATTCCGGCGGAGTTGATTGCGACCGTGCTGGGTGGCGACGGAGTGGGCACGATCATCCTGGGCGCTCTAGTGGGGGCACCGGCGTATCTCAATGGCTATGCGGCGGTGCCGCTGGTGGATGCGCTCTTGGCCCAAGGGATGAGCAACGGGGCCGCGATGAGTTTCATGATTGCGGGGGGTGTGAGTTCCATTCCGGCAGCGATTGCGGTCTGGGCGCTGGTGAAACCGCGCGTGTTCGGGGCCTATCTAGGGCTGGCCATCACGGGGGCGGTTCTGGCGGGGATGGCGTGGCAGTTGGTGGCCTGACGCCAAAATCACGGAAAACTCAGGATTTGCGGCATAAAAAAGCCACGATTTATTGGAAACTACCGGGTAAACGCGTCATAATGGCGTGAAATCGTAAGGCGGAAAGCCTTCATAAAGCCCTGGCCCGTAAAACCGGGGCAAATGAGCAGACCCGGAGCGCTTAATGCTCGAGTTCGAAAATGTCAGCAAGTCCTTTTGGACGGGCTCTCATCGTAAGGTTATCCTGGATCGGGTGTCCTTTCGGGTGGAGCTTGGCCGGTCGCTTGGCATTTTGGCCCCCAACGGCACGGGCAAGACCACGCTCATCAAGATGATGGCGGGGTTGGAAAAGCCCGATGAGGGGGAAATCAGGCGATCTTGTAAGGTCAGCTTTCCGCTTGGGTTCATGGGCGGCGTGATCAACCGGGTCTCCGCGATGGAGAATTCACGTTACATTGCAAAGCTTTACGGCCTAGATCCGGATTACGTGGAAAGCTTTTGCCGGTGGCTTTGCGGGCTGGGGGAGTATTTCGATCAGCCCTTGGGCACCTATTCCTCAGGTATGCGGGCGCGGTTCAGTTTTGCGCTGATGCTGGCACTGGATTTTGATATGTATCTGATCGACGAGGGCATGCCCGGATCGACGGATGTGGAGTTCAACCGCAAGGCGGGGGATATTCTGAAGGAACGGCTGAGCAGCACAACGATTGTAATCGTGTCGCACCAGCCGGAGACGCTGGAGAAATTTGCAAGCTCGGCAGGTGTATTGATGGGCGGCAAGTTTTATATGTTCGATACCTTGGAAGAGGCAAAGCAGCTTTATGACTACGAAACCCAAGGCTAGAAAGTTTCGCATCAAGCGGACAACACCGACCCCGTCGGAGGTTGCGGCGCGCGTGGATGCCGAGATCGAACAAAAGACGGCGCAGCGCCGGGCGGAGGAAGCGGCCAATACTGCGGGCGCCCAGCAGCAACCCGATCAACCCGCGCGACCGACACGGCCAGCATCGGTGCGGCCGCCGTCACAGCAGCCCTCAGCGACAGGACCGGCATCGGCTGAGATTGATGGGACGACCGCGCAGCCAACGCACAGCCAGGCGGATGATCAGGCACCTTCCCGTGTCGGCGAGGTGCAAAGCGCGGCAGAGGTGAGCGCGTCCACTGATATTGATGAGATTCGAAAGGAAGGCCTGACCGGGCGGCAATTGCGGATGGCGCGGCGTCTGGCGCAGAAACACGGGCTTGCGCCAACATCTGATTTTGACGCGGTGCGGCTCTTGCGGGCCAAAGGAGTGGATCCATTTCAACGGTCGAACTTCCTGGAATTGGTACAGCCGGGCCAACCCGCCGCAGAGAGTGGCGATAAGGTGCAATTGCCGCAAACCGTGCCGGTGCAGCAGATGCAGCTTCCCGCCGTCGATGGGATGACGCCGGCCGAACGGCGCGCGCAGGAAATCACAGAGATCCAGCGCGATATCGGTCGCCGCCGTCGCCGCAAGCTGATGCTGCTTCTGTCGCGGCTGGCCGCCTTTGTTTTGCTACCGACACTGGTCGTAGGGTACTACTTCTATTTCGTGGCCACACCCATGTACACGACCAAGTCGGAGTTTCTGATCCTGACGGCAGATGGTTTGGGCACAAGCCCCTCGGCGGGACTGTTCAGTGGCACGGCGTTTGCGACAGGGCAGGATTCCATCGCGACGCAAAGCTATCTGGAAAGCAAGGACGCGATGCTGCGCCTCAATAATGATGTGGGTTTCATGGATCACTTCAGCCAGCCCAATATCGACCCCATTCAGCGCCTTGATCCCGCCGCGACGAATGAAGAAGCTTACAAAGTGTACCGCAAATACGTAAAATTGGGGTACGACCCGACCGAAGGTGTCATCCGGATGGAACTCTCCACCTCAGATCCGCAGGTTAGCAAGGCCTTTTCCGAAACCCTGATCGAATATGCCGAGGAACGGGTGGACCAGTTGAGCCAGGAAAAGCGGTTTGACGGGCTGCGCACGGCGGAGGCCAGTCTGGAGGACGCCAAGAGTGACCGGCGCGCGGCGCAGCGGCGGTTGGTCGAATTGCAGGAAGGCTCGATCCTGGATCCCGAAGGTGAGATCGCCAATATCCGCTCGCTGATCTCTAATGTGGAATTGCAGTTGCAGGAAAAGGAGCTGGCGCTGAACACTCAGCTCAACAATGCCCGGCCCAATCCCGCACGGGTGGCCGCGTTGCGCAGCGAAGTGGCCGTTCTTTCCGCAGAACTGACCCGGCAAAAATCGCGACTGACGGAAGCCACTGAAGGTACGGACTCTCTCGCGGCGCAAACGGCTGAAATTCAGATGGCGCAAGCAGATTTGATGACCGCCGATCTGGTGCTGCAATCGGCGTTGGAAACCAAGCGCCAGACGGAGATTGAGGCGAACAAGCAAGTCCGCTATCTGACGGTCAGCGTGAACCCGATTGCGTCGGAAGATCCATCTTATCCGCGCAAGTTCGAAAACACGCTGCTTGCGTTTTTGATCTTCGCGGGTGTCTACCTGATGTTATCACTAACGGCGTCCATCCTTAGGGAACAGGTGTCCTCCTGACCATGAAGACCGTATCGTTTTCCGGGCTGAGCGTTGGCAATGACCGGCCGCTCATGCTGATTGCGGGTCCGTGCCAGTTGGAAAGCGCGGATCATGCGCAGATGATTGCGGGCGTTTTGAAAGAGGCCTGCGCGGCGGCGGGAACGCAATACGTGTTCAAAGGGTCTTTCGATAAGGCCAATCGCACTTCGATCAATGCCGCGCCCGGGTTAGGGTTAGATGACGGGCTGAAGGTTTTGCAATCCGTCAAGGACACCTTGGGCGTTCCTGTGCTGACCGATGTGCACATGAGCGAACAATGTGCGCCTGTAGCGGAGGTGTGCGATGTCTTGCAAATCCCGGCGTTTCTGTCGCGTCAGACGGCGCTCTTGCTGGCCGCCGGCGAGACGGGCGCGGTGGTGAATGTCAAAAAGGGTCAGTTTCTGGCGCCCTGGGACATGCCCAATGTGGCGGCCAAAATCGAAAGCACCGGCAACTCGAAAATTTTCCTGACTGAGCGCGGAGCAAGCTTTGGGTATAACCGGCTTGTCGTCGACATGCAGGCGCTGCCCGAAATGGCCAAGACCGGCTTTCCAGTGGTGATGGATGCGACCCATGCCGTGGCGCAGCCGGGGGGCCTCGGCGGGGCCTCTGGCGGGCAGCGGGAATTTGCACCAGTCCTGGCGCGCGCAGCGGTGGCAACGGGTGTGGCGGGCGTCTTTACCGAGACACATCAGGACCCGGACAATGCTCCTTGCGACGGCCCCAACATGATCCGGCTGGAACATATGGCGGAGCTGATCGACACGCTGATGGAATTTGACAGGCTGGCCAAGGCGCGGCCCATTTCCCTTTAACCTCAAGGAGAGCCCCCCGTTGACGAAACCCCTGTCTGAGGTGACCCCGAACACTTGGTCTTTCCTGCGCGATGCGATGATCACCCCCACCGGGTTTCGCGAATATGACGCGCGGTGGAAATACCCCGATGAGATCAACCTGCCGGGGGTGACAGCGCTTGGTCTGGGACTGGGAACGCAGATGCATGCGCGCGGGATTGAGCCTGTGATTGCGGTGGGCAATGATTACCGTGATTACTCGCTGTCCATCAAAAACGCGCTGATTGTCGGGCTGATGCAGGCGGGGATCCGGGTGAAGGATATTGGCCCTTCCCTGTCGCCGATGGCGTATTTTTCGCAATTTCATCTGGATGTGCCTGCCGTGGCCATGGTGACGGCGAGCCACAATCCCAATGGCTGGACCGGGGTGAAGATGGGGTTTGATCGGCCGTTGACCCACGGCCCCGATGAGATGGGCGAGTTGCGCGACATCGTTCTCCAGGGGCGTGGTGAGGCGCGGCCCGGTGGGTCCTATGAATTCGTCGATGGCGTGCGGGAGGCGTATCTTGATGACCTTGTGGGCGATTTCAAAATGTCCCGCCCGCTTAAGGTGGTCTGCGCCACGGGCAACGGGACCGCCGCGCATTTTGCGCCCATGCTGTTTGAACGGATGGGGGTGGAGGTGGTGCATTCGCACACCGAACTTGATTACACCTTTCCCAACTACAACCCGAACCCTGAAGCGATGGAGATGCTGCATGACATGGCGGCGTCGGTGAAAGCGTCTGGGGCAGATATGGCACTTGGGTTTGACGGAGATGGCGACCGCTGCGGTGTTGTCGATGACGAGGGGGAGGAGATTTTCGCCGACAAGGTGGGCGTGATCATGGCGCGCGATCTGTCGGGGATTTATCCGGGATCGACCTTTGTGGCGGATGTGAAATCGACGGGGCTCTTTGCCTCTGACCCGGTGTTGCAGGGCAATGGCGTGAAGGCGGATTACTGGAAGACCGGGCACAGCCACATGAAGCGGCGCGTGAAAGAGATTGGCGCGCTGGCAGGGTTTGAGAAATCGGGGCATTACTTTTTGGCGGAACCCGTGGGGCGCGGGTACGACTGCGGGATGCGGGTGGCGGTGGAGATCTGCAAGCTGATGGACCGCAATCCGGATAAATCCATGTCGGATCTGCGCCGTGCGCTGCCCACGACATATGCGACGCCGACGATGTCGCCCTATTGCGCGGACACGACCAAATATGAGGTGCTGGAGCGTCTGGTGGGCAAGCTGGTCGCGCATCACGAGGCGGGCAAACCTCTGGGGGGGCGGGCCATCAAGGAGGTGGTGACGGTGAACGGCGCGCGGGTGATTTTGGACAATGGCAGCTGGGGGCTGGTGCGGGCCAGTTCCAATACGCCGAACCTTGTGGTCGTGTGTGAGAGTTCCAAAAGCGACGCGGAGATGCGGGCGATTTTTGCCGATATTGATGCGGTTATTCGGACGGAGCCTGAGGTGGGTGAGTACGATCAGACGATTTGAGCGCGACGGTCAAGTCGCGCAGGTATCAGGCCACCGTCAACACAGCGCATTTTGCATTATGGGCTACACCTTGTGAGGTGCTCCCGAGGACAAGACTGCCGATATTGCCCAGACCACGGCGGCCCGTCACGATGAGATCTGCGCCGCATTGATCGGCGCAGGCGATGAGTTCATCCACCGGATTGCCGCGAGCCGTGTAGGTTTGCGCAATCGGCTGATCACACTCTTTCGCGATTTTCGAACCCGCCGCAGTGATCTTTTCGACGGCTTGCTGTACCTCTTCGTCGGAGGGCATGGTCACGACGGCATGATACCCTGCCGCCGCCCCGGTGGCGAAAGCAACGGTTTTCGGTTGTGGCGTGTGCACAAGGTGCAGTTCTGAGCCGTATTTCTTCGCGATATCACAGGCAATCCGCAAAGCTGATTCTGAGGCCTCGGACCCGTCGATGCCGATTACAATCTTGCTGAACATGGTGCTCTCCTTTCCCTTTGGGGGATGAGGATAGCAGGTGTCGCATCGGCCCACATTGATTTGCATCAAGGCGCTTTGGGGCAGGTACGGCCCTAAACCAAGGTGTCCATCTTTGCTGCAAGCTTGGCGTCGAGGTCGCTCAGCCCGTCCACGTCGTGGGTGGTCAGCGTCACCTCGACGGTTTTGTAGACATTGGACCATTCGGGGTGGTGGTTCAGCTTCTCCGCCCAGATGGCCGCGCGAGACATGAAGCCCCAGGCCTCGATGAAGTTCTTGAATTGATAGGTTTTGTGGATGGCATCGCGGCCCTCGACCAGTTCCCAGCCGCAGGCGGTCAATTCCGCCAAGGCGGTGGTGCGGGCGTCGCCGGTTAGTTTTTCGCTCATTCCTGTTCCTCTCTGACTTCACGGCGGAAGGGGCCGTAGCTCGTTAGAATTTCGATGTCGTTTTCCACGGCCTCACGTTCGGCCTTGAGAAACTGCGCGATGGCGTCCGCAAAGCCCGGGTCGCCCACCCAATGGAGGGAATGGGTCTCAGTCGGCATATAGCCGCGGGCGAGTTTGTGTTCGCCTTGTGCGCCGGCCTCGACGCGGGTGAGCCCGTGTTCGATGGCGTAATCCATGGCGCGGTAGTAGCAGAGCTCGAAATGCAGGAACGGGTGGTGTTCCGAGCAGCCCCAGTAGCGGCCGAACAGCGTATCGCGGCCGATGAGGTTCATGGCACCTGCCACGGGGCGGTCATCGCAGATGGCGAGGGCGAGGAGGATGTCATCGCGCAGTTGTTCATGGGCGATGTCGAAGAAACGGCGGGTGAGGTAAGGCATGCCCCATTTGCGCGCGCCGGTGTCTTGGTAAAACTGCCAGACGTAATCCCAATGCTGCGGTTCGATCTGGTCTCCGGTGAGCATCTGGATGTCGCCGCCAAACGCGTTTGCATCGCGGCGTTCGCGGCGGATGGATTTGCGTTTGCGGGAGCTGAGTGAGGCGAGGAACGCATCAAAATCTGCATAGCCTTCGTTGACCCAGTGATATTGCGTCGAAGCGCGAGGCATGAGACCGATATCGCCACCCGCCTCCGCTTCTGCCTCTGTGCAGAACGTGACGTGAAGCGACGACATCTTGTTGCGCGCGGCAATTTCCACCGCGCCTTGGGCGAGCGCGGACATTCCGGCCTCTTCAAAGCCAGGGCGGGTCAGGAAACGGCGCCCGGTGGCGGGGGTGAAGGGCACGGCCATTTGCAGTTTGGGGTAATACCGCCCCCCTGCCCGTTCATAGGCATGTGCCCAGTTATGATCGAAGATGTATTCACCCTGGCTGTGGGTCTTGGCGTAAAGCGGCGCGCAGGCCACGACCTGCCCCGCGATCTCGGCCACCAAGTATTGCGGATGCCAGCCTGTGCCGGTGCCGACCGATCCGCTGTCTTCAAGCGCTTTGAGGAAGCGGTAGGTGGTGAAGGGATCAATCGGCCGTCCATCCGCCGCCTCAGGGCAGGCGCAGGCATCCCAGGTCGCCTCGGCGATGTCGCCAAGGAATTGGTGTGCTGTCAGGGTGACTGACTGGCCGTCCATAGAACCTGCTCGTTGTGGATATCGAACTATCTGTACCAGAGCGGCGCGAGTTCAAGCTGGAATGGCAGCAGTGAAGCGTTCGAATGTGATATTGTCGGAGAGCTGTCGTGCAGCGCGCTCCTCAGTCTTGCTGCGAATCGTCCAGCAGAGCACTGGCACGCCCGTTGCTCGGAGCGCCTGAACCCGGGGGCGGGAGAGATCGCTGGCGTGGTGGGAAATGAAGCTACAGTCTGCGCGGTCGTAATCGGGGATGTTGCGCAGGTGGTCACGGATCGCATCTGTCAGTTGCGGCCAGTGCCGGGTCTCATACCCGCTGGTGACAAGACCACGTGGGAGATGCGGCAACAGATTGGCCAGATGCACCACCATATTGGGATTGAAGGACATCACCGCAGCGGGGCCTTGATAGTCGCGTAGTGCATCCGCCACAGCCCGTTCCAGCGCGCCAGCGGTGACGCCCATCTGGCCGTGCTGATCTTTAAGTTCTATGAGCAAAGGCACGCGGCCTGCGACGAGGTTCAGTATTCCTGCAAAAGTTGGCACGCCTTCGTTGCCCCCGGTCAGAGTGATGTGGCTCAGCTCATCTGCATCCCGGGCGCGCACATCGCCTGTCTCTCCGGTCAGGCGGTCGAGATCATAGTCGTGGAAGACCATCGCCTGATCATCGCGGCTGAGTTGGAGATCCATCTCAATGCCATAGCCTGCTGCAATGGCGGCCTCAATGGCCGCGCGGGAATTTTCCGGGCGGCCCTGCGCCACATCATGAAACGCGCGATGGGCGATGGGCCGGGTCAAAAAAACCTCAGGCAGTGGTGTCATTTGATCTCAAAGATCCCTTCAATTTCGACGGCCACACCGAAGGGAAGCGAGGCGGCGGACACCGCCGAGCGGCTGTGCTTGCCTGCATCCCCCAACGCTTCGCCGAGGAAATCTGAGGCGCCATTTACCACAGCGGGTTGTTCGCCATAATCAGCAGTGGAATTGACAAACCCGGTCAACTTTACCACCCGCACCAGACGATCCAGATCGCCACCGCAGGCGGCTTTGACCTGCGCCAGAAGATTGATCGCACAGGCCTTTGCCGCCTCCGCGCCTGCGGCGGTTTCCATATCGGCACCCAGCTTGCCCACCATCAGGTTGTCGCCAAGTTTCGGCAGTTGACCAGAGACAAAGAGCGTATTGCCCACCTGCACGTAGGGCACATAATTGGCTGCGGGCATCGGGGCCTCGGGCAGTGTGACGCCCATGTCAGCAAGCTTGGTTTCGAATTGTCTCATTGGGGCCTCCAGGTTCTAAGGTCATCGCGGCGCGTCAGGCGCACGCTAACCACTTTGCAGCCGGTGTGAAATCGCAAATCAACTGAGGCCGGTCGGCAGGAATGTCAAAGTTCAGTAGAAATTTGCGGCAGCTCTGGCCCAGGACTTGCGAAACGGGCGAAAAATGGCCTAAGCGACAAGGGTCAAAGAGATGCCAACCGTATTTTTCACCATCCGCATCTCGGTACGCCTGTTTGATTGTTTATGTCCATGGTAGGCCTTAATAATGAGTCGTGATTTGAAAACTGTGAGATCCTTGACCCAGACGGCATTCTCCCGCGCTTTTCGCGGTCTTTTCGTATTGTTTCTACTGATCGCGATCGCGGCCTGTTCCGCCCCACCGGCAGATCATCCGCCCGGGGAACCATGGGATCCCTATGAGAACACCAATCGCGGGTTCCATTCATTTAATAAAGGGCTTGATCGCGCGATCGTTCGGCCAGTCGCCTACACCTACAGCGGGATTGTCGGCGATGAGGTGGAAGACTCCATCAGTCGGTTTTCAAACAATATTTCCATGCCGCGCGCCATCGTCAACAACGTGTTGCAAGGCAATATGAAGGGCGCCACTGAAGACACATATCGGTTCGTGGTGAATTCCACGATTGGCCTTTTTGGGTTGTTTGACGTGGCAACGGACCTGAATATGCCCGCCGCGACAGACGCTGATTTTGGCGAAACTCTGGCTGTTTGGGGTGTTCGTGAAGGAGCCTACGTGGAACTGCCGGTCTTTGGCCCTTCGACGGAACGTGACACCGTGGGCATGGTGGTAGACCTATTCCTCAACCCGCTGGATTATTGGATCCGTGATCCCGAAGAATACTACGTGTTCGGCACTGATGTCTCCGCGACACTGACAAGCCGGCAGCGTTTGGGCCGCACAATTGACGGCGTGCTTTACGACAGCGCGGACAGTTATGCGCAGGCAAGGTCACTTTATCTGCAAAATCGCAGGTTCGAGGTGGGCGACTCGGCCTCCGGGGTTTACCTTGATCCCTATGAAGATCCAAACCTCATACTTGAGTGAGCAACATGATGTTTGATGCATTTAATTCGAGCCGCCGTGGGTTTCTCGGCGGTGTTATCGGTCTTGGCGTGGTTGGTCTTACCCCGACCAAAGGGTGGTCACTGGATGAGGCGAGGTCCAGGGCGCTCGTTGACCGAGTGGTTAATGAAATCAACCGGGTCATCGCGTCAGGAAAATCAGAAGCGGCCATGATCCGCGATTTTGAGCGCATTTTCGGGCGCTATGCAGACGTGTCGATCATCGCACGGTCAGCGCTTGGCGCAGACAGCCGTCGCGCTTCAAACGCCCAGTTGCGGTCGTTCACGCAAGCGTTTCAGGGCTATGTGGCGCGCAAATATGGCAAACAATTCCGTGATTTCATTGGCAGCCAGATTGAGGTGCAGGGCGTGCGCAGGGTGAAGACATGGCACGAGGTGGACGCGACCGTGCGCTTGAGCGGTCGGGCACCCTTCAAGGTGGCATTTCTAGTATCGGACCGATCCGGCAGAGACCTGTTTTTCGATCTGCTGATCGAAGGGGTCAGCATGCGCTTATCCGAACGCACGGAGATCGGCTCAATGCTGGATGCAAATAACGGCGATATCGACAGACTGATCAGTGCGGTGCAGCGGGCCGGTTAACGGCCATGCCGCAGACATCCGCGCCCGGTCACCTAGACAGTGCGTTGTCGCTCTAACTCATTTCGCAAAACTTCTGCTTCATGGCGGGCCTCACGAAGGCCGTCCATGGTAGCGGACAATTCGGCTTCGGTTTGATTGAGCTGATTTGTCAGCTCTGCCTCGCGCTGTTGAAGGTATGTGATCGCCTGATCGCGGGTTTCTTCGGCCTCATGAAGTTCCTGCGCGAGGCGCTCCAACTCGCCCACATCGGACCCTGATACGCGAATGAACCGATGAACCAGCCAGTTGGCAAACCACCCCAGGCAGAAGGCCACGAAAAGGATCACGGCCGTAGCGATTATAAATTCAGTTCTGTTCATCCGCGTTCTCGCTTGCCCCATCTGCAGAGGCGTTTTCTGCCTCTTCTGCTGCAGTTTCAAGCTCTGATTGCGGTGATCTGGTATCGACCGACGTTTCCCCTGTCGTTTGGCCATCATGCAGAATGATGAACTCGATCCGGCGGTTGGCTTCGCGGCCCTCTTCGGTGTCGTTTTCGGCGATGGGCTCGCTTTCGCCGTAGCCCACCGCAGTGATAGATCCGGTCAGAACGCGGCGCAGGCGCAGTTCATTCAAAACGGTCTGGGCACGGGATTGGCTGAGCTGTTGGTTCATGGATTCGCGGCCTTGGCTGTCGGTGTGGCCGGCGATTTCCATGTTGAGCGCGCCGCAGTCGCGCAGCACCTCAGCGATGTCATCCATGATCTGTTTGCCGGTCACATCCAGCCGCGCAGAGCCCGGTTCGAACTGGATCTTGCGCGCGTCCTTGATGGCATTGATGTCGGCCTCGCATTCCTGCGGCGTGGGGATAGACGCCACGGGGTCAAGCTCTTCTTCGTAGCGGACATTGATGTCGTAGACGGCCCCCTCGCCCAATTTGCCGGACAGAAGCGAGGAAATCGTGGTGCTGGCGTCGGCCTCCCCCGTAGCGCCGCGCACGGTCAGCATGTCGGGTGTCACCGACACGATCCCGTTCGACAAATGCGACAGAGCATCAATCCCGGTGATCACGCGAAAGGTCCAACCATCGGGCACGGCATCATCGACGCGGGCGCGCATGTCGACACCGCCCGACGAAAACCGCGCCATGGCAAAGCTGTCCACCATGGTGCGGTCCGTCTCCGTGGCCACGCGGCCGCTGAGTTGCAAAAGACCCTCAGGGGAAAGGGTCGCCGTGAATTCCAACTCTTCCGCTTGACCGCCCTCTGACGCAGCAGGCCGTTCGGCTTTGAGGGAAAACAGCTCTGGCAGATTGTTTTCCAAAGCACCGATCACATCGTCAAACCGGGCCTGGGTCACGTCACCTCCTGCCCGGATCGAGATATCAGCATCCGTAAAGGTGACACTGCCCTGGCCCAGCTCTGCCAGTGCGGCGATGGATTGGATCACCGCCTCTGACCAGCGGGGGGTCGGCACGCCAAGACCCACAAGGCAACTGGCTTCACCGGACATACCGGCCCTGCGGGCCGCCGACAGTATGCGGTTTCGGGCAAATTCCGTGTCGGCCGAACAGGCATCAAAATGCGGGCCGTCCTCATCAATAGTGAAGCGCAGCGTGTAGGGTGTGATCACAGGGCGCGGCGCGGCGATGTCCAACGACAGCGACACGCTGCTTGGTGCGAGGCGTTCCAACTGCTGTTCGATTGAATTCTTTTCGTCCTGGGATCCGGTGATTGCTTTCACGGCGATCCGATCAGCCCGAAGTGAGATTTTCGTGCGATCCAGCACGCCCAGCGCGCGTACGGCGTAGGTGATCGTATCATCCCAGCTTTCGGGCGCGGGGTAATCCGCGGTTTCTAGAAAGTCGGACACATCTTCATCACGGCTGACATTCTGAATCCGATCCATGAAGGCGGGGCGGTCCATGCTAGCAGGCACCAAACCGATAAGAGAAATGCCGCTGTCATTGCGCAGGATTTCCATGGAAAATCGCGGCGTTTCGATGGTTTCGCTTTTTTACACCAGCATTTGGTCGATGACGCGCGTGGCCTCCACCACCGATCCTGCAACGGACATGGCGCGGAACCGCGCGGCCTCTGAGGGTGCTGTGCCGGACAAATAGACCTGCAGTCCGTCAGTGTTGACCTCCGACCAGACGAGACCCGTGTCATCGAGCGCGTTGAGAACGGCCGATTTCGACGTGCCTTCAATCACCGCAACAGCAAAGCGCGCGCTGACCAGACAGAGCAGAGCCGCAGCCACAAAGACGCCAACGATGGCCAGAAGAGATGATAGACGCATGCGCCATCCACGTGAGTCATTTTCCGCAACAGTCGTTGTATGGCTCACGGCGAGAGAGTGCAATCAAAGGTACAGGGCTGCGGCGAAAAATGGCAAAGGCAAGAGGCCAGCATCCCGATTGGACCGGAATAGCATGATGAGCCGCGCGTTGTCATCGGGATCATACTGGGACAGTTGCCATTGCAGGTGCCAGCCAAACGCCCAGGTGCCACAAAGCGCCAACAGGACGCCGTAAGGTGAGGCACTCACCGCTGCACCCAGCACGGCGAGTATGACAGCAAACCCTTGTAGTGACACAGCGATCACGAGAAAGCGGCGCAGCCAGGTGGGGATCATGGTTCCGAATAATCGGGCAGTGGATTTAACACCGATCAGCGCGTCATCCTCAGCATCCTGTTGCGCATAGATCGTGTCATAAAACAGCGTCCAGGCGATGCCGGACAGGTAAAGCATGATCGCCGGCCACTCAAGCGAGCCGGTATGGGCGGTCCAGGCCAGCATTGCGCCCCAGTTGAAGGCAATGCCCAGAAACACCTGTGGCCACCATGTGAAGCGTTTGGCGAAGGGGTATATGCATACAGGCAAGAGCGACAGGATGCCCAGCATGATGGCGGCGGTATTGAACGTGAGCAGGATGGCGAAAGCCATGAGGGCCTGGGCCACAAGCCAGATCAGCGCGCCTTTGACCGTGACCTGGCCCGATGGGATCGGGCGGGAAGCCGTGCGAGAGACGGATCCGTCGATGTGACGGTCGGTGATGTCATTCCACGTGCAACCCGCCCCACGCATCAGAAACGCCCCTATCGCGCATCCGGTAAAAATCCAGAGGTCGTACAAGACCATTCGACCGTCATGGACAATGGCAAGCGCCAGCCCCCACCAGCAAGGCAAGAGCAGGAGCCATGTCCCAATCGGCCGATCCGCACGAGAGAGGCGAAGATAGGGTCGTGTGCCAACTGGGGCATAGCGATCGACCCAATTGCCTTTCACAGCGTCCGAAACGGAACCGTCCTGTGGCTCTGGTGTCTGATTTGTGACGGACATATATCTAGGCCCCATGAATTACCCGCGTGTCAGATTGTATGTAGAGCAGGCTTTGGGGGAAGGGCAAACTATCCCGCTTAGCCGAGACCAAGCCCACTATCTTTTTGGGGTGATGCGGCTGAATTTGCAAGATAGTGTGCTGGTCTTTGACGGCTGCAACGGGGAATGGCGGGCGGACATTTTGGAGGTGGGCAAACGCCGCGGACTGTTGGCGGTGGTGGAGAAGACCGGGCCACAGCAGGACCCGCCCGACCTGTGGCTGATATTTGCACCGATCAAGAAGGCGCGGACGGATTTTATCGTGGAGAAGGCCGCCGAGATGGGCGCGGCGAGGATTATGCCGGTACAGACGGAGTTCACCAATTCCGAACGCATCCGTCGGGACCGGTTGCAGGCGCATGCGGTGGAGGCGGCAGAGCAATGTGGTGGAACTTTTGTGCCTGAAGTGATGGGGCTGCAAAAGCTGGATGCGGTTTTGGACAATTGGCCGGAGGGCCGAAACCTGATGTTTTGTGATGAGGCCTTGGCAGGCCGCTCGTCCGGCCTGACGGCCAGTCTCGCTGGGCGAGGAAACGCAAAATGGGCGATCCTTATCGGGCCGGAAGGTGGGTTTGCAGAACGGGAGCGGGGGCGCCTCGCTGCGCTCGGTGCGGCCCATGCCGTCAGCCTGGGCCCGCGCATTCTGCGCGCGGATACAGCCGTTGTCGCGGCGATGACGGTTTGGCAACAGGCCTATGGGGATTGGACGTGAGTTTCATCCGGCCCGAGGCACGAGCCGCGTTGTGGCGGTGGCGGGAGGCGCTTGTTGGCGCGAGCGGGTTTGCCTTTGGTTTGTGGTGGTTTTTCAGTGGGGGATCGCTGACGCGATGGGTCGGGGTGGCGGTGGCGCTCGCTTCGCTCGCGCTTTTGATGGCCGGCGTGCAGCGAGGTCGCTTCCGCGTTCGAGCCGGAGGCCTTGGCGTGGTGCGTGCCGATGAAGGACAGGTTGCGTATTTTGGCCCGTTGACGGGTGGCGTTGTGGCGCTGAGTGAGATGAGCCAGCTGCGCTATGACGCGACGGGTAGGCCCGAACACTGGGTGTTGGCACAGCCGGGTCAGCCGGATTTGTTCATTCCTGTGAACGCGGAAGGGGCCGATGCGTTGTTTGACATCTTCGTGCGGCTGCCGGGATTGAAGACGGAGCGATTGCTCAGCGTGATGCGCAAGACCGCGCAGACACAAACCGTTTTGTGGCAGCGCGACCGTGGGGCCGCGTTGCCTGGTCAGACCAATCCTTAGCGCATGCGCGGGCCGCCCAGTTTCGGGCTGCGGGCCAATGCCTCTTCGGGGATATCGGACAGGGATTTCCTGCGCTTCGGCTTCCAGGGGTCGGGGCCACCCCGAGCGGATGCAGCTGTGGCCAAAAGAACGGGTGCCACGGTGAGGCCGAAGGCGGTGGTGAATGCAGCGCGGCGGCTTATTTTTTGTTGGTTGGTCATGGTCGCCTCCTATCATTGGCGTGGGACATGATTTAAAAATAGGTGGCAAAACACGCCTTTGAATTCAGCTTTTCACACGTTCGCGCGATGAGGTCGTGACAGGATTGCGCGCCTAGGGCGGCATGGGCTGCATTGACACTGCCGGGCTTTGGCGCAATCACTTCGAAAGTAGGCGCGCCTCGCGAAAGGAACCCACGTCCATGTCCATCCCTCAATCCGGCGGCGGCCCCATTTCTTCGCGCGATCAGCTGGCGGAGTATCTGGAGAGCGGATGCAAACCCAAGGATGATTGGCGGATCGGGACGGAGCATGAGAAATTTGGCTATTGCAAAGATACGCTGAAGCCCCTGCCCTACGACGGAGAGCGGTCGATCAAGGCTCTGCTGGAGGGGCTGCGAGATGGGCAGGGTTGGGCGCCGCTGGAAGAAGCGGGCAATCTGATCGGGTTGGAGAAGGACGGGGCGAATGTGAGCCTGGAGCCCGGTGGGCAATTCGAGCTGTCGGGCGCGCCGCTGGAGACGATTCACGAGACCTGCGACGAAGTGAACGCGCATCTGGCGGATGTGAAGGCAATCTCTGACAAGGTGGGTGTGGGGTTCATCGGGCTGGGGGCGGCACCCGAATGGACGCATGATCAGATGCCGATGATGCCCAAGGGGCGTTACAAGTTGATGACGGATTACATGGACCGGGTCGGCACCATGGGCAAATCCATGATGTATCGGACCTGTACTGTGCAGGTAAACCTCGATTTTTCATCCGAGGCGGACATGGTCAAGAAGCTGCGCGTGGCGATTGCGTTGCAGCCTGTGGCGACCGCGCTTTTCGCAAATTCGCCGTTTTTCGAGGGCAAGCCTAACGGGCATAAGAGCTGGCGCAGCCGGGTCTGGCGAGATCTGGACGCGGACCGGACGGGGATGTTGCCGTTCGTGTTCGAAGGCGGGTTCGGATTTGAGCAATGGGTCGATTACGCGCTCGATGTGCCCATGTATTTTGTCTATCGCAACGGAGAATATATCAACGCTCTGGGGCAGTCATTCCGGGACTTTTTGAGAGGCGCGTTGCCCGCCCTGCCGGGGGAGACGCCGACGCTTTCGGATTGGGCCGATCACCTGACGACGATTTTCCCCGAGGCGCGGATCAAGAAATTCATGGAGATGCGCGGCGCAGATGGTGGGCCGTGGCGGCGGTTATGTGCGTTGCCTGCCTTCTGGGTGGGGCTGATGTATGATCAGGGCGCGCTGGATGCAGCTTGGGATTTGGCCAAAGGCTGGGATGCCGAGACCCGCGAGGCGTTGCGCGTTGGGGCCAGTGAGGCGGCGCTCGATGCGCGTGTGGGTGACATCCACATGCATGATCTGGCGCGAGAGGTTTTGGCGATTTCCGAGGCTGGGCTGAAGGCAAGGGCGCGTCCGGGTGCGGGTGGGCTTATCCCGGATGAGACGCATTTTTTGAATGCCTTGATGGAGAGCGTGGAGAGCGGGCAGGTTCCGGCGGATGAATTGCTGGAGAAGTATCATGGAGAGTGGGGCGGAGATCTGAGCCGGATTTATGGGCAATTTAGTTATTGAGAGGGGACCATCCGAGTTTTAGGACACGGTCTTTTCCGCTTTGAGCCCATAGTGCTTGATGCTGCACTTGACACAAAAGACTGCTTTGCTCGAACTGGTTTTTATCAATCGTTTTGGTCTTGTCGCTCCGACGCATTTTCGTCCTGCGTCCTAAGTGTTGCTGTAAGGACATGTTGCGAGCCCTCCGAAATGATGTCTATTTGAATTCGAAATCACGGAAGTTAACTTGCTGTTGAGCCAGCACCGTCGTGCAAGCCACGTCATTTTCGGTGTGAATGATTTGCGATGACAGCTAGGCCGTACAGTCTTTCATTAAAGACCTATGTCGACGAGCGTGAAAAACTCATAGCGATCGCATGTCGTATCGTCGATGACCATGCCGCTGCCGAAGATCTCGTGCAGGAAAGTTGGTTGCGTTGGCAGCAAAAGGATTATCCTGACGAAAAGGCGCTTGCCGCATTCAAACGCATCGTCATCAATCTTGCGAAGGACTTGTATCGCAGGCGTCAGACCGAAAAAAGGGTGTTCGGAGACGCCATTTGGCAGAGCAGCGCAGTGCCTGACAGTGAGTTGATTTTGCTGGCCAGGCAAGACTTGCGGCTTGCCGTTTCGGCGCTCAGAGAATTGCCGCCCCGCTCGGTTAAAGCTTTCAAAATGCACTGTGCGGATGGATTGAATTGTGCCGAGATCGGCAGGCGTTTGGGTCTGTCGCGGTCAAGAGCCCATGAGTTGGTTGAGAATGCGATGGTGCATGTGATGCTGGGAATGCGCCGCGTTTAACTTCCGGACATGGCATCAGTTCAGTCGTCTATACAGTAGAGAGCCATAATTCACGTGCTGCGTAGACGCGATGCCAAATCCGAATGAAAAAGACCTGTTCCGAGAAGCCGCTAGGATTCTGATCCGGCTGAATGAGAGACCGGATGACCCTCAAGCTGTTGCGGATCGCGATGCGTTCCTTGCGCAAGGACAGGCGCAGAAAGACGCGTTCGAACAGGCGTGGAGAGCTTTCAAGGTGGGCGCACATAAACCTGCCACGAAACTGCCAATGATAATCGGCTTTCTGGTTGCAACGGCCATTGGCGGGTATTTGGCCTACAATCCAGTGCGGATTGCCCTGCTTGCCGATTTCACATCGGACGCCCGATCTATTGAGGTGGCTCTCGCATCAGGTGATGTGGCATATCTGGACGCATCAACCGCCATTCAGGATGACACGCAAGAAGAAACGCGGCGGGTCCGGTTGCTGAGTGGTGCAAGCTTTTTCGACGTTGATACTACCGGCCAAAGTTTTGTCGTGGAAGCCGGGCCCGTTGCCGCTGAGGCGCTCGGCACGGCGTTCGAAGTCACCCGGTTTGATAACTCTATATTGGTCGCCGTTGCCGAAGGTCGCGTGGAAGTGCGCGTTGCAGATCAAGAATGGATCCTTTTGGAGGGCGAGCGCTTAACTTGGTCAGAACATGTAGGAACGCAAGTGGATGATATCCCTGTGACCGACGTGGCCACCTGGCGTGAGGAAAGGTTCGTCACAGATGGTATGACGTTTGGCGAAGTCGTTGAGGTGCTAGACCGGCGCATTCCCGGTCGTGTTGTCGTCATGGGAGATGACTTGCGCTCCGATCGCATGACCGGCGCGCTCGATCTGAACGATCCAAAGAACGCCCTGGATGTGCTGGCCGGGGCAAGAAGCGCGACGCTTTATTCCATACCATCCGTTCTCACCGTCATCCGTCCGAAAAAATAGTCGGATAATTCCCGGACATCGGCTTGGGTCACTCGTCATTACAGGTGAAAGCCTTTGAGGCTTTGCGGTGAAAGCAAGGGATGACGATGACAACATACAAGACATCATGGGCGGTGGCAGCCTGGGCGCTGATCGTCTCGACGCAGGGTGCTTCATCGCAAACGGCTCCGGTTCTCGATATTCCGGCGCAGCCGCTGCAAAGCGCGATTGCTGAGTTGATCGAAACCACGGACCTTGAGGTTATGGTTCATTCTGAACTTGTGCAGGACAAGCAAAGCAGGCCAGTTCAAGGGCAGATTGGGCCAATCCCAGCGCTGAAAGCCATGGTGGAGGGAAGCGGCCTGACTGTTAAAACCTTCGCAGGGCAAAGCGCGGCGGTTGTTCCGGACAGGGATGTAGTCTCTCAGAATGCGCAGGAAGACACGTTAGATCTTGGAACAATTGTGCTGCGCGGTGAATTGATCGAACGTTCGGTGCAAGACAGTCAAACAAGTACGGCTGTGATCACTGGCGATGACCTTGAACGGCGCGGCGAGCTTCGTTTTGACAGCGTGATCGAGCGAACACCGGGCATTTCCAGCACTTTTTCGAACTTTTCGATCCGTGGCATACAGTCCTTTGGCCCCAGTGCAAGCGGCGGCGCGTCTACCATTACGACGTCCGTGGATGGCGTTCGGGTGTCCGGCGTAAACGATTTTATCCAAGGGTCCTTTTCCACGTGGGACCTCGAACAGATCGAAGTGCTGCGCGGGCCGCAGTCTACGCAGTCAGGGCGCAACGCACTGGCCGGTGCCATTATCGTGAAATCGAAGGATCCGACCTACGAACGGGACGCACAGGTGCGCCTGGGCTTTGGAAATGGCGAGCGTTTTACCACTGCTGTATTGGCCAATGTCCCGCTCATTGATGGCAAACTCGCGCTGCGTTTCGCCGCCGAAGGGGAGTGGTTTGAACGGTTTACAACGAATTTTGGGCGCGGCACGGATGGGGAAAATCGCTTGGAAAACAGGCTTTTCCGCGTGGGTCTGCGGTTTGATCCGACGCCGAATTTCTCTGGCGTGATCAAATACACCAATTCACGATACGAAGATTCAGCCGTCGGCGCGAACGCGTCGACCTTTCCGGCCCGGATTGTGAATTTTGACCAAGAGGACATTCGCAACGGAGCCGTTCGGTCGTTAAACACGTCCCTGAACTATCGTTTTAACGATCAATGGCGCCTGGAATCGAGCACCATTGTCAGCAAGATCAGTACGCTCAATTTATCAGATCTTGATGGCACGCCTGCGGTCACGGGATACTCCTTCCGGCCCGGAACGAACGAGACCATTGAACAAGAGTTTAGGCTATATTTTGAAGGCGACCGCGTGACAGCCGTTGCCGGGTTGTTTTTCACCGACATTGAAGCCGATAATGTGAGCGCGCTGCGCAGTATCACGCCTGCAGGGCAGCTCAACTTCGATTTGCGTCAGTTGGTGCAAACTGAAAACTATGCTCTTTTCGGCGAAGCCGAGATTGAACTCACACCGTATTGGGACGTTATTCTAGGCGGTCGCTATGACATTGAAACGGTGGACTTTTCCGCTGTGACGACCCTTTCTTTTACACCGCCAGGTGGGGTGCCTCTTCCGCGTCCCGGGCCACCCAATGAAGTGAATGGCGGCTCCTACGACGCGTTCCTTCCCAAGATAGGTGTCGTGTACAATTTCCATGAGGATGTCAGCCTTGGCCTGACGTATCAGCGGGGCTACCGTGCGGGCGGGGCGCGCACCAATTTCGGCGCCGTTGATGCCGCAGGCAACATCGCCCCACGCGTGGTTGAGTTTGACCCGGAATTTACCGACAATTTTGAACTGGCTTTCCGCTCTGTCTGGCTTGATGGCAACCTAACCGTCAACGCCAATGCGTTCTATACCGATTACACCGACATGCAGGTTTTCGTTCAGCTGAGCCCCAATCCATTGGACACCGAAGTCCGAAACGCAGGCGCGGCAGAGCTTTTTGGGGCTGAGCTTGATGTACGCGCGACCCCCACCGCCAATCTGGAGGTGTTCGGCGGTGTGGCCTATGTCGATACCGAATTCAAAAGATTTGTCTCAAACGGGGTCAATCTGGCGGGCAATGAATTCACATTCGCCCCGAATTGGACGGCGACCCTGGGCGCGCAATACACCTTCAACAACGGTGTGTATGTGGGTGGGGACATCAGCTATACGGGTGAATTTTTCAATGACGCGGCCAATAATCCGCTGACGAGAAACAATGACCGTTTGCTGATTGGCCTACGGGCCGGATATGAAACCGACCGGATAAGCCTGGTGGCATTTGTGAATAACCTTTTAGACGAAGACTATACCCTGTTTCGTGGCGCCCAAGTGGGCACAGTCGCACCCAACAGCATCAGTCTAGGAGAACCACGCACATTTGGAGCTCTGGCTACATTTAAGTTCTGAGCGTTTTGCCCGACAGTTTTTCGAAAGCGGTCATTGCGTTTCCTAGAAACTATTTCAGCTTTGTCCGCGTTCCTGACGTTTGGCAGAACTATGAGCGCGCGATCAGAAGCGGCGCGGGATGAAGGCCCTAAGGGCCGCCGCGCATCGTCGGGCGGCCTCTACGGCACGGCGATTGGGTTGGACTGGGCGCATCGCTCGAATGGTGGTCGGATTTGGCTGGGATAAAGCACTGCTGTTCCAAGTCTTGGTCGCCATCCCGCGGCCCGAAAAAGCGCCGCTCTGATTTTAGCGAATAGGGTGGTCGTTTTGTCGCCCCATAGACTGCCTTGAGCCTCAGCCTTTCCCCCCAATCCTCGGTTCCGTCCCCGCACGCAAGCGCTGCACGTTGGGCCAGTGGCGCCGGAAGATCAGCAAGGTCAGGATGAAGATCAGGATGATCATGCGGGTTTCGCCCAAGAATGTGGTCCAGACGACAGAAAGGGACGCGGCCATGAGGGCGCCCATGGAAGATTGCCGCGTCACGGCGACGGCAAAGAGCCATGTGGCTCCACAGGCGAGGCCAACCGGCCAGGCCAGCGCGAACAGGATGCCGAAGAAGGTGGCGACGCCTTTGCCGCCTTTGAAGCGGAGCCAGATGGGGAAGCAGTGGCCCAGGAACGCGGTTAGGCCAGCGAGTTGGGCGGCGTCTTCGCCGGAAAGGGCGCGGGCCAGCAGGACAGCAGCGGCACCTTTCAAGGCGTCAAGGAGGAGCGTGGCGGCGGCGGCCCCCTTGTTGCCCGTGCGCAGGACATTGGTGGCGCCGATATTGCCGGAGCCGATCTTTCGTAGGTTGCCGAGGCCCAGACGCTGCGACAGGATGAGGCCGAAGGGAATGGAACCCAGACCGTAGCCGATGACGGCCCATAGGATGAGGATCAGAGCGCTGGATTCAATTGGGGGCATCAACCTGCCTCATGCACAATCCGACCATTCACATAGGTCGCCTGTACCTTGCCCCGCATTTCGCGCCCGTCAAAGGGGGTGTTTTTAGATTTTGAGTGCAGCGTGGTGCGGTCGAGGGTGAATTGCGCGTCCGGATCGAAGACGACCAGATCGGCGGGAGCGCCTTTGGCGAGGCGGCCCGCGGCGAGGCCAAGCCGTTTGGCGGGGTTGAGAGAAAGAGCTTTGAAAAGCTGCGGCAGAGTGAGGTCACCTGCGTGGATCAAGGACATGGCGGCGGGCAGCAGGGTTTCGAGCGCCACGGCGCCGCTGGCCGCTTCCTCGAACGGGAGGCGTTTGCTTTCTTCGTCCTGTGGGGTGTGCATGGAACTGATGACGTCGATGGTGCCGTCCCGGAGCGCGGCGAGTACCGCTTGGCGATCGTCCTCAGACCGCAGCGGCGGTTTGACTTTGAAGAAGGTGCGGTAGTCGTCAGCATCCGCATCGGTCAGCGTCAGGTGGTGGATCGAGGTGCCCGCGGTGACGTCCAGACCATTGGCCTTGGCACGAGCAAGGCTGGGCAGCGCGCGGGCGGCGGTGATCTGGTCTGCATGGTAGCGCGCGCCGGTCATTTCAATCAGAGCCAAATCGCGGTCAAGACCCATGCGTTCGGCCATGGGTGAGACGGCGGGCAGGCCCTTCAGCGCAGCGCGCAGGCCGCTGGTGGCGGCGGCACCTGATGACAAGATCGGCTCTTGCGGGTGGGCGATGACGAGGGCGCCGAGCGAGCGCGCATAGGTGAGCGCGCGAGAGAAGACCTTGGTGTCGGTGATTACGTGGTCGCAATCGGTGAAGGCCACGGCACCTGCATCCATCAAGAATCCCAGTTCGGTCATTTCGCCCCCCTCGCGGCCCTTGGTGAGCGCGGCCATGGGAAGGACGTTGACAGGTGCGGCTTCATTGGCGCGGCGGGCGACAAATTCCAACACCTCGGGCGTGTCGATAGCAGGATCGGTATCGGGACGAGTGACCATGGTGGTGACACCACCCGCAGCGGCGGCGAGGCCTGCGGAGCCGTAGCTTTCTTTGTGGCGCTCGCCCGGTTCGCAGACTTTGACGCCAATATCGACGATGCCGGGGGCAAGACAAAGGCCTGCGCAATCGCGCCGCTCGTCCGCACCGTTCGGCGCAGTCTCGCTTCCCCTATCTGCGATCTGACCGTTTTCGATCAGAAGCCAGCCGGTGGTGTCGGTGCCCGCTTCGGGATCAATCAGGCGGGCATTGTGGAGCAGGGTTTTCATGATGCCAGTTTCTCCTGAATGCCGCGCATAAGGCGGTAGACCTCAGCGCCGTCTTGGATGCGCTCAAACCCCACCGCGACCTTTTGTTTGCCATTCTTTCGGTGTCGGTATTCGTGGTTGAAATGGATGGTCGGCGGATCGCCACCATCAAAATTCAGCACCGTATCGCGTATGATTGGATAGCTTTTGAGGCTGCGGGCCCGGAATGGCATATCAGTGGCAATGAAGGCGCGACGATCGGTGAGCGTATACCAACTGTATTTGCGTCGCCAGGCGCTGCCGAAAAGGGAGGCCATAACGATGAAAAGGCCTACAAAGAAATGCAACAGGCCGAACATCCAGACAAACCCACCCGCTGATGCCGCGAGGAACATCCAAAACAGGGCAAAGCCTGCAAAGAAAAGACCAAAGGCGGCCCCGAAAAGTTTGCTGATCCGTAATCTGACACGTGCGTCTGGTTGGCCCTGCCAGAGGATCTTTTCGTCTTTATCGAGGATGCCCTCCCAGCCCGCGATCTCACTCATGAGGCGAGCCATATGATCAAACCGGTGAAGGCGAAAATAGCAAGGAGCGCGTACATGGCGATCCGGCCGGACATGGCTTTGTCGGAGACGGGCTTGCGGTCCGTGTCACCGGAGGACCCGCTGGCGCTGTCATAGCTGGGCATGGGGGTCGGGGCGGACATGCGGGGTTCGCGGAGGGTGGCGATCAGGCGGGCATCGTCCGTGTTCGACAGGGTGAGGGGCGCGCCGTTAAAGGCCCCTGAGCGGAGGACGGCAATGTGACCCTTGAGGGAATTGAGCGTATCGGTATGGGGTGTGATGTCGTCTTCCGAGACGCCGTAGCCTTCCATAAGGAAAGTTGTGAGGCCCATTTCACGGACCGCGCTGAGATCGACGATCTGGACGTCTTCGGCTTGCAAGGATTCGACGCCCAGCGCGGCGGCGAGGCGATCTACTGCCTCGAAATGCTGCAACTCCATCGACACGCGGTAGCCCAGGTGAAAAATGCGGACCAGCCCGTGTTCGCCAGGGCTTACATCAAGGTTCACGCCATCACCTCATTGGGCCCACTTCTTTTCTGACCGCGGCGTGCACGCACCAGGAGGTCCATCGCGGCCATGCGAACGGCGACGCCCATTTCGACCTGATCCTGAATGGCGGAACGGTTGATGTCATCGGCCAGTTCGCCGTCAATTTCCACACCGCGGTTCATCGGGCCCGGGTGCATGACAATGGCGTCAGGATGGGCATGGGAGAGCTTTTCCGCATTGAGACCGAAGCGATGGTAGTATTCGCGCTCCGACGGGATGAAACCACCATCCATACGTTCTTTTTGAAGGCGCAGCATCATGACGACGTCGGCCCCATAGAGGCCCTTTTCCATGTCCTCGAACACCTCCGCACCCAAGCTCTCCATCCCTGAGGGCATGAGGGTGGACGGGCCGATGAGGCGGATACGATTGCCCATCTTGGCAAGCAGGTGAAGGTTCGAACGCGCAACGCGGGAATGGGCGATGTCGCCGCAGATGGCGACGGTTAGGCCAGTGATCTGTTTCTTCACGCGGCGGATGGTTAGGGCGTCGAGCAAGGCCTGGGTCGGGTGTTCGTGGCGGCCATCACCGGCGTTCAGCACCGCGCAATTGACCTTTTGCGACAGCAGGTCGACCGCGCCGCTATGGGGGTGACGGACGACCAGGATGTCCGGTTGCATGGCGTTCAGCGTCAGCGCGGTGTCGATCAGCGTCTCGCCTTTGCGGATGGAGCTGGCCTGCATCGCCATGTTCATCACATCTGCGCCAAGACGTTTTCCCGCGAGTTCAAAGCTTGCTTGCGTGCGGGTGGAGTTTTCAAAGAACATGTTGATCTGGGTGAGACCCGCCAGTGCTTCGCCATGTTTCATGGTGGAGCGATTGAGGGTGACGTATTGGTCGGCCAGATCAAGAATGGTGGAAATATCGGAAGGAGAGAGGGGCTCGATCCCCAGAAGATGGGATTGTGAAAAGCTCATCCGTCTCTCCGACCGCCGGTTTCCCGGGCTTATAGGAAGGGTTGGGTGCAGGGGCAAGGGTTGATGGGGGCCAACCCCCAATGTCGAAGCCACGGCTTCGACACCCCCGCGGAGAATTTTTGACCAGAAAGAAGCCGGTTTTGGAAATCGACTTTTGGTGTTGTTGAGTGCGCTTTAGATTGACGGGTATGGAATCGCAGATGGATCAGGCCACCGCGCTGGCTTTGCTTGAATGGCAGATGGAGCTAGGGGCGGATGAGGCGATTGGGGATGCCCCCGTCAATCGGTATGAATTGGCGGCCAAGCCTGCGCCTGTGAAGACGACGGCGGCGGGCCCTGCCCCTCAGCCGTCAACCTCCGTCGATGTGGTGGCGGTGGCCCGAGAGGCGGCAGCGGGGGTTGCGGATTTGGGGGCGTTGCAGGCGACACTTGCGGCGTTTGAGCATTGCGAGTTGAAGCGCGGCGCGCGGAACCTGGTGTTTTCGGATGGGCAGCCAGAGGCGCGGGTCATGATTATTGGTGAGGCGCCTGGCCGGGATGAGGACCGGGTGGGTAAGCCCTTCGTGGGGCGTGCAGGGCAGCTTTTGAACCTGATGTTCGACGCGATTGGGCTGGGGCGGGAAAAGCCAGTGGATCAGGCGTTTTACATCACCAACGTCTTGCCATGGCGGCCACCGCAGAACCGGGATCCGAAGCCCGATGAGATCGCGATGATGTTGCCGTTCGTGCAACGGCATGTGGATTTGGTGGACCCGGATCTGGTGGTCCTGATGGGCAATATCAGTTGTCAGGCGGGGCTGGGCAAACGCGGGATCACGCGGTTGCGCGGTACGTGGGCGGAGGCCTATGGCAAGCCAGCGCTGCCGATGTTTCACCCTGCCTATCTGCTGCGCAATCCGCAGGCCAAGCGGGAGGCCTGGGCGGATTTGCTGACACTGAGGGCGAGGCTGGACGGATGAAGGTTCTGGGGTTTTCCGATTTGCACCTGTCGCGGGGACGGGCCGCGGTATTGGTTGAGGCAAGCCGGGAGGCTGATCTGGTGATCGGCGCCGGGGATTTCTGCAATCAGCGCGAAGGCCTTTCGGAGGCGATGACGTTGATCAAAGGACTGGCCGCGCCTTGCGTCGTGGTACCGGGCAATTGTGAAAGCGCAGATGAGCTGCGAACAGCCGCGAACGAGGGCATGATCGTGCTTCACGGGAATGCGGCCGAGGTCGCAGGCTTGCGTTTTTTTGGATTGGGCTACGGAGTGCCCGAAACGCCCTTTGGGGCTTGGAGCTGCGATTTGTCCGAACCCCGGGCCGAGGAAATGTTGGCCCCTTGCGAACATGCCGACATAATGGTGTTTCATTCACCACCCAAAGGAATTGCCGATGTGACCTCAACCGGGGTCTCAGTGGGGTCCACGGCGATACGCGATGCGATTGCGCGGGTGCAACCGACCTTGGCGGTGTGCGGACATATTCACGATGCATGGGGCGAACGGGGCCGGGTTGGCGACACCGTGGTGGCCAATCTAGGTCCGTCGGTCAACTGGTTCGATATTGAGCCGGCGACGTAGAAAGAGGCCGTTTTTATGTCAAATATAGACGAAAATATCGAGTTCATCCCTGTGCGCATCGCCGTCCTGACCGTAAGTGACACGCGCAGTCTGGAAGAGGATCGATCTGGCACCGTGCTGGTGGAACGGCTTGAAAAGGCCGGGCATAGCTTGGCCGCGCGTATGATCCTGCCTGATGAGCGGGATGAGATTGCAAAACAACTGGCCCGTTGGATCGCAGATGATACTGTGGATGTCGTGATCTCAACCGGGGGCACCGGCCTGACGGGTCGGGATGTGACGGTGGAGGCGCATCGGGATGTCTATGAAAAGGAGATCGATGCGTTCGGCACGGTCTTCACGATGGTCTCAATGCAGAAGATCGGAACCAGTGCAGTGCAATCGCGGGCAACGGCGGGCGTTGCCGGAGGGACCTATCTGTTCGCGCTGCCGGGCAGCCCCGGGGCGTGCAAGGACGCCTGGGATGAGATCCTCGTGCGGCAGCTGGATTTTCGTCACAAACCCTGCAACTTCGTGGAGATCATGCCGCGATTAGATGAGCATTTGCAGCGCAAATAGAGAGCAGCAATGGTTTTACCTTACGTAACCATTCAGCCGAAACCGTGTCTAAAACGATTTAGTAATGCAGGCGTGAACCACGTCATCCATTTGGTTTAAGTCACTTTTTCGACGTCACGGTGATCTATGTCACGCGGTGGCAGGCCACGGGCGCGGCTAAACTGACACATACCTCGCGCAGCTGTGGTTTGAGCGGAGTGAGTATCACCGTACCCTCTTCAGCACAAAGACATTCAAATGTGAGGAGAGAGAAATGAGAAGACTTGCCATTGCCGTCATCTGCCTTGCCAGCATTGCAACCACCGCTGGCGCTGCGCAGCTGACCCAAGCCGTCTACACATCAACGCCGACACCTACTGCCGCCGTAGCAAGCGTATACTCCGGCACCTTGGACGCAGACGTGCATCAAGCCGACTTCAAAGTAAAAAAGAAACGCGTTCATAAAAAGCGCTTTCGGTCCCATAGTTTCAATCGCTTCCACCATTCCCGCGTCAATCGTTTTGGCAAATTTCACAATCGGAGCTTCCACTCTCACGGGTTTCGCCATCGCGGTTTCAAACACCATGGTTTCCGCAACAAAGGGTTCCATCATCGCGGGTTCATTCGCTACTGACCGCGTTAGGAATGATGTCAGGGGGTGCCGTCAAAGCCATCGGCGCCCTGCCTCGAAATTAGAAAAGATGTAGCGACGGAACACGCCGCGTTGGCCGTATTATAATCCCGTGAGTTGAAGTGTCAGGCATTTCGCGCCATCTGTCTATGAACACGCGGAGTGGACTTGAAAAGGCTTAAACCCGGATGCGATTTCTAAGGCAAAGCCTCAGTGGATTGTTCATGCTGGCCCTGTCATTGGGCCTTCTGGCCTATGCAGGCAACGGCATGGTGACCGCATTTCAGGAACGCGCAGCAGAAGAGCGAAAAGTTCCAGAACGGCGGGAGCGCGAATTTGTCGTGCCGATGATCACGGTCCACCCTGCGCAAGTTACGCCCATTCTGACCGCCTATGGCGAAATTCAGAGCCGCCGGACACTGGAGATACGAGCGAAGTCGTCCGGGACATTGGTGGACCTGGCAGAGAATTTCGAGAATGGTGGCGTGGTTCAGGCGGGTGATCTGCTCGCTGTGGTGGATCCAACAGACGCCGAATTTGCATTGAGCCGGGCGGAAAGTGAGCTGACTGATGCCCAGGCCGAAGAACGGGAAGCAGAGCGGGCGCTGATCCTAGCGCGGGACGAAACCGCGGCGGCGGTGGATCAGGCGGGTCTGCGCGAGAAAGCATTCCAGCGACAGGCGGACTTGGAAGCGCGGGGCGTGGGCACGGCGGCAGCGGTGGAAACCGCAGAGCTTGCGGCCAGTCAGGCGCGGCAATTGGTGATCGTGGCGCGCAAGGCAGAAGCGGCGGCAGAGGCGCGCCTCGATCAAGCGGAGACGCGGATCGCACGGGCCATGATTGCCTTTGATGAGGCCACACAAAACCTGTCTGACACGCAGATCTTCGCCAAGTTTGACGGCACGCTGAGCGATGTGATGGTCGTTGAAGGCGGGCTTGTGTCCGTCAATGAGCGGCTGGGCATGGTTGTGGATGGCAGCGCCTTGGAAGTGTCATTCCGCGTGTCCACAGCACAGTATAGCCGCCTCACCGATGCAGACGGCCAACTGACGCGCGCCGCTGTTCGGGTGATCTTGTCGAGCTTTGGGACAGGACTTGAATATCAGGGTCAGATCAGCCGGGACAGTGCCGCGGTTGGCGAAGGCCAGATCGGACGGCTTGTTTTTGCGAGGTTGCAGGAGGCACCGGCCTTAAAGCCCGGCGATTTCGTCACGGTCGAAATCGAAGAACCCGCGCTGGATGGCGCGGTGCGATTGCCCTCTGCGGCGCTTGGCAGTGATGGGAATGTGATGATCCTCGGGGCGGACAGCCGATTGCAGGCTGTGCCCGTGGCGCTGTTGCGGCGACAGGGCGATGACGTGTTGGTTCGGTCCCGGGATCAGGGCGCGCTGGACGGGGTACAGGTACTCACCGAGCGCACACCGCTTCTCGGAGAAGGGGTAAAGGTTCAGCCCAAAAGCATTGACCCCGGCCAGGACGATGTGGCGCTGCTCATTCTCTCGGATGATCAACGTGCGCGGCTGATTGCCTTTGTTCAGACCGGGCTTGAGGTCAGTGAAGAAATCAAGTTGCAACTTCTGGGCCAGTTGCAGGAGGCGCAAGTGCCGGCAGATCTGGTAGAACGACTTGAGCGGCGGATCGGCGGGTAAGTTCCATGCGACGCGAAACCCCTGCCCCTGCATCGAATGTCATTTCTTACTTCACACGGCACCGCACTGCGGCCAACCTTCTTTTGCTGGTGCTGCTGGTTTTGGGCGCGATTTCGATCCCCAATCTGAGAGCGCAGTTTTTGCCGCAAGTGGTGGTAAACTCGATCAGCGTCAGCACCACTTGGGACGGGGCAAGCGCAGAAGATATCGATCAGGGCGTGGTGCAGGTGCTCAATCCGTCGCTGCTGACAGTCGACGGGGTCGATCAGTCTTTTTCTCTCAGCATTGAGGGGCGGTCCTACATTGTGATGGAGTTTGAGCCCGGTTGGGATATGGGGCGCGCTGCCGAAGACGTGCTTTCAGCTGTCAGCACCGTTGATGAACTGCCCGAAGAGGCCGAAGAACCCAAAGTCACCCGGGATGCCTGGCGTGATCCGGTGACGAAAGTGGTGATCACCGGGCAGGTCAGCCCTGAACAATTGGCAAATGTCGCGGATGAAATGGTGTTGCGGCTTTTCGATGAGGGCGTGACGCGGACAGCCATTCAGGGGGTGGCAGCACCTCTCACGGTCGTGGAAGTGCCATCGGTGAGCCTGATCGCCCATGATATCACCATGGCCGATATCGCCCGGGCCGTGAATGCGCAGGTGGAAGCAAGCCCGGCGGGTGATCTGGAGGGATCTAACCTGCGCATCAGAACCGGCACACGGGATCGCGACCGAGCGGCGATTGAAGCGATTGTTCTGAAATCCAATGCAGACGGCACGAACCTGTCCATTGGCGATGTGGGCTTTGTGAACGTCGAAAGCGTGGCCAGAGACCGGCAGTTTTTTGAAGGTGACGATCCGGCCGTCACCGTTCGGATCGAACGTTCGGCTGCAGGCGATGTGTTGGAGGTGCAAGCCATCGTTGACAAGGTCGTTGCGGATCTAATGTCCACCGCACCGCAAGGCATCCGGATTGAGCAGTCACAAACGGCCTCGGAGGTCATATCAGACCGGTTGAACCTCCTCATTGACAACGGGCTTCTGGGTCTTTGCCTGGTCCTGTTGCTGCTGTTTTTGTTCCTTAATGCGCGCACGGCGTTTTGGGTCGCGGCAGGCATTCCCGTGGCAATCATGGGGGCGATTGGTGCGATGTACGTTTTGGGGATCACGATCAACATGATCTCCCTTTTCGCGCTGATCATTACATTGGGCATCATCGTGGATGACGCAATTGTGGTGGGCGAACACGCCGATGCCCGCGCCCGTAAGCTGCGCGAGTTTCCTCATGAAGCCGCAGAGCGGGCGGCCCATCGTATGGCATTGCCGGTGTTTTGTGCGGCGCTGACCACAATGATCGCGTTTTTCGGGCTGGTCTTCATAGGCGGGGAATTCGGTACATTTATTTCAGACATTCCCTGGACTGTGGTGGCGGTGCTGATCGCCTCACTGATCGAATGCTTCCTGATCCTGCCCAACCATATGGCCCATGCGTTGGCCCAGTCTGCCAAAGCGCGCTGGTATGACATTCCATCGCACTACGTGAACCGGGGGTTTGTCTGGGTGCGGGATACCGGTTTTCGGCCGTTCATGGCGTGGGTCATCGCGTTCCGTTATCCGGTTTTGGCCCTGATCATCGCGCTTTTCATCGGGCAAATTACCATGCTGGTGTCACGCGATGTGGCCTGGCGGTTTTTTAACGCGCCCGAATCCGGTCAAGTCAACGGGCGGTTCGAAATGGTATCGGGAACAAGCCGCGACGTGACCGTTGCCATGATGCGCGAATTGCAACGCGCGGCAGATGCCGTGGCAGCCCGATACGAAGAGGAATACGGCCGCAACCCCATCGTACGCGCCACGGCCGAAGCCGGTGGAAACACGCGCGAAGATAGCGTGAACGTGAAACCCCCAGATGAGCTTGGCGGGATATCGATTGAATTGATCGATGCCGATCTCAGGCCCTATTCCAGCACCGCGTTTGCCCGCGATCTCCAGCAAGAGGTAAACCGTCCGGCACAGGTCGAAACCCTTAGCTTTCGCAGCGCCTTTGCCGGGCCGGGGCAAGAAAGCCTTGAGATTGAGATTTATGGCGCCTCGAGCGAGGTCCTCAAACGCGCATCAGAGGCAGTGCAGGCCGAGTTGACGCGTTTTCCTGATGTCACAGGCGTGGAAGACAATCTGGCCTATGACAAGGATGAGCTTGTTCTGTCACTCACCCCTCAAGGGCAGGCGATGGGGTTCAGTCTGGATGATTTGGGTCGCGTTGTGCGGCACCGCCTGTCGGGTATTGAGGCCGCAACCTATCCCGCCGGGCGACGCAGCGCCGCTATCCGAGTGGAGCTACCATCCGAGGAGGCCACGGCTGATTTCATAGAACGCACCCAATTGCGTGCGCCGAACGGGGCTTATGTACCACTCGCCGAAATTGTGGAGGTCGACCGTCGCAGCGGCTTTGCAACCGTGCGGCGCGAAAACGGCGCGCAGCAGGTAGACGTCAGCGGGGAAATAGACCGCGGCGACGCGGGCCGCGCCATCGAGATCATTGAGACCATCGAAAATGAGATCCTGCCAAAGATTGAATCCGCGTATCAGGTGGAAAGCCGGGTGACCGGTCTTGTGCTGCAAGAACGCGAATTTCTTGCCGATGCGCGCTTTGCCTGGATCATGACGATCATCGGAATCTATGCTGTGCTGGCTTGGGTATTCGCCAGTTGGACCCGCCCTGCGGTGGTCATGGCTGTCATACCCTTTGGCCTCACGGGCGCGATTTACGGCCATTACATCTGGGATGTACCGATGTCGATGTTTACGATTATCGGGCTGTTGGGGGTGACAGGGATCATTATCAACGATTCCATCGTGCTGGTGTCGACCATCGATGAACATGCCGAAACCCGGGGAATTTATCAGGCCATTATGGAAGGTGCGGCCGACAGGTTAAGGCCGGTGATTTTGACCACTTTGACCACCGTGCTGGGACTTGCACCGCTGCTCTTTGAAGGGTCTCAGGCAGCTGAGTTTCTTAAACCGTCAGTGATCACGCTGGTCTACGGCTTGGGTTTTGGGATGGTGCTGGTGCTGTTCCTCGTGCCCGCATTGGTGGCGATCCAGCATGATCTGAGCCGCAGACGCGTGGCGCTTGGCCGTGCGTTGCGGGCGCGAAAGGCGGGGGTGAAATGGCCAGTTACGCTGGGCCTTGGCGCGATACTGGCGTGGCTCGGGGTGACCTTGGGCGTGACGGCAATCACGGGCGCGCTTCCCGCCTGGCTGTACGCGTTTGCGGGGCCAATGGCGGATTGGTCGCCGATGGGTGCGTCTCTGGCGTTTTACGTCATTGGTGTATGTCTCATTGTCATGGCGGCTGCAGCGGCCGGGTTCATCGCGCAACGCCGGGCTCAACCGGCTGGGCAGCCCTGAATATCCACCGCCTCACTGCCCGACAGCACGGTCACCCGAATGTCCTTGCGATCCAGCGCGAAAGACCGCCCTTCCACGTGGTGCATGGTGGTTTGCGCCACCAATCGTCCGCCCTGACGGGTGGTTTTGGCCTTGGCGACCCAGACCTGCGGGTCACCCACCTCGATGATCGCGACTTCCTGACCACCCAGACGCGGTACGTCAATTTCCGCACGCAAGCCGAGGCCATCCGACGTGGGCGACACGCGACAGGCCACGCGCCCAACACCGGCCTCTGACGCCGAGTAGGGCTGGTTGGCCAACGACGCGGCAATCCGAGGATCGCGCTCAGCCGCACCGGGGGACAGGGTGGCATTCACGCGAAGCTCTGCCGGAATGCAGACCTCTCTGCACACGCCGATTTCGATGAGACCCTTGAGCCGCACGTCCTTTCCCGCGCGCTGTGGCAGAAGCTGCATCGGCAAAACCAGTTCGCGCGCATAACCGATGGTGAGCATGCCATGATCGACGGTGATGCGCGGCGTGGGCCAGATCATCTCCACTCCCAGCAGGTTGCGCGATCCGCGCCAGTCAAACCGGGGCGGGATGCCTGCCTCACCGGGCGAGCGCCAGTAGGTTTTCCACCCATCGGCCATGGTCACGCGCAGTGCGGCGGTATGGGTGCCATCGGTCCCGCGCCACCCCGGCAGCACTTCCACCTGCACGATATCGCCCAGGTTCTGGGCCGATGCCGGGGCCAACAGGCTCAGCATGCAGGCAAGAGAGATCATTAGTTTTCGCAACATGGCCTCTTTCTGGGTGATTTGAGGTCTGATGCCAACTCACTTTCCCTCGACCTCCGCGCGAGAAATCGCAAACGTCACGCGACCTGCGCCTTGCACATGACCCCAACTGCCCCCATCATCGGGTCATTCAAAGCGAAAGGGCACGGCGTGCAGGAAATGGATCTCACCGGCAAGGTATTGATCGCCATGCCCGAAATGGGGGATCCGCGCTTTTCCAGTTCGGTGATTTTCATGTGCGCGTATTCGCCGGAAGGGGCTATGGGGTTGATCATCAACAAACCCACAGAAGAGCTGCGCCTGACCAACCTGCTGGACCAGTTGGAGATCACACCCACGAAGGAAGCCCGCGACATGGCCGTTCATTTCGGCGGGCCGGTGGAACATGGGCGCGGCTTCGTGCTGCACAGCTACGGCTATCATTCTTCGCTGTCGACACTGGATGTGAATGATGATTTCGCCATGACAGCAACGCTGGATATTCTGGAAGATCTGGCCAATGGTCGCGGACCGAAACAAGCGTTGATCATGCTAGGCTATGCCGGGTGGGGGCCGGGGCAGCTGGAATCGGAGATTGCGCAGAACGCCTGGCTTGTGTGCGATGCCGATCCCGAATTGGTCTTTGGGACAAAAGACAAGGACAAATGGGATGCAGCACTGGCCCGGCTGGGTGTCAGCGCGCTGACCCTGTCAGCCGATGCAGGCCGCGCATGACCGGCGCACTTTATGTTCATGACCTTGGGTTGAATGCCGGTGGTGGGTCCATCTTCGTCAACACGCTCTTCAACTGCCACACCCACTTTTGATCAACGCATTGGTGGATAAGGACCGCGGTCACCTGATTGTTTTGGCCGTGGCGACGAGCAAACCAAATAATGTATCACTGCCGTCAGCAGATCAAACACGTTGGACGGCAGGCGTGACCGGCGCGCCGATGGTGGGGTCGTGATGGATTTGGACAGCGGACAGTGAGCCATGGTGCGGCGTGCAAGTGATTGATCTGGAAAAAGGCAACTGCGTGGTTTGGCTGCGCATCGATAGCGCGGTGGCGGAATTGTACGATCTGACGCTGGTTTCCGGATAACACTACCCCATGGCCATCGCGCCAGGTTCATCTTAGGCTGCCAGGCTGATCACCTTTGAAACGTAAGTCCTGCGGTGCAAATGAGCGCGGATTTGAGTATTTCTGGAAAGATGAAGATAGATAAATCGGCAGACCATGATTTGCTTTGGCGAACGAAACCAATCTGCGCCATCTGCAGACAGTCCATAGGTCTGACGCCAGCAAATTTTCGCTGTTTGGGCACATTCAAAGGCTGCCCATAGTAACACAGGCTTGCATGAACAAGCTCGCTTGGACTCATCCAGGACCGCAGGTCACACCATTGCCAGGGTGTTCAAGTGCTTTCGTGGCAGAACAGCCAAAACCGCGGACACATGGTTTGTTTGGACGACGACCAGATACTTTTGACGGTCCAGTTCAAAAGCCCGGCATTCGCGTTTTCCATCGGGGCCTCTCCACGTGTCAGTTTTTGGTACAACGTTGCGCGTGTACTCTCTCCAAAAGGACTTCAATCGACCCACTTCCGTCTCCGGGCCCTGTTCACATGAGAACGACAGGCAAGGGGTTGCATGCAGCGACGCAATTGACGTTTCCTTTAAGACCTCCAAAACATCAACCGGATCAGCGTCATTCCATCTTTCGATCAGGCCCAGCGCGCGTGCTAAAAGATCTGTGGACACGGAAACACCGGCATCTTTTAACGGCGCAATTTTTTGCGGTGGACGCAGGCAGATGGTTTCACTTTCCGCCACAAATGACTGCAAGAGTTCTGCGAACTGCTGCGCCAGTTTTTGCGGCGAGTTTGGTGCCGTTTCGGGTTCAAAACCTTTGGCCTTTACCGCCAGCAAACGACGGTTGGACGCGTGCAATTCAATTTGCCGTCTTCTCCCATTTTCGAAGACGATCCGGCGAGGCAACATTGTCTCATCAATCTCAATCAGAATCCTGCGCAATTCAGGATATCTATCCGGGCCTGTCTCAATCAGCGGTTGCGCGCGGCCAAAACCAATGCGCGCAAATCTATCCACCATCTGCTTGAACGCTTGGCGTTGGTCCTGATGCGGATGCGGCTCTTTTTGCTTGAGCCTCATCACAGTTCCCTCAATATCTTGGACAAGGTCTGATGCGCGTCGGCGGTCAGAGTATCCAGGTCTGAGCTGGCATCGCTCACCAAGCACAAAAACTCTGCGGCATCCGTGCTGTCTTTGACAAACACAGTCACCGACTTGCCATTCACTTGGATGACTTCATTGGCCCGTTCTTCGGCAGACCAGATATGGCGCGCGCACTCCAAAGTGAGAAAGGAGGACGCGGCTTGTTCGCAAAACCGGTCAAGATGTTCCCGCTTGTAGGTTGTGTCGTGGCTGGCGCGTAGAACGATCTGCGCTTTGGCATCACCGAATGCCACCACGTGGCATCCCGGACTGGAAAGACGCAGTGCTTCAAGATGATGTTTCATTGACGGTCCTTGTTGGTTTTCTGATGACAAAGCTTTTGGCCAAGCAGGCTAGAAAATTGGGGGGGCGGTGTGCTCGGGTTGGTTTCGGTTGGTTCGCTCCCGCCCGGGATGCAAGCGGACACGACGAGGAACCACTTTTTTGTCACTGTCTTCACCTGGCGCGGGGTTACGTTTGCAAATTTGCGTCGCGCCCTGATCAGAGCCCATGGCGCGGGCAGCAACGTCAATCGGTGCCGAAGATTTTTCTTCGCGCCGCAATAGCATTTCGACCAAGAAATCACTGAAGGCCGCAGCACCGCTGTCTTTCCACGTTTCTTCATTGGACGCGTTGATTGCATCCATCAGCGCAAGTGGAAACACATCCTCAAAGAGCCCGTTGGTTTCCTTCTTCACGCGTGCGATCAGCCGCGCGCGATCTCGTTCCGTTTTGATTTTATCGAACTGCGTGACGACCAGTATGTTATTGCCATTCGTCTGGCCTTCAATCTCAGCCCAGACTGCGGCCTCGGATTGGCGCCAGGCCTGCGTCGCGTGGGTGCACCAGATCACGCAGTCAACCTCATCAAAAACCTGTTTCCAGACGTCGCTCGACATGTTGGGGTCTGAAATGCCTGGCATATCGATCAGGTCGCAGATTTCCAGCGCATCCGATTGCATGTAAAGCCGGACAAACTTCGTTCCCTGCAAGCCAATGCTTTCAAGGTCACCTGGATCAATGGTTTCTTCCGTGCCGTCCACCAGAACCCGTACTGCCGCGTCAGATCCATGGGAAATCCAAACCGGCGGAGCGTTTGTTGCCGTCACCTTTACAGGTAAGGGATCGCCCGTCAGAAGCATGTTCAAAAGCGTGCTTTTTCCAGCGCTGAATTCACCCATCAAACCGATACGGGGTTTGCGCGCAGGGCCGTCCTCATCCATGTTGGACACTTGGAGTGGATCGCTCATCATATCGTTTGCCCTTCTTGTGCCGTGTGTGTCTCTAACAACGCTTGCAAGTCTCTGATCTGTCCGAACAGCTCGGACTCACCACTCTGTCTGGCGGCTTGGACCACATCTTGCCCGCCATCCGCGGCCGCGACGATCTCAGAGAGAATGTCACGCTGATTTTCGAAAAACTCTTCCAACGCTTTGATGATTTGGCTGCACACAAGGTCCGTTTGCGTGACTTTGATTTGCGTCATGAAGTCTTCTGTTTCGCCATGGATCAATTGCTGAAACTGTTTCGCGAAGGCCTCATATCCTCGCAGCCTTTTCCACCAGGACATCCACCAACCATCATTGAAATCCAAGGCGATGGTTTGCCCAAGGCTTACGGGCGCGGGCAGAGGGGGCAGCGGCAAGGATGGCATTTGCAAACAATCGATCTGATTTCCAAAAAGACCGACATACAGTTCTGCCAGATCGCGCAGCGCGTTTTCATAACCCGCAAGGGCAAGTCTTTTCGAGCGCTGACCAAATGCCCTGTAACTTGATCGCATCAACACTCGCAGACCTGCGGGATCATATCGCCACCCCTCTCGCGGGCCGTAACTCTCAAGATGCGAAATCAAGGACTGGCTGGCCCGTTCGACAAACTGTGCATGGGACCGGTCGGCACGGTCCTGATAGTCCGTAACGGCAGTGTCCAGACTTTCGCGCAAGGTTGACAGATGCTGTTTGGACAGGGCATCGAATGCCGCTTGCGCATCGGATCTGGGGATCGTTGCCTCGCCCACACCTTCCAAGCGGATCCGGCCTGCGGCCTGCGCGCCGGAGGCTGCACTGATCCCAGCATTTGATACCTTCTCCAAAAGGGGCCGTCCCATATCCACAACAATCCGACCCGAGAGCGCGCGTAACAGCGCTGGCAGGCCTGACAATTGCCAAACCGTTCTGTCGGGCCCCGCGTCACTGTTGGTTGCTTCAAGGGCAAATTCCGCCCAATTGTACAAAGAATTCGCACTGGCCTTAGACAGTTTGTTCACATCCCCAGACAACGCGACGCTGGCCCAATAGGCACTGCCGAACACGATTTCGATGTCGTCGGACACATCGTTTTTCTTCAACGTGTCGCGAATGATGCGCTCAATCTCTGGCACTTGCTGACCGGGTTTGGCAAGCTCATCAATTCGGTTGACGAAGATCAAAACGTTGCGGGATTTCAGGTTTGTGATGAGCCGGATAAGCCCCATGTCCACCGAGGTGAGCGCCTGACTGGCCGACAGAACCACAAGACACATGCGGCTTTCACGGATCGCCTGCACCGTGATCTGTTCGCGCATCATAAAGGTATCATTCACGCCAGGCGTATCTCGCAGGCACAGGTTGCATGGAAAAACCGCGCTCTTCAGGTAAAGATCAGCAGATCGAAGGATATCGGCAAACCGACCCTGATCGGCTGTTTCGGGATCACCATCACCTTCGCCGAAATCGTCCCCAAGGCAGATGTATTTTTCCAGCAGGTTCTTGTCGAAATAGCCATATTCATGTTCTTCGCCGATCAGAAGCTCAAACTTTTTGCCAAGGCGCTTGCGGGCCTTTTCGCGCACGGTTTCGATTTGCTCTGCAATCTTTAGAAACTCACTTTCGGCACCCGCCCGGCTCGCCAATTCACCGATCCGTCCGCCTTTATTCAGAAGACGCGCCCATTCCGTTTCCGTCATGAACCGAAAAGACGCGCGGTTTTCCGAGCGTTCCGTGTCGGTCGTTAAATGCAGCGAAGTGACAACCGATGTCCAAGGGTTCACATCCGATGGAAGAAGGTCGTGCCAACCGGCCAGCGCATTCACCAATGCGGTTTTGCCTGCCTTTACCTGACCCAATACCGTGATTGTGGGCTCGAATTCTGCGATTTCTTTTCGCAATCTGCCAATCGTCTTGCCCGGCTTTTCCTGCAGGAGAGACGCCAGCTTGGCCAGGGCAGCATCGACAGAATGCATCTCGTCGATGCAGGATTTCAATTCCTCAAGGCCCGATCCAAAGTCGCATGGTCGGGGGGCCTGTCGAAGGCCTGTGGTGAAAGAAGATTGAGCTTCGGCGTTCATATCAATCCAGACTGCTTAACGTTACGAGCACGGGAGAGCTTCCCTTGCGCTATGCGGCCGCCGTTGCAGCCACCTCCTTTTTCAATTGCACCATGAGTGAGAGAGCATCGACTGCGGCATCCTCATTGTCTTCAAGCTGCAGCAAGATGAGCATGTTTTCGCCTTGCCGCGTGTCCTGCAAAAGTGCGTCGATGAGTGTGTCTTGGCAGGCCACATCCGCCAATGTCTCTGACAGGTTCTGAACGGTCTCGATGCATCTGGAGAACAGGGGCGAGAGGTCCTCGGTGTCATGACCCACATCCGTCGCAAGATACTTTGCGCAGCTTTCCAGCTCTTGCATGGCCTTTTTCAGGGCTGACGCACCCAGATGCGTGACACCTGACGATTTGGGCGCGTGGGGGTGCGCTTCATCCTGAGTTAGCGCAGGGATGTCATGCACTGTGGGTCCCGCCGTTTCGGCCTGGTTAAGCTGTTCGGCGCCCACCATCTCTAGCAGCACTTTCGCGCGATCGAGATCTTCTGCGAGGCCCAAGGAAACCTGCTGCTCAATGACAGCGCATAGCGCTTCTCCACCACTCAGTGTCCAAAGTTTGGCGTGATCAGGCATGCTTGATAACCGCGCCTTCAAAGCTTGCAACGTGGCGACCGGGTACAATCCGTAAAACTCCTGTGCCACGAAAGGCTCAAGCGCCCTTACTTTTTGGACCAGTTTACCGGTCATCTGGTGGCGGTCTGCCATGGTAAGGGCTAGAAAACTGTGATCCTTCACATGCTCGGGTACAGCGCGCCACATTTGCTGTTCTTCGGCAGAAACATCATTGCTGGCCCAGATCAAAAGCGCGGACGTCTTTGCAACGTCTTCCAACAGGCGTGCAATTTCGGCGTCAGATCCGGCCAGCGTGACCTCGCAGAAGCACTGCGTTAGCAGTTTGTCTTCCGGAAGCTCTATGGTCACGCGTGACACGGGGCGGTCAAATACGCGGTCCTCGATGATGCCGCATATCTCTTCGAAGGTGCCATCTTGGTATTCGACCAAACTGCGCGGCTGCGGGCCGTAGACGACCGTGACGATCTGGACATTGCGCAAGTCAGGAACAATGGACCATCCCAGCAACATATTGATCAAACTGGTTTTCCCACTTTGCGGCAGGCCAGCAACCGTCACCTGAACGGCTTGCTGAAGCTTCGCCAAAAGTTCTGCCCCTAAACGCCTGTGCAGCGTTGGAAACGCCGGCTTGCCCAGAGAGTGCTCCAACCTGCGGCTGACTTGCGTAATGGATTGCGCGGTAATCAAGCTGTGACCTTTCTTGAAATCCGATAAACGCTCGCGCCGTTCTCAACCTTGGCGCTGAAAACGGTCATCGACGACTGTTTTGCCGTCTTAGGCTCTTGCGGCTTGGACGCTTTGCGCCGCGACCGTTTGATCACACACAGACAGACATTGTCCTGCTCGGGGTCATCAGAAGTATGGATGGCGTCCAGAAGCGCCGCGCTGATCTCTGCGCTGTGTTTGTCCTGGCTTTTTCCGATGATCGTGGCGATCTGATCTTCTTCCAGAAACTCCAAACCGTCACTGGCGGCGACGACAATATCATTGTCTTGCAGCCGAAAAGGCGTTTGCGCGCAGTCAACCTTTGGAATGTCACGCCCCATAAGGACCGAAGTGAGGCATTCCCGGTCCGGGTGATTGGCAGCCTCCAAGGCCGAAATCTGCCCCTTCTCTAGCAACGCATCAATCTCGGCCTTCAGGGAATGAACCTCGTTCAAACGCGTCAGTGTACCCTCTCGGAACAAAAAGAGCGGTGAGTCTCCGACCGACACCCAATACAAACGATCATGAAACAGAACCGGCGCAAGCAGCGTCGCGCCCATAATCTGCGGCTCCTGCTGCTGTGCGGTCACATGTTCCAAACACAGGTTCGCGTCACTGACCGCATCACAGAGCGTTTGCTTGATCTTGGTCTCAAATGCCTGCGGTGACAGCGTCTGCAATTTCAAGGCGCTGAAGATTTCGGTGACGACGATACCACTGGCAAGGTCGCCTGCGTTATGCCCGCCCATCCCGTCAGAAAGAACCGCAAAGCCGTGATCCATGCCCACAGGAAAGTCGATTGCGATAGTATCTTCCTGCCGCTCCCGTCGCCCTTGAGAGAGGCCGGACGCGACATCGTAGTAAAACTCAGTGGGCTGCGTCATGGGTGACACCGTTCGTTTGATAAGTGGACCAGGAAAACTGTTCTCCGCAGAGCGCGATAAATCTCAAGGTGGTTTCACCAATTCGGATCTCATCACCTGAATGAACCTGTTCTGTGCTCAAAACCGGACGGTTGTTCAGACGCACCAGGTTGGTCTTGCCTCCGTGGCCCAGGTAAAAGCTGCTTTGCTCCGCGTCATAGGCAACCGCGGCGTGGTTTTCGCGCGAAATGCTGTTGTCACCAAAGGCAAGAGGGACCGTTTGATCAGGGCCGCGCCCAATGGAAGACACGCCGCTGAACAGCGTGAATGCAGATCCCGTACCCGGCCCGTTCACAACCACAAGCCACCCCACCGGGTGTGTGGTCGGCGTGGAAGCCGCTTGCGTTTCGGTGCTGTTAAACACGTTTGTCTGAGTGTGGTGAGGTTGACCAAAGCCAAGGACACGGGTTTTGACGCGTCCAGACCGGCACAGCATGCGTCCTGCAGCAGGTTGCGGGACTTCGACAGGTTGATCTGGTGCCTCAACTTCCTCAACAGCGGGCGGCTGCATCCGGGCCTCCCTGTAAGGCTCTTCCGGGACAGTCGAACCCGCTGGTGCCACATAGCGCGTTTGGTCTATTTCAGCCTCATGTCGCTCCGGCGCAACGACCTCATCTTGCATGTGGTCTGCGGGATTTGGCACCTCACCAATCGACTCATGTGGCTGATCAAAAACAGACGTCTCCTCTTGCAACTCCGGGTGGCCTACGTCGGACCGGGGTGTTGGCGCGTCACCAGTTTCAGTTTTGAAAATGTTGCGGAGTGCCTGATCATCGGTTGGGGCCGACGTCGGCACGGCGGTTGGCATAGGCTCTGCTGCGTCATGAGATAGTGGATTGACGGCCGCAATCGTCCTGCCTTGATTGGCGATTTCGGCCTCACCGCAAGCGTCAAAATCCTCCGGTGCTTTTGTCAGGGTCGCATTTTTCTTTTCATCGATGATGTCGCGTATGAACCGCATGTCTCTTTCCTTCAATTCTGGGATGCTGCTAGGGGCACGTCACTTTTCTTTGCGAGCAGGCCCGTTATCGTGCGGCCCAGCATCGACTGATTTTCGAGAGGGCGCCCAATCTCTTGAGGTTGACTGGTGTTGTGCGACACTGAAACCTCGGGGATGGCCTCTTCCTTCTCGGGCGCTTCTTGTTCCCGCAAGAACGCTTCCACGTCATGCACAGGGTTGCCAAAAATATCGACAAGCTGCTTTGGCTCCGGCCGCTTGGCATCCGCCGCCTGATCCTTTTCACGATCCGACAAGCGCTTTTTCTCCGCGAGACTGCGCGCCAGTGCCGAGTTGGTCGTGTTGACCAAACGGGCAATTTCGTCGACGATTGCACGGTCAGGCAAGACATGTGGTGTTCGTACTTTCGGTGCAAAAGCTTGCTCTGAACCTCCGTCAAGACATCCTAGCCAGGCCCCAGCAGAACGGGGCCGGTTTTCGCGATTGAGGCTCAGCGCGTCATTGAGCGTTTGCAGCACGACAGGATCGATATCCCAGTCGTGCGCTGTCAGAGGCACAAACGGATCAGGCTGGTGCGCCTTGATCGCGGCCATTCGGATCGGGCTATCGGGCGGGGAATACCCAGTGATCAAATAGTGAAACGTGGCTGCAAGCTGATAGAGATCGCTTGACGCGTCTTGCGTTCCTTCACTGTAGAACTCGTAGGGCGAATAGCCGTCCTTCACCACCACCACTTTGGCAGTGTCATTTGCAGTGTCTGGGTTCAATCCCGACGACGCGCCAAAATCGATCAAGGACACATGACCATCCGTCCCCATGATGATGTTGTCTGGCGCCAAGTCCCGATGCAGCACACCCTGGTCATGGATGTATTCCACGGCCTCAAGTGCCTCGACCAGAAGCTTGGGCATGGTATCTGCAGACAGTCGAGGGTCATCGTCCTCCACAACGGAGAAGAGATCCGCGCCCTGGATATGTTCCATCGCCAAATAGGATGTCCCATGCTCTTCAAAAACCTGATGCACTTTGACAATGCGCGGGTGATCCAGTGCTGCCAGGCGGAACGCCTCCTGACTGAACTGCTTTAGGATCTGGGCAAATCTTGGCGCGCAGGCCGCGGACGCCGGCACGGCCTGTAATCCGGCTCGACAGCAAAATGAATGGGGGTAGCACTCCTTGATGACAACTTTTCGGTCCAAACTGTCGCGAGCCAAATAGGTGATGCCAAAGCCACCTTTCGCGAGTGCGCCCTCGACCACGTATTGCCCACGCAGCAATCGCGTTCCTGGCGCCAGTTCTTCTGTGTCCTGTTCAACGTGTGAAATCATGGATCGCTGAGGTTCAAAGTTAGAGGTACGGGTGCAGTCGTTTTTCGGCTTCGCGCTAAATTTTGGGAGAAAATGTGTTCGGTCTTTGTCAAAAACCGGATCGCAAGATGACGCTTTGCGAGAACTTGAGAGAGGACAGGTGTCACACACGTCTTGGAAGATGACTTGAAGCAAACTGCAGAGTGAGTAGCGATCCCAAATTCGATGCAGCAACCCAGCAGGCAATCAGAGCCAAGCCCACGCTTGGGGCCGAAAGCAGCTACATCGCGATCTGGTCTTTGTTCCGGCCCTCAATGCTGTAGGGCAAACCGGCAAGCACTTTTGACAATATTTCCGGTTTTACATGACCGATTATGCGGCCCTGGTGATCCACAACATTCACTGGGCAATTTGCGGCGATTATGATCTTTGCGACCGCCTCGACAGTGTCTTTGGGATCAACAACGGCGTGAGCCTCGCCGCCACCTGGCCCGGTATCCATAATATGTTCTACCCGGATCACCTTTGCCTTCGGAACATCACGGACAAATCGTGCCACGTATTCTGTGGCAGGCTTTAGGACCAATTCATCAGGACTGCCAGTCTGGACGATTTCGCCGTTTTCCATAATTGCAATCCGATCTGCGATTTTGATCGCCTCATCAAGGTCATGAGTGATGAAGATGATCGTTTTGTGAAGCTTTTTTTGAAGGCGCAAAAGTTCATCCTGCAGGTCAGCGCGAATGAGAGGATCCAATGCGGAAAATGGCTCATCCAGGAACCAGACCGCCGGATCTGAAGCCAGCGACCGCGCAATGCCGACGCGCTGCTGCTGACCGCCGGACAGCTCGTTGGGGAAATGATCCTCACGACCTGCAAGTCCCACCAAATCAATCATATCCCTGGCACGCAATTCTCGCTCTGTGCGGCCGGTCCCGTGAATTTGCAGCGGGAAGGCCACATTGCCAAGGACCGTTCTGTTCGGCAGCAGGGCGAAGTGTTGGAATACCATGCTCATCAACCGACGGCGCAGCGCAATCAGATCCTTTTCATTGGCACCTAGCAAATCTTGACCATCAATCGTCACACTGCCGAGGCTTGGTTCAATTAACCGCGACAAGCAGCGCACCAGCGTAGATTTTCCGGAGCCTGACAGGCCCATGATCACAAACACTTCACCGCGCGCGATATCAAAACTTGCGTTGCGGACCGCAGCAATCCAGCCTTTTGCCGCAAGCGCCTCCGGGCTATCGCGTTCGGCATCTGTCAGCGCCAAAAACTCTGACTTCGAGGCCCCAAACACTTTCCATAAGTTGTGACATGACAACATCGTCGTCATGGTTCCACCGCTGCGCGTTTGGCCGCGGCCTTCAACATCGCATCCGCGACCAAAGCCAGAGCTGCCACGCATAGGCCCGCCACAATTCCCTGTCCGACAATGGACTGGTTGAGCGCGATTAGCACCTGTTGGCCCAGATCCTTGGTTCCAACCAACGCCGCAATCACAAGCATCGAGAACGCCATCATGATCGTTTGATTAATGCCCAAGAGCAGCGTCGGAACCGCCGCAGGAAGACGAATGAAGAGCAGCGTTTGCCACCGCGTGCATCCGGTGATCGCCGCAGCCTCCAACCGTGCGGGCGGAACCTGAGAAATCCCAATCATTCCGTAGCGGATCGCCGGTGCGATGGCATATAGGAAGATGGCAATAATCGCAGAGACATCCCCGATCCGGAAGAGCATCACAGCGGGCAGCAGGTAGACGAGCGTCGGCAAAGTCTGCAGTGTATCAAGCATCAGGTTGGCCGGATTGCGCAGGGACGGGCGACCCGCCAGCCAAAACCCCAGCGGAAAGCCAAAAACAATCGCCAAAAACACAGCTATCGTCATCAGGTAAATCGAGTTCATCGCGGGGGCCCAAAAGCCTGTGACGACGATGAACATCATCAAGGCCGCACAGTAAAGCGACACGCGCGCGCCGCCGATGCCATAGGCAAAGATTGCCACGAAGCCCACACCCATTGTCCACGGCATCATCGCCAGTGCATCGCGGAAAGGCCGCATGATGTTGAGCAGAACAAAGGCCCGGAATGCCTCAAGCGCATCGTAAAGTTCCCGGTTCATCCAGCTCACCAACTCATTCCAGAAGCTTGCCGTAGAGATCGCCCAGTCTTCGGGCCAAGTCTGTGCAGGCTCGACCACCAGAGCAATGATTGTGGCCAGAACCAGCCATCCCATCACAAGAAACCAAAGCGGCTTTTGGCCCGGGCGCCGCCGGCGCCCCTCGGCCGCCCGCCGGGCCCACGCCTGACTGATCCGGTCCAGCACCACGGCCAGCGCAACAATGCCCATGCCAGCCTCAAGACCCACGCCGATGTCGAGCTTGCGCAACGCGGTCAGCACCTCAAAGCCAAGTCCACCCGCGCCGATCATGGACGCAATGATCACCATGTTGAGCGTCATCATGATCGCTTGGTTGAGACCCACAGCGATACCTGCCAGCGATGCCGGCATTTGGACCTGCCACAAAAGCTGGCGATCCGTGCAGCCCGACACATGCCCGCATTCCACGAGTTCGTCGGGCACGCCTTTCAATGCAAGCACAGTATTATGCACCATGGGCGGCAGAGCATAAGCCACTGTCGCAATCAGCGCGGCGGCTGGTCCGTATCCGAACAGCAAGAGTGTCGGGATCAGGTAGGCAAAGATGGGCAGCGTTTGCATCACATTCATGATGCCGCGCACCACGGCTTCCACGCGTGCAGATCGGAATGACCATATGCCGATCGCAAGGCCCAATGCGCAGGTGAGCACGATACTGACCAGAACGCTGGCAAGCGTGATCATCGCCTGAGACCATAGCCCGAAGACCACAAGGAAACCCAAACCAATCGTTGCCGTCAGACACAAAGACCGCCCACCCAAACGATAGGCCACAATCGCAACAGCCCCCAAAATTGCAAACCAAGACAAAGGCGGAACCGATTGAGTGCGATTCAAGCCGCGGCCTGAAAAGAGCCCCTCGGACAGGGCAATCACTGCACCCTCAATGGGTGCATTCACAACGGCCGCCAAACCGCGCGTCATGTCTTGGACGGCCACACCTGCGATCTGCGCCTCACGCGCAAACCACGTCAGGCTGTCGCCCACCACATCTGAGACAGGCCACAGAAGCCAGTCAGGCGGCACACGCAGCCAATGAGGTCCGAAAAGCGCGAGCACGACGACAAACAAGGCTGCGAGCCCCAGCATCACTCCGATGCCAGGCCTCGCAGAGGGAGACGCACTTGTTGTATCAGCCATTTTTATCAGTCTTGCACGAAACTACCGGGACAGGGCGCTATCTGCCCCGGTACAGGGATTTTCACTGCGCGCAGGATGTCCATGGTTCCCATTCAGAGCGGTTCTCCGTCAGCCATTCGGTCGCCACTTCCGTCATATCGCGACCTTCCAAGTCGACCTCAGCCAGCAGGGCTGACAGCGTTGCATTGTCCATCTTGTAGTTTCGGACCATCTCGTAGGCGCAGGGCCATACTTCCTCACCACCAGCCCAGGCCATCTTCTTGATCCAGCCGCGTGGCTTGCCGCAATCGGCGATTTTGTCGGGGTTCACACCCCACGATGGATCTTCGTAGCAAGCATCTTCATAGGCGGGGAATTCGATGAACTCACCGTCGTAAAGTGATGGTGCCCAGTGCGGCTCCCACACCCAAAGGATGATCGGGGCTTCACGCTCGTAGGCTGCTTTCAATTCGGCAAACATCGCTGCATCGGTACCGGGATGGATCACTTCAAACGGTAGGCCAAGCGCCTCGATCCGCTCTTCATCCAGTCCGCCCCACGTCACGGGGCCGCCCACGTACCGGCCCTTGGGCGCGGTATCGGCCGTTGCGAAAAGCTCACCACATTCCCGCAGCGCTTCCCAATTGGGCAGGCCGGGGCACTGTTCCTTCATGTAGCTCGGATACCACCAATCCTCGAGCCCCTTGAGCCCTGTCTCGCCCATATCGAGGACCTTGCCGGTTGCCAAAGATTTCGCAAGGTTCTGCTTCTGGGTAGTCTCCCAAGTCTCCATGGCGATGTGCAGATCGCCTGCCTCAAAACCCGGATAGCGGCCAGAATCGTCCGCAACCACGCTCTCGGTATTGTAGCCATACGTCTGCAAGATGATCTGCATGATCTCACCTTGCAATGCAATTGATGTCCAATCTCCGATCATGAATTTGATCGGCTCATCGGACTCCGGCACATCTGCATGTGCGGTTGACGCAGCCATCAACAGCGCGGCTGTACATCCTAATAGTCTCTTCATGTGAACTCCCCTTTCACGTTTCTCGATTTCAACCTTTGGAATGCCAGCCGTGGTCGACATAAAGGCCGACCCCGTTGACGAAACTCGCTTCATCAGAAGCAAGAAAGAGCACTGCGGCGGCCACCTCTTCGGGCTCACAAATGCGCATCTGTGTGGCAGCCAGATCGGCCTCCTGCCACTGCTGACCTTGCGCATCCAGTTCATCGATTTCGCGCAGCCCATGAGCCGTTTTCACAAACCCAGGGCAGACAGCATTGCAGCGAATGCCCTGCTCGCGATACTCAGCCGCGATTGCTCGGGCGAGCATCAGCGTGCCGGCTTTGGTGACGCAGTATAGTGATTCCAGCGCAAAGGCTTTTTCGGACCCGATAGAGGCTGTAATTACAATCGATCCTCCGCCATTGTCTTTCATGTGCGTGACTGCCGTGCGCGTGACCGTAAAGGCCGAGCGCATGTTTATATCCATCAGCCGATCGTAATCGGCATTGGTGGTTTCATGGAACGGCTTCACAATGATGGAACCTGCATGGTTGAACAGCGTGTCAAGCTTGCCCAATGCGCCAATCGCTTCGTTCGTAGCCGCCTCAGCGGCTTCCGCATCTGCCAGGTTGGCCTCGATGAACTTGGCCTTGCCGCCGCCGGCTTCGATCGCATTGACGGCCGCTCCTCCGGCTTCTTTCTGAATGTCGATGATGGCGACCTCTGCACCCTCAGATGCAAAGGCCAGTGACGCCGCCAAACCCATCCCGGCAGCGCCACCCGAAACAATGACGGACTTGCCGACAAAGCGCTGCGCACCGGTTTTGGGTGTTTCAATCGGTTGAATATTCATTGCCGCCTTTCGAATGGTATTTTGGTATAATTTTTATACCTTTTTTGCACGAGTCAACGATTCTTTGACAGCTCAGAACGTATGACGCTGCTTGAGTTTGGATGTTACGCGGCTTTGCTGTCCGACACGCGGGCCTGTTCGTACTCGATCACCAGCTGCATCCGCTGATCGGCTTTTGTCTGATCCCGATCCCGGATCGCGTCTACGACATTGCCGCGCAAAAGCCCGCTCTGCGCGACCTGCTCATCCAGTGACCCATGTGGCAGCGGCATGAACAATGAGGCCAAGGAATCCTCAATCGATGCGGAGATATACGGGTTGGCCGAAGCCTGAGCGACCGCCAAATGAAACGCAGCCTCGCCTCTGCGCAACTCTCCTGCGTTGGTCGCCTTTCCGATCTCAGAAATTGCCTCATCCAGCCGCCGAAGATCACCGGGCGTGCGCCGAACTGCGGAAAGCCGCGCGGCCAAGGGCTCCACCTCTACACGATACTCAAAGATGCGCAGCACCCCACTAGGATCGCTGCTGAGCCGTTTCAGCGCCATGTCCCGCAGCGGACCTTCCGGTGCCACAAAGGCACCACCGGACGCGCCACGTTTGACTGAGATGTAGCCTTCTGCCTCCAACACCCGAAGCGCCTCGCGCAATGTGACGCGCGATATTCCGATCTGTTCAGCGAGCTTGCGCTCCGCCGGCAGGCGCTCTCCCGGCAGGACCATGCCCATGTGAACCTGCCGCTTCAGATGCGTTACAGCGAGGCCGTACGCGGCTTGCTGTTCCACTGGTTTGAGACCCCAAAGCATCCCGTCAAACCGCCGTAAATGTGTTATCTACATAGATTTCTGCACCATTCACAAAGCTTGCATCGTCTGACGCCAGAAAGAGCGCGACCGCCGCAACTTCTTCAGGTTCGCAGATCCGACCCTGCAGCACGTTCACGTCATCCTCTGACGCTAGAACACCGTAGGTTCTCAACTGTTCGATCTCATCCTCGCCATGTTTGGTACGAATGAAGTTGGGGCAGATCGTGTTGCAACGCACGCCGCTGTCGCGATACTCCACCGCAATCGCACGCGCCAGCTGATGCATCGCAGCCTTTGAGGCGATGTAGGCGCTTTCCATCTTGGAGCACACTGATACCGCCGTGGAAGAGGTATTGATAATCGAACCATGGCCCCGCTCCAGCATGTTTGGCAGTACTGCGCGGGTGACCAGAAAAGCGCTCTTGGCATTCTGATCCATCATCATGTCCCAATCCTCAATGGTGTAATCAAGGAACGGTTTTACAATGATGCCTCCAGCATGATTGAACAGAATGTCGATCTTCTCCTCCCGCAAGATCGTATTCTCTACTGCCTTGACCACCTGATCAGGTTCAGACACATCTGTGGCAATAAATGTTGCTTTTGCACCAGCGTCCTTGAGTTCAGCACAAAGGGCTTTTCCGGCATCGGCGTCCCAGTCAAGGATCGTGACTGACGCCCCCTCATGTACAAACATTCGTGCAGAAGAGGCCCCGACGCCGTTTGCCCCACCAGAAATCACCGCAACACGATCCTTCAACCGTCCCAGGGAGGGCCGGCCCAGTACGTTGCGTGAAATACTTTCAACATTCATGGTATAAAAGATATACCTTTTAACGGGTCTTTTGAAAAGGCTCTCCAAGGACGAACGAGAGCGCGCTCGTCAGAACCTTCGCATTAAACGGGTCTGCCCTGACCCAGCCCTCCGAAAACATGCCGCTGAGGTGCTGATCATGCGTCAAAGCGCAGGATCGACTGTGAAATGCAGATTTGGTGACGAACAAATCCTCTGTATGATCAAAGACTATGAGGCTGGTCAGAGAGCGCAGGAGCGATGCCGGTGTTACTTTGGGGAACAGCAGGCGCAATGCACCACTTTTTTTTCATGAACTAGATAGGAGCGTATCTGTCAGGGACGTGATCAATCCAACCCTGCCGCATCGCGGTTCTGAGCACCTTTCGCAGCGCTACAAACTTGTGGTGTATCGTGCTGCGCGACGGTGGTTTGATCTTCGGATCGTTCTTCAACCGAAAAATCCGATGATCCTGCACCGTTTTCGCGCTGATGTCCTTTACAGCCATCTTGCCGGAGAAGGGATTTAAGTGGTTCCATAGACGGGCGTGATGATTTTGCACGTGCTCCGCGTTGCGATCGCCCTCGGTCATTATGTCATATTCATCAGTGAACCGTTTGGCGGCCCGCGCACAGGTTTCGCCCGTTACCAGGGTTCTGTCGGCCTTTTGGTGACGCAACCTAAAGAACCAATCTTCGGCAAAGTCCTTGGCTGAACTTTCTTCTTTGGTGCTAACCGATCGGTTTTTTTGCCTTCAGGATAAGTCGGGCACTGCCAAGCTGGGCTGCCTCGGCGCATGTACACAAAGGCTTTCCATCAAGAAACTTGTGCTTTTCAACCATTGCGCGACCGCATCCAAAACTGTGTCGTTTTGCGGAAAGACTGTGCAGGCGAAACCTGAAAAAGGTCAGAGTTGCGGAAATGGTTCGAGATATTTTCAATCGATGTTTTGGTAGCGGAGGAGGGACTTGAACCCCCGACACGCGGATTATGATTCCGCTGCTCTAACCAACTGAGCTACTCCGCCAAACCGTGGCGCTGGATACTGGGGGGCGCGCGATGCGTCAAGCGCCTTTTCGTTACAGGAACGCCTCGATAGACGACCGGATATCACGGGATTTGGGGCCAGTCGTAGACCGCCATGTGCCCGCCACTTGGCCATCGGGTGAAATCAAAACCTTGTTGAAATTCCAGTTGGGCGCCCAGCCTGCCGTTTGCTTGACCCAGGCATAGAAAGGATGCGCGTTTGTGCCCAGGACAGGCGTGATTGTGGACATCGGCAAGGTGAGGTTGAAATTTACCTCGCAGAACTCTTTGACATCCTCGTTATTGGCCAATTCCTGCCGGAAATCACCTGACGGCACGGCCAGCACCACGAGACCCTGTTCGCGATATGTATCATAGAGATCCTGCAGCGCGTCATACTGGTGGGTGAAGCCGCAGCGCGAGGCGGTGTTCACGACCAGCACGGGCCGCCCTTTCCATTCGTCAAAAGACAGGGTGCCGCCGTCGATAGAGGGAAAGGTCCAGTTCTCGGGCGCGGCCTCTGATCGGGTGCCTGCGCCCCCAAACAGCATGGCCATGAGTGCAGTCATAAAACAGCGGCGGTGCATGAACATCGTCTCAGCCTCTTTGGTGTCCCGTTGCCACTGAGATAGGTACGGTGCGCGATTTGACCAGACCAGTCTTGCCCACGGGCCTTGCCTGCCGCAGAGTGCCGCGCATGACAGATACGCTTCTTGAGGCCCTGTGCGGGATCGTTGGCAGGGGTCACGTTCTGACCGGCGATGATGCCGTGCCGTTCTCACGGGATTGGACAGGACAGGTAGGGTGGACACCGATAGCGGTGCTGCGGCCTGCGAATACCGCGCAGGTGGCTGAGATTGTGCAGATTGCGAATGCGACGAGGACAGCGATCGTCCCGGTTTCTGGCAATACAGGCCTGGCCAAGGGGACATCCGCCGAGGGGGCGTTGATGCTGTCGCTTGACCGGCTGAACGCGATCCGAGATGTGAGCCCCAAGCGCCGCACAGCGACGGTGGAAGCAGGCGTGATCCTGACCGCATTGCACGACGCGGCGGGTGCCCATGATCTGATCTTCCCGCTGACCTTCGGGTCGCGCGGATCGGCGATGATTGGCGGCGCGCTGTCCACCAACGCGGGCGGGTCCAATGTGGTGCGCTATGGCAGCACGCGGGGGCTGTGCCTGGGGATTGAGGCGGTCACGCCCACCGGCGAAGTGATGAACCTGATGAGCGCCTTGCATAAGGACAATTCAGGCTATGACCTGCGCGATCTGCTGATCGGGGCAGAAGGGACGTTGGGCGTGATCACGGCGGCGGTCGTGAAGCTGTTTCCCAAACCCCGCGCCTATGCCACGGCGATGGTGGCCGCACCTTCGGTGAATGCAGCACTGGATCTGCTCTATCAATTGCAGGCGGAAACAGGCGGCGCGGTGGAGGCGTTTGAGTATATGCCGGGGGCTTATATCGACGCGCATCTGGAACGGTTTCCCGAAGCGCGGGCGCCTTTCGAGGATCGTCATGATGTGAACATCCTTGTCGAAGTGGGCGCGATGGCGGACCGCGATGCGCGTCCCGGCGATGATGGGCAGGTGCCGATTGTAGCGCATCTTGAAAGCGTATTGGCGGGGCTCTTTGACAGCGGTGCGGTGCTGGATGCCGTGGTGGCCAAGTCCGACGCCCAACGCACCGAGATGTGGGCGCGGCGGGAAGCGGCGGCTGAGGTATCTCGGTTGCATTCCCCGATCGTGGACAATGACATCGCGGTACCTACAGACAGTGTTCAGACGCTGGTGGAACGGCTGCATGCCAGGACGAAAGCGCTGGATCCGGAGGCGGGGATTCTGAATGTCGGTCATCTTGGGGATGGCAACCTGCATTTCGCGGCCTGGCCTTCGACGGATGACGTGCAGGTGCATCGTGAGATCGGTCTTGCGGTGGAGGAAGAGACGGTGGCGTTGGGCGGGTCTTTTTCGGCCGAGCATGGGGTAGGACTTTCGAAGAAAGCCACGATGTCCCGTCACAAGGACCCGGTGGCACTGGCGGTGATGCATCAGATCAAAGCAGCGCTTGACCCCAACAACATCATGAACCCGGGCAAGGTGCTACCTGACCGGTAAAAGAGGGTGCCGGGCTTAGGCGCGCCAGTCGAAAAAACCGGGGCCTGCCTGATCAAGCAGCTTGCGCGCCATCTCCGCGCCCAGCTTCGCGCCGTCTTCGACAGGGGCGCTGGCATCATCTTTGAGGCTTTCACTTCCATCAGGGCGCAGGATTTCACCGCGCAGGCGAAGAGTGCCGTTTGTCACCTCGGCCAGCCCGGCAATGGGCGTTTCGCAGGAGCCGTCGAGCGCGGCGAGGAATGCGCGCTCGGCAGCCAGTCGTTCGCCTGTGGGGTGATCGTGAATGGCCGCCAACATATCGGCCACGCGCGCATCGCCTTCGCGCCGTTCGATGCCGATGGCGCCCTGGGCGACGGCAGGCAGCATTTCTTCGGGTTCAATGGCAGCACGGGCAACCTGGGATTGCCCAAGGCGGTTGAGGCCCGCCATGGCCAGAAAGGTGCAAGCGGCCACGCCATCGTCGAGTTTTTTCAGCCGGGTTTGCACATTGCCGCGAAACTCCACCACCTTGAGATGGGGATAGGCCACCAGGACCTGGGCTTTGCGGCGCAGCGATGAGGTGCCGACCTCTGCGCCCTGAGGCAAATCAGACAGCCCGCCGACAGAGGGCGACACAAACGCATCGCGCACATCTTCGCGCGGTAGATAGGTATCGAGGACGAGCCCCTTCGGCTGATCCACCGGCATGTCCTTCATGGAATGCACCGCGATGTCGATGCCGCCTGACAGCATCGCATCCTCGATCTCTCGCGTGAAAAGGCCCTTGCCACCGATCTCTTTCAACGGCCGATCCAGAACCCGGTCTCCGGTGGTTTTGATCACTTGGATCTCGAACGCCTCATGGGGCAAATCAAAAGCTTTGGCGAGCCGGTCGCGGGTCTCATGGGCCTGGGCCAAAGCCAGGGGAGAGCCACGCGTGCCAATCCGCAACGGGCGCGAAGGATCGGGTCATTTCTCTCTCCTTTTCCGCTTCGCTTGGATGCGGGGGCGCCGCGTCTGCCTGTTGCTCTCTCTCTCTTCCTCCTCCTCCTCCTCCTCCTTTTCCTCCTCCTCCTCTAGGATCGTCGCTCTCCTTACATAAGTGAATAGTTCTTCCCTGGGGGTGCTTTGGATGTGGGTGTTGGGGAGCTAACGTACCTCGCGATTAAAAACCCTCGAAGTTCTTTGGATGTACACAGTAA
>JBCCCZ010000002.1:0-77077 GCA_039033255.1 Pseudomonadota bacterium
CAGTGGACGATCCACGCGTTTCGTGGCCAGCGACGCACCAATCGCAAAAAGCGCCCCGGGCGTGGCGGCCCCGCCGAGCAGGTCGAGGAAATCATTCAGTACAAGCGGGATCGCGACGCCCGATGCAGACCACATAAGGCCCAGTGTGATCGACACAATCATGGGGTTTTTCAGCAAGCCCATACCGACGGTCTTGAAGACGCGCAGCCCGGCCTCATCGCCCCGGGAACTGGTGATCAGGATCACGATGAGGGAGCCGAAGACGATGAGGTCAATCGAGAGCACGAGCATCACTGGCCCAATCGCGGCCTCGCCCATCAGCAGTGTCAGCATGGGCACGCCGAGGAAGCCCACATTGCCGATCACGCCGCATTGCGCCTCCATCGCTGCGTTCTCAATAGAGGTGCCGCGCAGGAAGGCCGCCATCATGCAGATGCCGTAGACGAACCCCGTGGCCCAGAGATAGGCGGCGATGAAGGTGATATCGAAGACCTCCGCGAAGGAGAGGTTCGCGGAGAATTTGAAGAGCATCGCCGAGAGGGCGAAGTAGAACACGAATTTGGTCAGCCAGGCGGTGGCGGCTTCGGTGAAAAACCCCGTGCGCCCCGCGCCGTATCCCAGGCCGATGATCAGGAAGAAGGGGAGCGTCTGCAGGAATACATCGACCATGGATTCGGTGTAGCATGGGTTCTGAGGGTGTCCAATTGGATGTGTGGGTGAATGTGCTCACCCGTGTATCGGAGGGCGAGACCATCGTGTCATTTTGAACCGAGGAGGTGAAACCATGAGCCACAAGGTCTTCGCGATGAGCTTTGCCAGCGTTTACCCTTTGTATCTGCAGAAGGTGGAAAAGAAGGGGAAGACAAAGGAACAGCTGGACGAAGTGATCTTTTGGCTCACCGGGTATGATGATGCGGGCCTTGCCGCAGCTTTGAGTGATGGGCGGAGCTTTGAGGTATTCTTCAATAAAGCCCCTGCGAAGAACCCGAACAGAGAGCTGATCAAGGGTGTCGTGTGCGGGGTGCGGGTGGAAGAGATAGAGGATCCGCTGATGCGGGACATCCGTTATCTGGACAAGCTGGTTGACGAATTGGCCCGGGGTAAGGCGTTCGAAAACATCCTGCGACATTGAATTTGGGTGCAAGGAGCATGCCTCAGGCAGCCATCGCGCGCAGCGCTGCGTCGCAGGTTGAGGTCGGCGTTGAGCGGATTTTTTGGGTGCCTAATTGGTTTTTAGGCGCGGTGCTTTGGTCGCAAGCCGGTATTTGATGAACTGTCGCCCTTCGTACTCGATTTCGCAGATACGACTCGCACGAAGCCGATTAAGTGCGCCCAGTTTCTTTCGGGACGGCGGTAAAAGAAACGTAACGTACGGGATGCGTTCATCCGCGACGGCAAAGTGGATCGCCTTCTTTGTGATCCGCGTCCCAAGCCCGAATGCGCCGGGTGTGAGCACCAGCCCGAAATCCCATTCGCTGCCCTCTTTTTGAAAGCCGCCCCATCCGACATATCTGCCGTTCGCCAGAATTGCCCAATGTCCTAACCCATCGCGGGCCCAGAACGCTTCTTTCTGAGCAACGAACTTCGCGACCGTTGGTTCGTCCCATTGGCATGTGAGGAGCGGCATATGTTCGGCGACACGGGGGTCGGACATATGTTCGGCGATCTCGGTCGGATCGACCTCTGTCAGTCGGGCGAATGTGATGTCAGGTTCCACCGCAGAACTCTTCCGCGCCCGGGGGAGTGAGAGGTGAACTAGCCACCAACGTCTACGATGGCTTTTGCCAGGACTGGCACCGTCTTTGCGTTGAGGCCAGCCACGTTGATGCGGCTGTCGCCGACCATGTAGATGGCGTGTTTTTCGCGCAGGGCCTCGACCACGTCGGAGGACAACCCAAGCCGGGAGAACATGCCGCGGTGTTGGGCGATGAAGCCGAAGCGGTCGGAGCCCGTCAGGCGTTGGAGTTCATCGGCGAGGTTCTGGCGCAGGTCGAGCATGGAGAGGCGGACGGTTTCAAGCTCATTTTGCCAATCGGCGCGCAGATCCGGATCGTTCAGCACCATCGTCACCATCCGCGCGCCGTGGTCGGGCGGGAAGGAGTAGTTCTGGCGGTTCAGATGCTGCAGCGTGGCTGGGTTGAGTTTGGTGCGGGCGCTCTCTTGGCTCACCGCCAGCAGGAGGCCCGTGCGTTCGCGGTAGATGCCGAAGTTTTTGGAACAGCTGGCGGCAATCAGGGTTTCGGGGCAGCCGGAGGCGACCGCGCGGGTGGCGGCGGCGTCTGCTTCCAGCCCATCACCGAAGCCCTGATAGGCGATGTCGATCATGGGGATCGCGCCTTTGGCGTTCATCAGGGCGATAACTTCACCGAATTGGGTGAGGTTGAGGTTGGCACCCGTGGGGTTGTGGCAACAACCGTGGAGAAGGACCACGTCGCCTGCCTTCACCTGCCCAAGGTCTTCCATCATCGCCGGGAAATCGACGGCGCGGGTGTCTTCGTCGAAATAGCGGTAGAGGACGGTTTCGATTTCAAGATGGCGCAACATGCTCAGGTGGTTGGGCCATGTTGGGTCAGAGACGAAAATGCGCGCCTCCGGGTTGGCCATTTGGATGAGCTCAAAGGCCTGACGCACCGCGCCTGTGCCGCCGGGTGTGGCCACGGCGGCCACGGCATCGCGCGGGACGGCATAGCCCAGAACCAATTGGATCATGGCGTCGGAGAAGCCCGGATCACCAGCGAGGCCTGTGTAGGCCTTGGTCGCCTCTTCTTGCCACCAGAGCTGTTCGGCTTTTTTGACCGCGCCCATGATGGGGGTGACGCCTTCCGCGTTTTTGTAGACGCCGACGCCCAGATCGATTTTCTCGGGCCGCGTGTCTTCGCGGTACATCGCCATCAGGGCGAGGATTTTATCGGCAGGTTGGGTTTTGAGATTTGCAAACATCAGGCGTCTCCGGTGGCGACGGGCACGGTGGGGAAGGCACCCCATTCGGTCCATGATCCGTCATAAAGGGCGTGGTCGGTTTTGCCGATCCGGGTGAGGGCGAGATTGATGATCGCCGCCGTCACGCCGGACCCGCAGGAGGTGATGATGGGCTTCGAAAGGTCGGCCCCGGCGGCGTTGAACACGGCGCGCAGGTCTTCGGGCGATTTCATCGTGTGATCGGTGTTGAGCAGCGTCTCGTAATGCACGTTTTTGGAGCCGGGGATGTGACCGGCGCGCAGGCCTTCGCGAGGCTCTGGCGCGTCGCCGCGGAACCGGCCCGGGGCGCGGGCGTCGAGGATTTCGTAGTCGCCCAGTTTGGACGCGGACGACACCTGCGTCACGTCCTTCACCATGTGGGCCTGACGCCGGACCGTCATGTGGCGGTCGCGGATGATGGGGGGCATGTCCTCGGTGGGATGGCCCTCGGCTATCCATTTGGGCAGCCCGCCATCCAGCACGGCGATGTTGTCTTGGCCCATCAGTTTGAAAAGCCACCAGACGCGGGCGGCCGAGAACAAACCTTGCGCGTCATAGACCACGATCTGATGCCCGTCGCCCACGCCAAGGGCGCGCATGCGGGACATGAATTTTTCTACCGGCGGCACCATGTGCGGCAGGTCGGATCGGTTGTCGCTGACATCATCAATATCGAAATACCGCGCGCCGGGGATGTGGGTGGCTTCATATTCTGCGCGGCCATCACGGTCGATGCCGGGCAGGAACCACGTAGCGTCCAGCAGGCGCAGATCCGGATCCTTCAGATGCGCGGCCAGCCAAGCTGTGGAAACAAGGGTTTTGGGATCGTCATGTGCCATCGGAAGCCCCCGGGGTGTTGTCGGCACTAGGTACTACCAGACGTGAGGGCGGGCAAGGCCGGAGGGGCGTTAGTCGACCCCCGAAATCATATCCAGAGCGCCTTGGTTGATCTGTGCCCAGATATGGGGGCGCGGATGCTGTGGCCCTGGTCTTCGATGATGAACAACTCATGCGTTTTGCCCGCGTCCGTTGGCATGTCGGAGTAGGCCCGGGCTTGGGCCTGCGAGATGCGGGTGTCGCGCGCGCCGTGATAGAGGAAGATGGGGCCGCTGACATTTGAGACAAAGGTGCTGGGCGATAGGAAGCGAAGCAACTCCTCCTGATCAACAGGGTCGAATTCCTTGTCGAACCAGCCGTGGCTGTTGGTCTCCGTACTCTGGGTGGCGTCGACGACAGATATCAGATCGTAAAACCCGCCCCCTGCGATGGCGAACCCAAGATCCATCGCTTCCGCGCGGTCATGTCTGGGTTATTGTCGCAAATCAGATGGTGTATTTCGGTGCTGCCATCGTCATTGATCGATAGTTCTTCAAGACACCCTTTTGCATTGTCGGACGCGCCGTAGCGGGTGCTATTGTAGATTTTGCTGTGATCCTCGGATTGGGTGAAGTCATACACGTAATCCACATCTGTCAGCTGTGTCGGCGCATCAGCACCATCAGCGAAGAGCCACCGGTTGATGCGTTCGGCCTTGTCCTAATCGGCCTCGGCGATCAGGCCATTCAGCCGGGTGTTCACCTGTCGACCCCAGAAAACTGATCGTGTTGAGGTCGATATCGGTGACTTTGGTCGCGGTGTCGCTGTTCCGCGTAATGGAGGTGTCAGGCGTCCAATCCGTCACGAACAACCGTTTGCCTACGCCTTCCACGTGGTGGCTGAAATAGAGTTTGCCACGCTTGATAGAAGCCGATTCCATGCGGTAGGGAAAGGTATAGAAATAGAGGGCAGTTTCGATCGACTGACCCTCAAAGGTCAGAATGAGCGAGTGTTTGTTCTCCGCCGAGATCGACGATGGGGTCGCGAAGGTGATGGTCGTGGCGACAGCCGACGCAACGCGTTGCACGTAATAGTTTGGTTCTGGCACGGATAACTCCCAAAAGGGTGAATCATCCGAAGCCTTCGCGCAGAATGGAGGCCGGGCAAGACGGAGGGCGGCGTGTGTTATTCCGCGGCAAATGGCACCACGTTCGTAGGCATGTAGCCATCGCGCGTCTGCGGTGTCTTGATGCCCAGAACGCTGCCCGCGATCTGATTGCGCAAGATTTGGGCCGTGCCGCCGCCGATGGTGAACATGCGCACGTCGCGATACATTCGTTCCAGCGGTTCCTGATCGCCATAACCCCTCGCGCCGAACATCTGAAGCGCGTCGTTGACAACCTTGATGGCCATCTCGGAAGCAAAAAGCTTCGCTTGCGCCGCCTTTTTCATGTCAGGAAATAGATCACCCGACGCAGCGGCATCGCGCAGCATCAGCCGAGCTGCGTTTACCTGAGTGTCCATGTCGGCGATCATCCATTGCAGGCCCTGGAATTCCGCCAACGGGCGTCCGAACTGTTCGCGCTGGGAGAGATAGGCACTGGCCCGTTCTAGTGCGCCTGCCGCCACGCCCAGCGCCACCGTGCCTGCGCCCACGCGCTGGGAATTGTAGGCGGTCATCAGATCGGCAAAGGCCCGGTTTGGCCCCGAAGGCGGCATAAGGCGCCATTCCGCGCCGATCTCCAGATCGGTGAAGCGCAGCTCTGCCTCTGGCATACCGCACAGGCCCATGGTGCGTTCACGCCGTGTGATGGTGAAGCCATCCGGTTGGTTGGCGGGGTCGGCATAGACAATGAACGCTCCGATCCCTTGATCCCGGCCATCTTCGGCGAGAACGCGCGCGAAGATCAGGTGCAGTTTTGATACCCCGCCGCCCGTGATCCAGTGTTTACAGCCGTTTATGACATAGGTGTCGCCACGTTTCCGGGCGGTGGTTTGCATATGGGTGGCAGCACTTCCTGCGTCGGGTTCGGTAATGCATATGGCGGGCTTGTCGCCTTTGAGGACATGCTGCGCGCAGAACCGTTTCTGAGCGTCGGTCCCATATGCCATCACGGCGCTGATCCCGCCCATATTCGCCTCAACGAGGATGCGCGCGCTGAGCGTGCAGGCTTTGGCGATCTCCTCAATGATCTCTACCATCTGCAGGTAGCTTGCACCTTTGCCACCGAACTCTTCGGGGATGGTCATGCCCATCAGCCCTGCCTCTGCCATTTCCTTGACGTTGGGCCAGGGGTAGCTGCGGGTTTTGTCCCAATGGGACGCACGTTGCGCGAAAGTGGGAACAAGAAGCTTGGCGAGGTTCAGCAGTGGGTTTTCCATCGGGTGCCTTTTCACGGTTTGGTGAAGGGTATACGGCTGAAAAATTCATAACAAACGAATTTGATTGTACATCAAATTCAGTTATTATGAAGTTATGCAGACAAGAGCCCTTCACACGCTGGTTCAACTGTCCAAAACCGGGTCCTTCACCAGAACGGCTGAGGAGTTGAACATGACCCTCTCGGCGCTTTCCATGCAGATGAAAGCCCTGGAGGCGGAACTGGGCGTGGCCCTGTTTGATCGCAGCGTGCGGCCGCCGAAACTTACCCCGATGGCGCGGTCGGTTGTCAACGAGGCGGAGGCGCTTTTGCTTCGTGAAGACAGGATCGTCGAACTCTGCCGACCGCGCGAAGAGATTGTCGGGCGGTTTCGCGTGGGCTTTGTCACCACAGCGGCGGTGCGGTTGTTGCCCGGTTTTGTGAAGAATGCGCAAGGCGCAGCTCCAATGGCTGATTTCGAGTTTGAAACGGGCCTGTCGAAGGTGCTGCAGGACAAGGTGGTCAGCGGGCAGTTGGATGCGGCGGTGGTGACGGATGCGGACGGCTTGCCAGACGCGGTCGCGAGTGTGGAATTGCGGCAGGAGCCATTTGTTTTTGCCGCCAGCGAGAGATTGATGTCAGGCGGCCTGGCCGGGCTTATCGCGCAGCACAGGTTCTTTCATTTCATGCCCGATACCGGGATTGGCAAATTGATTGCGCACGAAATGCAGGGGTTCGCGCGCCCCGAGCATGGCAAGACCGTGGTCCTCGACAGCCTCGAAGCGATCATGGAATGCGTGGGCGAAGGGTTGGGGTTCACGCTTCTTCCGGTCCCGGACGTGGTGCGGTTGTTGTCTAAAGATGTGCGCATGATTGAAGCGCCGACAACCCGCAAACGCAGACTTGTTTTGATTGCGCCAACGGGTGGGGCGCTGGCCAAACGCATGGCACTTTTGGAGGCGTTGTTTGAACCTGCTTAACTGTGTTCTTTCAACAGGCGTTGTTTCTGACGGTTCCAGTCGCGCTTGGCCTGGGTTTCGCGCTTATCGTGGGATTTCTTGCCCTTCGCGACCCCGATCTTCATTTTCGCGATGCCGCGGTGATTGAAATAAAGCACCAGTGGCACAAGCGTCATGCCCTTGCGTTGCGTGTCGTTCCAGAGGCTGGAAAGTTCCTTTTTCGACACCAGCAATTTGCGCCTACGTCGTTCTTCGTGCCCGAAGGTTTTGGCCTGCTCATAAGGCGCGATGTAGGAATTCACGAGCCACAGCTCACCGTCTTCGACCGCTGCGTAGCTTTCTGCAATATTGGCGGAATTGACCCGCAGGCTTTTCACCTCTGACCCTTCCAGGATCATCCCGCATTCGATGTCGTCCTCAATGGCATAGTCGAACCGCGCCTTACGGTTCTCGGCGATGACCTTGTAGTTCGGATTGTCCTTGGGCTTGGCCATAATGCAGGTCCAAAAATGCGGTGAGCGACTGACATAAGCGCTTTTGATGCGTCTGAAAAGCGGGAATACGGCTCGGTCAAGAAACGCAGATCAGCCCGTGTATGCTGCGGTGCAGCGGATAAATCGCTTGCCAGAACGACGCGTTGCATCCCACAGTTGAGATAAGCCGCGCGCCTTACGCGGCGAAAAGCCTTAATAATGGCCTAAAACGGGACGCTAACATGACAGATACAACAAACCAATCGGAGCTGGAGGCCGGCCAATCTGATCCGGATTTTCAGACCGATTTTGAGCTGGGCCAGGACAATATCCGTCCGTTCGGCCTTGATATTCACAACCCGGTCTTCGTGATCTCGGCGGTTCTCATTTCCGCCTTTGTCGCGATTGCGCTTTTCAATCAGGAAGCGGCTGCGAATTTCTTTGGCTGGCTGCGGCCGTGGCTGACCAGTACGTTTGACTGGTTCCTCGTGCTGTCCGTCAACGCCATGCTGATCTTCTGCCTAGCATTGATCGTGCTACCGGTGGGATCGGTGAGAATTGGTGGGAAGGACGCCAAGCCGGATTATTCCTACGCCGGATGGATCGCGATGATGTTCGCGGCCGGTATCGGCATTGGCTTGCTGTTCTTCGGCGTGCTGGAGCCGACCTATTACAACTTCTCCGAAGGCGGCAACGCAAGCCCGCTGGGGATTGATGCCACGCAACCCGGCAATGAATATGTCGGCATCGTCGGCACCATTCACCACTGGGGTCTGGAAGGCTGGTGCGTGTATGCTCTGGTTGGTCTGACGCTGGCGATCTTTGCCTATAACAAGGGCATGCCGATGACGCTGCGGTCCGCGTTCTACCCGATCCTGGGTGACCGGATCTGGGGCTGGTGGGGTCACGCGATTGACACGCTGGCCGTGTTTGCCACGCTCTTTGGCCTGACAACTTCGCTTGGCCTTGGTGCGCAGCAGGTGGCGTTTGGTCTCAACGAAGTGTTCGGCATTGAAACCACCAACACTGTGGTTGTGATGCTGATCGTGGGTATCACGGCGGTCGCGCTGGTCTCCGTTTGCCTCGGTATGGATGCAGGCGTGAAGCGGCTTTCCGAGATCAACATGATCATGGCTGTGGGCCTCTTCCTCTTCGTCTTCTTCGTCACGGGTGCGGTGGATGCGGTCACGCGCTACTTCTCCGTCATGGTGGATTACGTGGTGATGTTGCCAGCTCTGTCGAACCCGTTCGGGCGGGAAGACACCAGCTACTTCCACGGTTGGACAACCTTCTACTGGGCCTGGTGGATCGCATGGTCGCCGTTTGTGGGCATGTTCATCGCCCGCATTTCCAAAGGCCGCACCGTGCGTGAATTCGTGCTCTGCGCCCTGATCGCACCGACGCTGGTCTGCGCGCTTTGGATGTCGACCTTTGGCGGTGCTGCCATCGACATGCTGAACGCCGGTGGCGCCGAAGGTGTGAAGGCGACTGTGATCGACAGCTATAAGCCGGAGGGCGCCCTGTTCGGGTTCCTGAAGGAACTGCCGCTCTACTCCATCATCTCGCCCATCGCGCTGGTGCTGATCGTGATCTTCTTTGTCACGTCCTCGGACTCCGGCTCGCTCGTGATCGATACGATCACGGCAGGCGGCAAGATGGACGCGCCGGTGGCCCAGCGGATCTTCTGGTGCACGCTGGAAGGTCTGGTGGCTATCGCGCTTCTGCTGGGTGGTGGTCTCGCTGCCTTGCAAGGGGCTGCGGTGTCGACCGGTATCCCCTTCACCCTGGTGCTACTTGGGATGATGTACTGCGTCTACATCGCGCTGAAGTCTGAGCGCTCCAAGATGTAAATCGCACTGCGATAAAAACGAAAACGCCCGCTAAGCCAGCGGGCGTTTTTTATAGTAGCGCAAGTGTCTGCTTAGCGACGGATACCCAGGCGCTTGATCAGGTCCTGATAGCGGGCTTCTTCCTTGCCCTTGAGGTAGTCCAACAGCTTACGGCGTTGGGCAACCATCTTCAGAAGGCCACGGCGACCGTGGTTGTCCTTCTTATGGGTCTTGAAGTGTTCTGTCAGGGTGGTGATGCGGGATGTCAGGATGGCCACCTGCACTTCGGGCGAACCGGTGTCGCCGTCTTTGGTGGCGTATTCCTTCATCAGGCGGTCTTTTTCTTCAGCAGTGATCGACATCGGGGTCTCCTTTTGTCTCAGAGGTGAAGGGCGCAAGCCGGGATGTCGTCCAGCAAGGTCCTGTGGGAGAATCCGCCTTCAGAGGCAGAGACGCCGCGTATAGGCGGTCTTTCTCCGAATGGGAAGCGGTTTTATGGGTTAGGCCGCGCTCTGCACCACCAGCGAGATGTCAGCTGCGGTGACGGGCGTCGCACTGTAGACCTGTGCGATCAGCTGCCCATCGGCCAAGACGCTGTAAAGCTCACTGTTCTGGTTGTCCTGTTCAAAGGTAAGCTCTGGCTCTTCCGTGCCTTCTTCGTAAAGCACGACCAGAGTGTCCTCAGCCGGTTGGAAGTCCGTCACCTCCGCCGGACCGCCCTCAGCGTTCCAGTCGCCGAACTGGACCACATCGGCTCCGTCGCCAGTGGTGACAATATCATTGGCACCCGCAGTGATCGTATCGTCGCCTTCGCCACCGTTGAGGTAATCGACTTGCCCATCATCTTCGCCGGTCTGGGAGAGCCCGTGCAGGACGTCATCGCCCAGGCTGCCGAAGAGCGTATCTTCCCCGTCGCCACCGCGAAGAACGTCATCCCCGTGATAGCCATGCAAAGCATCACTGCCTGCGCCGCCGTCGAGCGTGTCTTGACCCTGACCACCTTGCAGGCTGTCATCCCCTTCGCCGCCTTCCATAACGTCATTGCCAAGGCCACCAAGCAGAGTATCTTCGCCGTCGTTACCCGCCAGAGTGTCATCTCCGTCTTGGCCTTCAAGCACGTCATTGCCTTCGCCGCCTGACAGGATGTCATCGCCCGCGCCGCCTTCGATCAGGTCGATACCACCATTGCCATTGATAATGTCATCACCGTCATACCCCAGCAGGAATTCGTTGCCGTCCCCACCGTCGATCACATCACCGATGCCGCCACCGATTTGAGTTCCGAAATCCTCGGTGACCGGGCCAATTTCTTGCAATGTATCTTCGACGATGCCGGTGACGTCTTCCGTGAGGTCATCAAGAGCGATGTCCGCGCTATGCGAAGCGTCAGACGTAACCTCGTCGGTGAGGTCTGCGATATCTGAGTTTGGTCCCAACTCCGGCGTTTCTGCGGGATCTGGCGTCTCATCTGTTATCTCGCTTTCTTCCACGCTGAGGGCATCACTCGTGACGGTCTCCGGTCCAGTATCGAGCACTGCATCTGCCGGGTTAACACTAGTGTCCTGTGGATCGGCGGCCTCGCTATCATCTGCCTCATCCTCAGACGCCTCATCGTCGGGGATCAGGCTGCCCAGATCAGTCATCTCTTCGGAGGAGGTATCATCTTGTTCAGCGCCCTCCGCGTCAGGCACTACCATGTCGTCATCATCGCTGCCCAATAGCACTGTCGTGCTGACAGCCATCAGACCCATCAAACCCATCATAAATAGCATTGAACTATCCCACACGCCCCCGCGGCCTTATGCCAAACTGGATAGTGCCCCGTCAAACGTTTCAACCCATCAAGGTTAACGCGTGAGCGTTGATTTGTATGACGTCAGCGCCCGTGAGGGATAACCTCATAGCCCGGCGCCTCAGGTTCGTCATCGATCATTTCCGGCGGAAAACCAGGTGCGCGGATGTCCAGCCCCGTGGCTTCCTCCAGTCGTTTGATGATGTTTGGCGAAAGTTCCCGTGCGCCAAAGCGTGCAATGCCGTCCTCAAAGATCTTGATCATCAGAGGGTTCATTTCAAGCGGCACGCCAGCGCGGTCGGCCACCTCTTGAAACAGGCCGATGTCTTTGCGCACCAAATCCATTGTGAAGGAAATATCGCGGCTGCCATTCAGGATCACCTGACTTTCTGTTTCATGCACGAACGAAGTGCCAGAGGAGATCTTGATCGCCTCGAAGGCGGTGTTCATGTCCATCCCGGCCGCTTTGCAGGTCACCAAGGCTTCGGCGCAGGTGATCAGGTTGGCGGTGGCGAGGAAATTGGTGACAACTTTGAGAACAGAGGCAGAGCCAAGATCGCCCGTATGCAGGATGCGGCGGCCCATTTTGGTAAGCAATGGCAGGATCCTGTCAAATGTCTCCCGGTCACAGCCCGCGAAGATGGAAATATTGCCGGTATCGGCCCGATGACAGCCCCCGGAGACCGGGCAATCCACTGCAGCGCCACCTGCACCAATGACCTGCGCGCCCAGCCGCTTCACTTCCGCCTCATCGGTGGTGGACATCTCCATCCAGATCTTGCCTGGGCGGACATAGGGCAGCATCTCCTGCATCACAGCGTCCGAGGCGGCGGGTGAGGGCAGGCAGGTGATCACGGCATCGCAGCTTTGCATGAGCGCGGCCGGTGTATCCGCTGCGGTGGCCCCTTTGGCGACGAATGTGTCCACCACATCCTTGTCCAGATCATGGACGCTCAGATCAATCCCGTTGCGCAACAGAGATCCGCTCAACTTGCTGCCCACATTTCCCAGACCGATAAACCCGATTTTCATGGCACTCTCCTCACTCTTTGGTCCATTTCGGCAGAGCGTGTGGATTTGTAAATGGAGATTTCGCAGCCTGATCACAAAAGCTGCTTTTGGGGCGTTGTCCCCGCTGTCCGTAGGCGTCTCCCCGAAGCGTTTCAGGCAAGATTAATCTGCGGGAAAGCCCCCGGTTTCATCTTTCCAAAAATACTCAAATCCCGGTATGGGTCGCGTACGCGGTTTGTTCAGTGGCGGCGCAAAGTGTCGCCGTAGCTTATGGTTGGTTCCAGAACGATACGCTCGGCGTCACCATCTCCATCGGCGGCGACCCGGCGGGAGATGATCTCTGCCGCGGTTTTGCCAATCTCATACCGGCAGCTGTCCATTGAGGCCAGTTCACGCGGCAGGCCCTTCAACAGGTTCAACCCGTTGAACCCGGCTAGCCCCATCTGCGCAGGGATATCGTAACCCTGCTCCAGCATGTAGAGCAGCCCGCCCGCGCCGATCAGGTCGTTGGAATAGTAGATGAAATCCAGATCGGGAGAGCGGTCTAGAACCTCTTTCGTCATCTCCCGCCCTTTCGCAAGCGCGGAGCCGCCCGAATAGAATTCGCGGTCTTCGATCTCCACGCCGGCTTTGGCAAGGACCTCTGTGAAGCCTTCCAACCTTTTGCGGGCGCGGTGGTCTGTCGACATCTTCGTTCCAAGAAAGGCGATATGCTCATACCCGTCCTTAAGGATCGCTTTCGCCATTGCCTCCCCGGCGCGGCGGTGGGAAATGCCGACGACGGAATCAACCGGCGTGCCGTCTGTGTCCATGATCTCAACGACCGGAATGCCAGAGGCCGACAGCATCGCGAGGCTGGCTTCAGAGTGTTCAATGCCCGCGATGATCACACCGGAAGGTCGCCAGGAGAGCATCTCGTATAGCACGCGTTCTTCTTTGTCGCGGCTATATCCGGTGACGCCGACAACAGGTTGCAGACCGGTTTCTTCCAGCACGTCGGAAATGCCTGACATCACTTCAGGGAAGACCATGTTGGACATTGACGGGATCACAACAGCAACCAGGTTGACCCGCTGGCTCGCCAACGCACCGGCGATCTTGTTGGGCACGTAGCCTAGCGTTTTGGCTGCTTCCAGCACCCTGGCGCGGGTGGCATCGGATACGTCCCCGCGATTTCGCAAAACCCGGCTTACCGTCATCTCAGACACGCCGGAGGCTTCCGAGACATCGCGCAAAGTCAGGGTGCGGTTGCGTTGTGTGTTCAAAATCGTGGTCCTGTTCCGATTGCGCGTCCGTGTTACCGCAATCATCGGGGGTCGCGCAACAAATTGCTAGGCCAGATAGTGGTTGCCGTAAGGCATACGCGATGCGAAGACACGTTTATCGGCCCCGTGGCTCAACTGGATAGAGCAGCCCCCTCCTAAGGGGCAGGTTGCAGGTTCGAATCCTGCCGGGGTCGCCATGCGGATCTGTAGGAATTCGTCTACCCAACACGAAACTAACTCTCGGATATGCGCTTTTGCAGCTTTGAAGAAGGTTTTGGTTGTTCATCGTTATTCTGGAACTGCACAACTTTTTTGAAGCAGCCAATTAGCCCTAGGCGGGTCTACGATTCTTTCACCGTCGAACCAAATCAGATCGTCGGGGTAGCTTCCCTCGGACCTTGGAAAGAAAACGGCGAGGTTTGTGAGAGGATCGTCACCCATGTATCGAAGGTGATTGTCTTCTAGTTCACGTATGCGGACAAGGTTGCGCCCTTCTATTTTGTAAACGCGGTATTCACGTGGACCGATAAGCCAGGCACGATGTCCGGTCCAGCCGCTGTAAAACTGCATGCCAAGAGCATGACTGCGCCTGATCCCAGTTACGTCTTCGATGTCATTGGGAGGGTCGTAGAGATTCGGGCGTATGCGGTCGCTCTCTCCAGTGTCGATGTTGATCCAGCCATTTGTCCAATATCCCCATATGTACAGGATGTTGTATTCAGCGTCGTAGGGGCCTGCAGAACCATTTATGTCGCCCGTTGGCGAAGGGAAAACCTTGTCTCCGATTTGAAGAAAGCCTTCGTAAGCTATGCCAATCCTGATGTCCAAACCAGGAAAGGGAAGGGCTTCGCGTCGAAGATCCATACGGTCGGTGTTTGCTTGGATGCATCTTGCCTCTTCTTGCGCATTGGTGGGGCTTGCCCCAAGGATCGCCAACGCTGAGAGTGCGAAAAAATGAGTTTTCATGGACGTGGTCCACATAAAAGAGTCAGCCAAACAAGATGTTTCGGTTGATTTATGTAAAAGCACCCATTGACTGCCGAGGCATTGTTTAGGGGTTACTGGCATCCGGCACTGCGGAAAAATCAGGCGAAGCGAGATGGTTTGCGGGTTCGAGCATCCAGCCGACTTTGCAAGTGGTGTGTCTTGGATGGAACCCGAGGTTGCTTTGGTTTATCGAGCCGTTTAGTATGTCACGTCCAGATTCATCATATTACGGCGAGACCAGAGCCGTCCGATTGGAGCCTTGAACTATGGAGCCTGCCAATCGTCTTCTCAAAGCGCGTCTGACAGAGCTGTTGGGCAAGATCTACGCCGATGAGAATATTGGTGAACTTGCGCGATCTGTGTTCGGAGTTTTCTGGCCTGGGGGCACCTCCCCCCGCAAACGCCCGCGCGCGCCGGGCAACCGGCTTTGGTCGGAGCGGGACGCGGTTTTGATCACCTATGGGGATACTCTGCTGGATGGGCAGCACAAGCCGCTTGATCTGTTGCAGGATTTTTTGGCCCGACACGTGGAAGGTGCGGTGAGCGGGGTGCATATTCTGCCCTTCTTCCCGTTCAGTTCTGATGATGGGTTCGCGGTAACGGATTATGAGGCCGTCAATCCTCAGCTCGGAGAATGGAGCGATATCGCGCGGATTGCTGACCGGTTTCACCTGATGTCGGATCTGGTGCTGAACCACGTGTCCAGCCAAGGCAAATGGTTCAATGATTACCGCCAGGGCCGCGCGCCCCATGATCGGTTTTTCTATGAAGCGAGTCCCGACGATGACCTCTCTGAAGTCGTGCGGCCCCGGACCACGCCGCTTCTGCAAAAGGTCGAGACGCGGAATGGGGAGCGGCATGTCTGGTGCACGTTCAGCCACGATCAGATTGATCTGAATTTTGAGAACCCCGCAGTGTTGCTGGAGATGCTGCGCATCATCCGGATGCATATCGACAAGGGGGTTCGGATATTGCGGCTGGACGCGGTGGCGTTCATCTGGAAAGAGCCCGGCACATCCAGCATTCATCTGCCGCAGACCCATGCGATCGTGCAGCTTTTGCGCCTTCTGGTCGATTATACGTCTGAAACGGTTGTTTTGCTTACTGAGACAAATGTGCCGCGTTCGGAAAACCTCAGCTATTTTGGCAATCGTAATGAGGCCCATGCGGTGTACAACTTCCCGCTGCCGCCTCTGATCCTGCACGCGATGCAATCGGGTACCGCGCGGTATCTGAATGACTGGCAAGCCAGCATGCCGCCCGCGCAGCTGGGCTGTGCTTTTCTCAATTTCACCGCCAGCCATGACGGCGTCGGCATGCGCCCGGCGGAGGGGGTGCTGCCGCCTGATGCGCGCGACCAGATGATTGAAACGGCGCGGAAGGCTGGTGCGCTGGTGTCCATGCGCGCGCTGCCCGATGGGACAGAAAGCGCTTATGAGCTCAACTGTTCGCTGTTTGACGTGATGCGGCGGACCTTTAAGGGGGTTGATGATCATCACCTTGAGCGCTTCTTATGTTCGCAGACGATCCCCATGTCGTTGGAAGGTATCCCTGCGATCTATATTCACTCGCTGTTGGCCACGCCTGCCGATCATGACGCTGTGGAACGGCGCGGCATGAACCGGGCGATCAATCGGCATCGGTGGCATTACCCCGATTTGTTGGAGCGCTTGGCGGACCCCTCCACCGATCAGACGCAGGTGATGACGGGGTTGACCGAACGTTTCAAAATCCGCAGCAAACAGCCTGCGTTTCACCCCAATGCCACGCAATTCACGTTGCGCCTGGATGAGCGGCTCTTTGGGGTTTGGCGCCAAAGCCTGGATCGCAATCAGTCAATCTTTGCCATTCACAATGTCAGCGATGACACCGTGCTGGTGAGCCCGTCAGAGATCAACCTGATCATGGATGATGCCTGGCAGGATCTGTTATCAGACGAACAGGTTTTGTTGACGGGACCTGAGATACCGTTTTCGCCTTATGAGTGTCGGTTGATCACCAACAGGTTCTGCGGGGCGCGAAATCTTTGAAAGACGTCGGAGGCATTCTTTCAAAGACTGCGTGGGTCAAAACTCTGCCTCATCCTCGGCGGCAGCCTTTTTGAAATCCATCAGGAAATCAGGGTCGGCGGCGTGGACCCGGTTCCAGGTGGCGATGAAAGGGGTCTCATTGGGGTTTTCGAGGAAAAGCTGACCGGCGCGGATGATGTTGTCGGCGAAAAGCTCGACGGATTTTTCTTCCTGATGGCGGTCAACCGTGAGGCCGTTCATGCGCGCGTCGTTGTAGTAGCTGTCCAGCAGGTCCAGCGCGGCACGGTAATAGGTGGCTTTCAAGGATCGGAAAAGGTTGGGCGTGAAGATCGTGCCGTCTGAGGCCAGTTTGCGGAAGATGGCCTTGCAGATGTCGGTGGACATGCGGCTGAGTCCTTTGGACGCATCATCCGGCGACAGGACCTGATGTTTGTGGTCATAGGCATCCGCGATCTCGACCTGACAGACAGATTGCGGGGCAAGGTTGCGCCAAGCCTCTGACAGGACGCCGATTTCCAGCCCCCAATCGGAGGGGATGCGCAGATCGGGCAGGGTCATCATGCGCATCGCAAACTCACCCGACAGCGGGTAACGGAAGCTGCGCAGATAATCGAGGTAGTCGCGGTCGCCCACGACCTTTTTCAGCGCAATCAGAAGCGGGCTGACGAGAAGGCGTGTCACCCGGCCATTGAGTTTCTTGTCATCCACGCGGGGGTAATAACCTTTGGCCATTTGATACCCGAAACCAGGATTGGCCACAGGGTAGACGAGGCGCGCCAGCATCTCCCGGTCGTAGTTCAGGATGTCGCAATCATGTAGTGCCATCACCGCGCTGTCAGCGCAGGCGATGAGATACCCTATGCAAGTCCAGACATTCTTACCTTTGCCGGGCTCCATCGGAGCGAGTCCGATCTGGTCCAACCTGCCGCCCAAGGCTTTCATCCGGGGGCTGTCATTCCACAACACGACATGCTGTTGGGGCAGGCGGGCGAAGAAGTCTTTGGCGATGCGATACTGCGCTTCATCCGCCTGATCGAGGCCGATGATGACGCGGTGGAGGTAAGGTACCTGCGCCAATTCATCTACAATGCGGCCGAGCGCCGGGCCTTCCAGCTCGGAAAAGAGGCAAGGTAGTACAAGTGTGATCTTGCGGGTCTCGGAAAATGCGACAAGCTCATAGGTCAGATCGTCGAGTCCCCGCGTGCGCAGATTGTGCAGCGTCGCGATGTTGCCGTTTTGGTGAAAGTCAGCCATTGGCGCGTTGGTTTTCCCTGTCTTCAAGGTGTTGAATTATGTCGAGTACCGCCTCTGACCAGCCCTTGGGCCCCGGCTTTTCGGTCCGACGGATGCGGCCAGTGTCTTCGCCGGGCAGGCGCGGCATGTCGCCGGTGGCCGGGTTGGCAACGATCACCCCACTGTCGGCAAGGTCCAGCATTCCCATGTCATTGGGCGCATCACCCAGGATGATGGTGTGGGTCGGGGCATAGTGTTTGATCAGTTCCAGGGCCCTGTCGGCTTTGGTGCCCCCGAAGGACAGTGTGAGGAAGCGACCACCCTGTTGGGCGGTGAGGCCCGCATTGATTGCCGCCTCAATGAAACGGGGCAGTTCGTCAGACGCGCCTGTCCAAAGGCCCGGTTCGCTATACTGCCGCGTTTTGGCGCGCTCAGCCGCGTCCAAAGACAGACCAGTCCGTGATGAGACCTCTTGTGCATCCATGTCACCGAAGCCGTGGAAGCCTTGGGGCAGGTTCTTAATCACGCGTCTGAGGTCATCATAGCTGTCCGCGTCAGCACCCAGAAGGCCGCTGCCGTTTTCGACAATGCTTGGCCAAGCGGGAAATCCGATCTCGGCGCGCAGTGGCTCAATCTCTGCGGCGGTTTTGGAACTGGCGAGGATCAGGCCCGCGCCTGAGCTTCGCAGCAGATCCAGCGCCGGGGCGGCGGCTGCCCAGGAATAGGTGGCGTGATCCAGTAGCGTGCCGTCGAGGTCGGTGATCACCAGCAGGTCGCGCAATTCCTTCATACGCCGACTTTAAGGGAGGCGAGATTGGAACGCGACACGAAACATCATGCGCGGCCCTGCTTGCCAATGATCCGGGCGTAGACCCTTGCGCCCGGTGCGGCGGTCACACCATGCAAAAGTGCACTGATCCAGACGGTGTTGACCGCACAGTACAGAACCTGTTCCCCCACCTCATGATCCAGTTCCTCAACGGCCAGAAGGGCAAACAAGGCCGTGGCCAAACCGCGCGGACCGAACCAGCCGAAAAAAAGCCGCGTTGGGGTGTTGGCATCAGTGCCTATCAGGGAGAGCCAGATGGCCAAGGGACGGACGATAAAGAGGCTCACGAGAATAAGGGCCAAGACGGATGGTGTCAGGTGGCCGACGGCCTCGGGCACAAGGGCGCAGCCCAGAAGAAAGAAGGCGGCCCAGGACAGAAGCTGGCCTTCGCTTTCGGTGAACTCGAAGACGAACGTGCATTGATCCTTCACGATGGCCCCAAAGCCCAAACCGGCTGCGAAGGCGGCGATAAAGCCGTTGCCGCCTACTGTCGTCGCCGCCAGATAGGCAGAGGCGGCAAGACCCAGTGCCCCGACCCCTTCATAGACGTCAGCCGTGGTCCCGTGGCGTTTGGCCCAAAGCAGCATGACCCCACCCAGCGCCCCCATCGCAATACCCACCAGAGGCCCCAGCGTGATCTGTTTCAACCCGAAGATCAGCCACCCCTCTGGCGGGGCCATGGCTGCGGGCGCTGCGATATAGGCCATCAGCAACACCAGCGGCAGCGCAAGCCCATCATTGAGCCCGCTTTCCACCGTCAAAGCACGGCGGGGGCGTTCGGGCACATCCTTATTGGTGACCACAGGCTGACCCAGGGCGGCATCCGTGGGCACCATGATCGCGGCAACGAGCGCAACAGCGGCCAAGGGCCAACCGGGCAGAGCCAACCATGCCGCGCCCGTGCCAATCACAAAGGCAAGGGGCAACCCTATGAAGAGCATCCGCGCAGGCCAGACGCTGTGTTTCAAAAGCGCGTTCTGATCGATCTGTGCAGCATCGAGAAACAGCAGGATGATCAACGCCACCTCGGCCACGAGGTGCAACATAGCCTCTGCATCCTCAAAGGGCAGCATGCCAAATTGCGCCACCACTGCCCCGAAACCCAGAAACAGCATGGGCGCGGTCAGGATGGTCCTCTCCAACCGTTTGGCGATCATGCAAAAGACCAGAAGAAACCCGGTGATGGCGAGGTAATTTATCATAGGCCTGCCTTTTGCTGAGACGCTGGCCGATAGGACACGAAATTGCCGCGGAAAGCCACGCAGTTGTCCGGTTGCAAAAAAGACCCCGGCGCGATGCCGGGGTTTTGTAGTTGGTGCACTGTCAGGTCACAGGCACCGGCGGTAATTCATGTTCAGTTTGCACGGCCCATCTCTGCGCGGATCTGCTGGCGGAAATAGTCAATAGGCACACGTTTGCCGTCTTTCTTGATGCACCAGTAGGTCCAGCCGTTGCAGCTTGGCGCGCCTTCCAGCGCCGCGCCGACCTGGTGAATCGACCCGGTTACGTCATGGCCAGCCAGCGTACCATCGGCGCGCACTTTGGCCTTGTGACGGTCATTGATTGAATAAAGCTCTTCGCCCGGGCGCAGCATGCCGCGTTCGATCAACTGACCGAAAGGCACGCGCGGTGCAGCGCGTTTGGAGGCCGTGACCTCAAGTGCTTCGCTGTCGAATTTGCGGACTTTCGCGAGGCGTTTTTCTGCCACCGTGCGATAGCTTTCTTCGCGCTCAATCCCGATGTAGTCGCGGCCTAGCATCTTGGCCACGGCACCCGTGGTGCCCGTGCCAAAGAATGGATCGAGCACCACATCGCCGGGCTTGCTTGTCCCAAGGATGATCCGGTGCAGGAGGCTTTCGGGTTTTTGGGTCGGATGGGCCTTTTCGCCGTTTTCATCCTTGAGCCGTTCATGGCCCGTGCATAGAGGCAAAACCCAGTCAGAGCGCATCTGAATGCCTTCGTTGAGCGCTTTAAGCGCTTCATAGTTGAAAGTGTACTTCGCGCCTTCTTCCTTACTGGCCCAAATAATCGTTTCATGGGCATTGGTCAGGCGTTTGCCTCGGAAATTGGGCATAGGGTTCGATTTACGCCAGATCACATCATTGAGGATCCAGAACCCCTCGTTTTGAAGCACCGCCCCAACGCGGAAGATGTTGTGATAGGAACCTATCACCCAAATCGCACCATTGGGTTTCAACAGGCGCCGCGCTGCGGCCAGCCAGGCCTGCGTGAAGCGATCATAGGCTTCAAAGGACGCGAATTGATCCCAGGCATCATCGACCGCATCCACTTGGCTGTTATCCGGGCGGTGCAGATCCCCGCGCAGTTGCAGATTGTAAGGCGGGTCCGCGAAAACCAGATCGACAGAGCGTTCGGGCAAAGACTGCATCACCTCAATGCAATCTCCTGCGATAATCTGGTTGAGAGGAAGCGCTTTCGCGCCCTCTGCTTTGATCTTTGTCATCAAGTCTGCCTCTGTCCCTGGGGCTCTCACCCCGGCGCTTCATGCGCTCTTGGAAGTTGTGCCAAGCATGATTCAAAGCGAATTTGCCGTCAAATTCTTTTTTGAATCAGCGGCTTACAGATTTTTCTTGATACAAGATGTTGTGGACGGGCTTAAAGTATCGTCTATGGTGTGGGGTTACGCCCAGATTTGCCAGCGCGTCGATGTGCTTTTTCGATCCATATCCGACATTGGTGTCCCAGCCGTAGCCAGGATACTGTTGCGCCAAATCCATCATGATGCGGTCGCGCGTGACTTTTGCCACAATTGAGGCTGCCGCGATTGAAGCAGACCGAGCATCGCCCTTGATCACAGCCTTGGCTGGAACGGTCAAATTCTTTGGGATCATGTTGCCGTCGATCAGCGCGTAGTCGGGCGGGCGGGGCAGGCCGCGGATGGCACGGGTCATGGCGAGATGTGCGGCGCGCAGGATATTGATATCCTCAATTTCCTCGACACTTGCATGGGCGACGGAAACCTCCGCCGCCTCCATGATTTGGTCATGAAGCGCCGCACGCTTCCGCGCCGTCAATTTCTTGGAGTCGTTGAGCCCCGCGGGGATGCGCGTAGGATCCAAAATGACTGCTGCCGCCGTGACCGGGCCTGCCAGTGGCCCGCGCCCCACCTCATCAATTCCGGCGATGCGGGCGAAACCCCGCGCACCTGCCGCATGTTCCAATGTAAAATCGGGCCTATCCATGTTGGCGTCAAACCACGAACGAACCCGAAAAGCAAAAAGGAAGAGACCTGCCCCTCCTTTTTGACTGCTCAATAGATATGCCGCGATCAGCGGCGGTAGTAGCCATTCCCATAGTGGTTGTACTTGTGGTGGCGGTGACCATGCCCGTGCCCGTAATGGTGCCGGTAGTAGTGTTTGCGATAGGCTTTGCGTTGGTGGTGATGCGTGTAATAGGGGTTGTATGCTGGACGGTTGTAGTACCGCGACACCTGGCGGCGGTCCTTGCGGTTTTCAGAGATTGCCGCGCCGATGATCGCCAATGCTGCGACGCCTGCGATGATTTTGGCGGTGTCATTGTCGGCGCGCGCCGGGCTGGCAGAGAGGCCGGCGAAAGCGATGGCAATGGCGGCCATGGAGGTTGTGAGACCTTTGAACAACATGATCGTGTCCTTTCGGGGTTGGGCGCCATAAAGGGGCCGGAACTGTGTGACAAGCAGCGTGCCGTCGGGTGATGCTCAGTGACTTGGACCATCTTGTCGTGACAGGCAATAACGGCACAGTGTTATCCGATAACAAGGTAACCAGACGCCTTTGCAGCAATGGGATATTGAATAGCGCGATCACTCGACGCATCTTGGGCCCATGAAAAGACGATCCCCCATACTGACCCTTGTGGTTATGCTGACCTTTATGGCCAGCGCGGCGCATGCAGCCTGCACGGTTGAATACAAGGCCAAGCGCGATAATCCGCTGACTTTGTTCCATAATGTGACGACCGTTCCAGGCCCGTGTGATCGTGGTACGGTGCAACGTCAGCTGCGTGCGCAATTGGCGCAGCAGGGGCTGACCTTGCTGAAAGTTTTGTCGATTAGTGGGTGAATGAAGGTGAAAGGGGGGCGGGACTTGTGATTGAAAGAAGCGCCGCAGATGCCCGAAAATCCGGTAGCCGTGTGGTGATCCTCGGCGTGGTGGGGATTGTCGCGATCCTGACCATAACTGCGATTTTTCTGTTCCTCAAACTGCCTGATGCCAATGCATTCAACATGCGGGTTGAGCGGATTTTCATTGAAAATGATGCGCTGACTTCAGATGCGGAGATCAAGCTGCTTGAGATCTTGGCCCTGTCCGGCACGGCGTTCTCAGAAACGCTTGTCAGCTACCGCATTGCGATTTTCGTGCTGCTCGTCTTTGCAACCGCACTTTTGATCGCCTCGCTTGTCTTCCTGACCATGCTCGTGGTCCTCAACCGCCGCATGGCGCAGATTGAACGGTCGGGTATTCAGGTCAGTTCGCTTTTGATCAGTCGGGATGAAAAGACGGTTTACCTCAACGATATGGGCTTCAAATTGACCGATGCGGCGATGGAGACGCTGGCGGTTCTGGCAGAGGCGCGCATGGATGACGAAGTACTGACGGGGGCGGAGATTGAGGCGGTCATTTCAGGCCGATCCAAGGAAGCCTGCGAAGAGGCGGCGGGGGCCACGCGGATCAAACGGCTGCGCGACACGCTAGGCAACCAGATGATATCGGAGTTGCTGGTCAAGAACATCGCGCGGCGCGGTTACATGCTGGCCATCGACAAGGATGTGATCCGTGTGGTGTGAGCGAAGTCTTTGAAAGACTTCGGCCGCATTCTTTTGAAGAATGCGTGGGCGCAGCGCCTTGTAAATTGAGCGGCAATCGAAAATAACGAATGGGTTGATGCAAAAGGTGCGCGCCCGCATGACTGAAGCCGTTCTTTCTATCCGAAACCTGACCGTCGAAATCCCCACGCGGCGCGGCATCTTCCGCCCTGTGGAGGAGGTCAGCTACGATATCCGCCCCGGCGAGATCCGTGGCGTGGTGGGCGAAAGCGGTGCGGGCAAATCCATGACTGGCAATGCGGTCATCGGCCTTATGGACCCGCCCGCGCGCATTCACACCGGTGAGGTGCATCTGAACGGCCGGCGCATTGATCAGTTAAGCGATGAAGAAAAACGCCGCATCCGGGGCAAAGAGATCGGGATGATCTTTCAGGATCCCCTGACCTCGCTCAATCCGCTGTTCACAGTGGGCGAACAGTTGGTGGAGACGATTCAGCTGCATCTGGGCTTATCGACGGCGGACGCCAAAGACCGTGCCATCGCATTGCTGGATCGCGTGGCAATCCCGAACCCATCCGTGCGGTTCGATCAATACCCGCATCAGTTCTCCGGCGGTATGCGGCAGCGGGTGGTGATCGCGCTGGCGCTATGTTCCGAGCCTTCGGTGATTGTGGCGGACGAACCGACGACGGCGCTCGACGTATCCGTTCAGGCGCAGGTGCTCGACTTGATCAAAGAATTGGCGGATGAGCGGCAGGTGGGCGTGATCCTGATCACCCACGACATGGGCGTTATCGCCGACACCACCGATCAGGTCACCGTCATGTACAACGGCCGCGTGGTGGAAAGCGGGCCAACGGACAAGATCCTCGGCACACCAACTCATGAGTACACGCGCTCTCTGATCGCCGCTGTTCCGCGCCCGACCCTGAAGCTGAAGCGTTTTCCGCTCATTGGCTATGGCGGGCGGGTGACCGAATTCAAGATCGCCGATCTGGCGCGATCCTGGGCCAAGCCTGCGCCGTCGAAAGAGGGCACGCTTCTTGAAGTGAAGGGCGTGACCAAGAAGTTCCTCGAAAAACCTTCCCTCATCCCGTCACGGCGCGAGTACTTTACGGCCGTCGATGAGCTGTCCATCGATATCAAGGATGGGGAGGTATTTGGCCTCGTCGGTGAAAGTGGGTCGGGCAAGTCCACTGTCGCCAGAATGATCGGCACGCTTTACAACGTCGATGGCGGGTCGATCTGGTTCGATGGCGAAGACATCACCAAGATGGATGCCGCAGGCCTTGACCGCTATCGCCGCCAGATCCAGATGATCTTTCAGGATCCGTTTTCATCGCTCAACCCGCGGATGAAGGTGGGCGATATCGTCGCCGAACCCCTGCGCCATCACAACCTGCTGCCATCCGGTGAAGTGGCGCCCCGTGTGAGCGAATTGCTTGACCGCGTAGGGCTTGCCTCTGACGCGGCCACCAAATTCCCCCATGAATTCTCCGGCGGTCAACGTCAACGCATTTCCATCGCCCGCGCGCTGGCGACCCAGCCTAGGTTCCTCATTTGTGATGAACCCACGTCGGCGCTTGATGTGTCGATCCAGGCGCAGATCCTCAACATCCTCAAAGACCTGCAAGAGCATCTAGGTCTCACCATGCTCTTCATCTCCCACGACTTGCCGGTGGTGCGCCAGATGTGCAACCGCGTCGGCGTGATGAAACAAGGCCAATTGGTGGAGGTGCAGGAGACCGAGGCGCTTTTTGCGGACCCGCAGCACACTTACACGCAAGAACTGCTTGGACTCATGCCGCGCCTTGAAGGGCTGTCCGAGGAAGGCTTGGACACGCAGGTGGCAGGTTAAGCCGCCTCTGCCGTCAAAGGCCGTTCGCGAATGGGCAGGTGGATCAGCGCCGAAAACGCGCCAATCGCCACGCCGATCCACCAGACGGCGGTGTAGCTGCCATAAAGATCGTAAAGCCGCCCGCCCAACCAGACACCGAGGAAACTGCCGATCTGGTGGCTGAGGAACACGATCCCATAGAGCGTTCCCATGTACCGCAACCCGTAGATATGCGCGATCAGGCCCGACGTAAGCGGGATCGTCGCCAGCCAAAGCGCGCCCATGGTGACCGCAAAGACGATCACCGTCGTGGGCGTCATCGGCAGCAGAATGAAAACCCCGGCCACCAGGGTGCGCCCGGTATAGATCGCCGCCAGCAGGTATTTCTTGGAGTAGCGTTTGCCCAGATAGCCCGCGTAGAGTGTGCCGCCAATATTGGCAAACCCAATGAGTGCGATGGACAGCGCGCCCAACGCCGAGGTGGTGGAAATGCCGATCCCGTCCAGGAACCCGCCCGGGGCAATCGGCCCACACACTTCCGTCACGAAGGCCGGGAAATGCGCGGTGATGAAAGCCACCTGGTAGCCGCATGAAAAGAAGCCCAGAAAGATCAGTGTGTAGGATGGATCGCGAAACGCCTTCGTCAGGACCGCGCCCATGCTTTCTTCCAATTCCGCCGCAGTTGCCGGTGCGGGCGAGCGCATGAAGGGCATCAGGAACAGCACGGCCAGGATCGACATGGCAAAGATCAAAAACACTGATTGCCATGGCATCGCAGCCAAGAGCGCCTCGGCAATGGGCGGGCCAAAGATCTGCCCGCCAGAGCCTGAGGCCGACGCAATGGCGAGGCTCATGGACCGGTTTTCGTCTGAACTTGCCCGTCCAACGATGGCGAGGATCACGCCAAACCCGGTGCCCGCAATCCCGAATCCCACCAGAATGGAAAGCGCCTGATGCGCACCTGGCGTGACCGCATAGGACGACAGCACAAGACCGAGCGCATAAAGCAGCGCACCCATGACGATCGCTTTTCTGTCCCCGATCTTTTCGGCAACCGCACCGAAGATCGGTTGCCCGATGCCCCAGGCGAGGTTTTGAATGGCAATCGCCATGGAAAACTCGACCCGCAGCCACCCGAATTCCTCCGCGATGGGGATTTGGAACAGGCCAAAGGTGGACCGAATGCCGAAAGACACGATCAGGATCACGCATCCAGCGATCAGGACTGGCGTGAAGATGGACTGGGTTTTTTGCAAGACGTGTTCCTTGAGATCGACTAACAGCCTAACCGCGTGCAAACGCCCGTCAAACAGGATTTTGTGATCCTTCACTTAAGCTTGGCTTAGGTGTCCCAGCGCTTTCCTCCCGGCACAACTCAGGCTATGGCGGGCGGATGATCTTGCCGAGTGATAGATATACGGAACTGGTGTCGACCGGCACGCTTGCCCGTGATGCGGCACAAGAGGCCGTCCTGCCGGAATTTGACCGCATCGCCAAGGGCCTTATCCAGCCTGTCAAATCCGGATGGTTTCGCAAAAGCGCGGAGCCTGTGGCGCCCAAGGGCCTCTATCTTTGGGGTGGCGTCGGGCGTGGGAAATCCATGCTAATGGACATGTTCGTGGAAACGATCACGGTACCCAATCGTCGGGTCCATTTCCACTCCTTCATGCAGGACATGCACGCCGGTATGCACGTCGCGCGTGGACAGGGTGAGGTGGATGCGCTGGCCCCGGTTGCTAAGGAAGTGGCCGACAGTGTGCGCTTGCTGGCTTTTGACGAAATGCAGATCACCGACATCACCGATGCCATGATCGTGGGGCGGCTCTTTGAGGCGCTCTTTGCCGCCGGTGTCGTGGTTGTCACCACCTCAAATCGCATTCCCGATGACCTTTACAAAGACGGGCTCAACCGTGCGCTGTTCTTGCCTTTCATTCAACTTCTGAAGGACCAGATGGTCGTCCATGAAATGGTGAGCGAGACAGATTATCGCCAAAACCGCCTTGCCGGGGCTCAAAGTTACTTTACCCCCAATGATGCTGCAGCGAGGGTCCAGATGGATGCGATCTGGCACGATATGTCGGATGGCGAAGACGCCCCTCACACTCTCATCGTGAACAAACGCGAAGTGCTGATCCCAGCCTATCACAACGGCGTCGCGCGCGCGTCTTTCCATGATCTTTGCGGTCAGCCTTTGGGCCCTGCCGATTACCTTGCCCTGTCCAAAGCCGCCCGCGTGCTGGTCCTCGATGACATCCCTCAGCTCAGCGTCACCAACTTCAATGAGGCGAAACGCTTCGTCACTCTGATCGACGCGCTCTATGAGGCCCGCGTGCGGCTCATCTGCTCCGCCGCCGCCGAACCCGAAGCGCTTTATGAAACCGGCCGCGGCAGTTTCGAGTTCGAACGCACCGCCAGCCGCCTTCGCGAAATGCAATCAGAGGAGTGGGCGCAAGGTTAACCACTGACGCGCGGCCCCCTGTTTCATCTTGCCATAAATACTTATAATCCGGCCCGCGCCACCTAGCGCAACGTTGCCTTGATCCAATTGCCGTAAAGCTGTTCCGCCATGGCGTTGAATGTCTCCATCCGCTTGGCACAGTCCGCTTCCAATAGCCCGACTGCCCCCTCTCCCATCGCACGCTCAAGCGCGTGGGCATATTCCGGGATCTCGGCCCAGTTGGCCACGGTGTCGCCCTCTACCTCCATGTGAAATTGCAGCGCAAACGCATGGGTCTTCCAAGCCATCGCTTGCACCGCACAGGCAGGTGACGCGGCAAGCACGCGCGCGCCCGCGGGCATGTCCGTCACCTCCGCTGAGTGCCATTGCAGACATTCAAGCGTCTCGGGCATCCCGGCAAACAACGGTTCCTGTTCGGTGACGTGGACCTCCAGCACCCCGATCTCAGGTATCTTGGACGGCCCGACCTTCCCGCCCAAAGCCTCCGCCAGCAATTGATGCCCGAGGCAGAGCCCGAGATACGGCATCTCCCGATCCAGCACGGCCTCGCGAATAATCGCCTTTTCCGCGCGAAGCCAAGGATGCTGATCCTCCTGCCACACATCCATCGGCCCGCCCAAAACCCAAAGCGCTTCGTAGCCATCAAGACCCGGCAGGCTTTCCCCATCATCGAGCTCAATGGCGTCCCAGGTATGCCCATCGCGCTTTAGGAATTCGCGGAAGACGCCGGGATGTTCGACACTTGCATGTTGCAGAACCAGAATGTGCATGGGGACCTCTTGGTGTTAGCGATAGGATGACGGTGGATGCCCGAACCTTGTCGCATAAGCGCGGGAAAAGTGTGATGAGTTGGCAAACCCCGTGGCCAGCGCAATTTCCGTCAGGCTGAGCGGCGAATTGCGTAGCAGGCTTTGTGCCTTGTCGAGGCGAAGCTCACGGTAATAGCGCATCGTCGGCCGTCCCAGTTTCTCGGTGAAAAGCCTGTTGAGCTGCCGGGGCGACACACCGGCCGTTGCGGCCAACCTCTCCAAGGTTACGGGTTCAGCAACATGCGCCTCCATCGCCGAAACCGCGTCTAGGATCGCGGCATTAGTGCTGCCGACCCGATCCAGAAGCCCCCCGCGCTGCGGCCCACCAGAGGGGCGGATGTCCGTGTGCATGAACCAATCGCTGACCTGGCGCGCAAATTCCGCGCCGTGGTGCTGAGTGATCAGCGCGTGCATCAGATCCATGGGCGCTGACCCGCCCGCGCAGGTCACCCGGTCGCGATCAATCACGTAGAGCGAGCGCTCGATCACCAGATGCGGAGACACTTCTGCAAGTGCCGCGGCATGTTCCCAATGCACGGTCATCCGCCGCTTCTGCATCAGGCCCGCGCGCGCCAAAATAACCGGTCCGCCAGAGACACCGCCGAGCGGTACGCCTGCCCGGTCCAGTCGCGTGAGCCACGCTGAAACGCCCACATCATTGAAAGCGCTCGGATCGCCGCCCGCGATGACGAAGAGGTAATCAAGCCGATCCTCCTCACCCACTCTAGCCTTGGGCATCACCAGCATGGCACCGGAGCTTTGCACCGGATGGCCGGTCACGGAATAGACCACCGTGTCATAAAGCGCGCGCCGCGCCAGCAGGTTGGCGGCGCGCATGGGTTCGGTCAACGCGGCAAAGGACATGGCGGCGAACCCGTCGATGGGCAGGATGCCGATCCGGCGCTTTTGTCCGCCGATTTGTGCCGATTTGTCCATTAGCGGCATCTACGTGACTGTTTTGGGAAAGTCTAGCAGCGTGCCTTCTGCGATTTTTGGTGCACCCAACCCCGAGGACTTCATGACATATTCCGCATTCCGCATCCTGAAGGAAGGTTTGACCGGCAACAAGGGCTGGTCGCCTGCATGGCGAGAACCCGCCCCGAAAGTGGCCTATGACATCGTCATTGTCGGAGGCGGCGGGCATGGTCTTTCGACCGCCTATTACCTGTCGAAAAAATACGGCATCCGCAATGTGGCGGTGGTGGAGAAAGGGTGGCTCGGCGGGGGCAATATCGGGCGGAATACGACGATCATCCGCTCGAATTACATGCTGCCAGGAAATGAGCCGTTCTATGAGTTTTCCATGAAACTGTGGGAGGGGTTGGAGCAGGACACCAATTACAACTCGATGGTGTCGCAGCGGTCGATCCTGAACCTGATTCATAGCGACGGGCAGCGAGACGCCTTCGTGCGCCGCGCCAATGCCATGTTCCTCGCCGGTGCCGATGCGGAATTGGCTGACGCCGCGCAATTGCGTCGCGAGCTTCCTTTCCTTGATTTCGACAATGCGCGCTTTCCCATCAAAGGCGGGCTTTATCAGAGGCGCGGGGGCACGGCGCGCCATGATGCGGTGGTTTGGGGCTATGCCCGGGGGGCCGATCAGCAGGGCGTTGATATCATCCAGAATTGTGAGGTCACTGGGATCGACATCAAAGATGGGGTTTGCACCGGTGTGCAGACCACGCGGGGGGCGATCAAGGCCAAGAAGGTGGCCGTTTGCGTCGCCGGGTCTTCCAGCCGCGTGATGGCCATGGCGGGCATGCGCCTGCCGATTGAAAGCCATGTGTTGCAGGCCTTTGTATCCGAGGGGCTGAAGCCGGTTTTGCCGGGCGTGATCACCTTTGGCGCGGGGCATTTCTATGTCAGCCAGTCCGATAAAGGCGGGCTGGTGTTTGGTGGCGATATTGACGGGTACAACACCTATGCGCAGCGCGGTAATTTGCCGGTGGTGGAGGATGTTTGCGAAGGCGGTATGGCGATCATGCCGATGATTGGGCGCGCGCGGTTGCTGCGGTCCTGGGGCGGGGTGATGGATATGTCGATGGATGGCTCGCCGTTTATCGACAAGACCCATATCGACGGGCTCTATTTCAATGGCGGCTGGTGCTATGGCGGGTTCAAGGCGACGCCTGCGTCGGGCTACTGCTACGCGCATTTGCTGGCCACTGATGAACCCCATGAGGTCGCGACCCAGATGCGCCTCGACCGGTTCCGGCGGGGCAATATCATCGATGAAAAAGGCCAGGGAAATCAGCCCAACCTACACTGAAGAGACGCGATTATGATCATTGAACACCCCCTCCTTGGCCCGCGTGACGCAGCCGAATTCATCTATCTGGGTGATGCCTGCCTCATCGACCGGCCTGATTGGCAGGCAGAAGACGCCGCCGAGCAATTCCACGAATATGGTTATCTGCGCGACAACCCGGCGGGCGCACATCAGGAGCTTTGGTATCACGAACAAGGCGACCGGTCTTGGCTGGTGGTCACACGCGATACATTGAGCCATGAGATCATCAAGGTTGACATGGCCCGCGATGTGGCAAAAGCGCGGGGGCGCGGCACATGACGCAGGCGGAACATATCGGACAGGCCTTCAAGTTCTTTGAGGATGATGAGCGGGGCACGCAGCGGATTTCGGTTTTCGGACAGGACAACCGCGTGGGCGCTGGGCTGATCAATCGCGGCGAACGGTTGACGTTTTCGTTCAACGGCAAAGAGATGACCGGGTTTCAGGGCGATACGCTGGCCTCTGCATTGCTCGCCAATGGGCAGTTGCTGGTCGGCCGGTCGTTCAAATATCACCGCCCGCGCGGCATCCTGACGGCCGGGTCAGAGGAGCCCAATGCGTTGGTTGAACTTCGCAGCGGAGCGGCTAAGGAGCCAAACACCCGCGCCACGGTGACTGAGCTCTTTGACGGGCTTGAGGCCAAAAGCCAGAACCATCGCGGGTCGCTCAATTTCGATCTGATGGCGATGACGGATTTCGCCTCTCCCTTCCTGACGGCGGGTTTCTATTACAAGACGTTCATGTGGCCCAAGTCGTTCTGGGAAAAGGTCTATGAGCCGATCATTCGCAAGGCGGCCGGTCTGGGAAGCCTGTCGATGGAGCACGATCCGGACAGCTATGACAAAGGGTTCCTGCATTGCGACCTTTTGGTCATTGGCGCTGGGCCTTCGGGCTTGATGGCTGCGCTTTCGGCCGCGCGGGCGGGTGCAAGGGTGATCCTCGCAGATGAGGATTTCTTGCTTGGTGGGCGGCTCAATTCCGAAGTGCTGGAAGTGGGCGGTATGGCGGGCAGCACATGGGCTGCGAAAACCGTCGCGGAGCTGGCGTCGATGGACAATGTGCGGATGATGGCGCGCACAACCGTTTACGGAGCCTATGATCACGGCATCTATGGCGCATTGGAGCGGTGCACCGATCATCTGGCCAGCAGCGCGGGCAAGCCCCGGCAAATCCTGTGGCGCGTCTATTCCAAGCGCGCGGTGCTGGCGGCGGGCTCAACCGAGCGGCCGATTGCCTTTGGCAATAATGATCGGCCGGGGATCATGATGGCGGGTGCGGTGCGGACCTATCTCAATCGGTTCGGCGTCGTGCCGGGCAAGAGTATCGCGGTTTTCACCAATAATGATGATGGTTGGCAGACGGCGGCGGATTTGCACGATGCGGGCATGGATGTGGCGGCGGTGATTGACAGCCGAGATACAGATGCGCCTATGGCTTTGCCTGGGGTGCGCCATATGCGTGGGCAGGCGATCGTGAACACGATTGGCCGCAAGGGTGTGAAAGCCGTGCAAACGACCGGCGGGATAACCTTGCCGGTGGATGCAGTGGCCGTCTCTGGGGGGTGGAACCCCAATGTGCATCTGACCTGCCATCAACGCGGGCGGCCGGAATGGCGCGAAGACATCAATGCGTTCGTGCCGGGTGGTGTGTTGCCGGTTGGCATGGCTGTGGCTGGCGCTGCGAACGGGTCGATGACGTTGGCGGCCAGCTTGGCGGAGGGTCAGGCGGTGGCCGATGCACAGATCACTGACCTTGGTTTTAATCCTGTTGCGGCGGATGTACCGCAGGCATCTGATGAGGCCATCAACGGCGCGGCGTTCTGGCATGTCGCGGAAAGCAAGAACCGGGCGTGGCTCGATCAGCAGAACGATGTGACGGTCAAGGACGTGAAACAATCCTATCAGGAAGGGTTCCGTTCGGTGGAACACCTGAAGCGCTACACCACGCTGGGCATGGCCACGGATCAGGGCAAGACCGCGAATATCCCCGCGCTGGCGATCATGTCGGAGCTGACGGGCAAGCCCATTCAGGAGACCGGCACGACCATCTTCCGCCCGCCTTACACACCGGTGCCTATCGGCGCGTTCGGGGGGCGGTCGCGGGGCAAGGATTTCCGCCCCTATCGCCTGACGCCCAGCCACAAATGGGCCGAGGAGAATGGCGCGAGTTTCGTCAATGTCGGCAATTGGATGCGCGCGGAATGGTACACGCAGCCGGGTGAAAAGGGCTGGCGCGACAGCGTTGATCGGGAGGCTCTGTCGACGCGCACGGCAGTGGGCATTTGCGATGTGACGACGCTGGGCAAGATTGACATCAAGGGCAAGGATGCGGGGGCTTTCCTCGATAAGGTTTACTCTAACACCTTCTCGACGCTGAAGGTGGGGCGCGTGCGCTACGGCCTCATGCTGCGCGAAGATGGGATTTGTTATGACGATGGCACTACGGCGCGGCTGGCGGACAATCACTATGTAATGACCACGACGACGGCCAACGCCGTGCTGGTGTATCGACGGTTGGAATTCGCACGGCAATGTCTGTGGCCGGGCTTGGATGTGCATCTGATTTCCACCACTGATGGCTGGGCGCAGTTTGCCGTGGCCGGGCCAAAGTCACGCAGGCTTCTGCGAAAGGTTGTGGACAAGGAATTTGATCTGTCCAATGAAGCCTTCCCCTTCATGGCCTGCGGCGAGGTCACCGTCTTTGGTGGCACGCCTGCGCGGCTTTTCCGGATCTCATTCTCAGGTGAATTGGCCTTTGAGATCGCGGTGCCTGCCCGGTTCGGCAATTCGATGATTGAAGGGCTGATGAAAGCGGGCAAAGCGCTGGGCGTTGTGCCTTACGGGACCGAGGCGCTGGGCGTGATGCGCATTGAGAAGGGTCATTGCACGGCCAATGAGCTGACCGGCCAGACCACGGCGCATAACATCGGACTTGGTAAGATGGTCAGCCAAAAGAAGGAATGCATCGGCAATGTCCTGTCGCAGCGTGAAGAGCTTATTCGTGAGGATGATGTGAAGCTGGTTGGCCTGCGACCGGTGGATCGCAGCAAGGGTTTGCTTGCCGGGTCGCATTTCATCACCAAAGGGGAAGAGGCGAATATGGCCAATGATCAAGGCTGGATGACATCCGTGGCGTGGTCGCCCAATCTTGGGCATTCCGTGGGGCTTGGGTTCGTGAAATCCGGCAACCGCCGCATGGGTGAAGTGATCCGCGCGGTCAGCCCGGTGCATAAGACGGAAATGGATGTGGAGATCGTGTCCGCCCATTTCATTGACCCAGAAGGGAAGCGGCTTCGTGGTTAAGTTTAATCTGGTCTCCGCGCCGCCGCTGGCGGGCTATCATGAAGCATTTGGGCCTGTGACCCTGCGCGCGCCGGGTGATTTGGCGATTGTGAACATGGCCGTGCCTTTGGGCGGGGATACCCGCGCGATGAAGGCTGTCAAAACGGGCTATGGTGTCGATCTGCCAGAGCCGGGAAAATCGGTTGAAACCCAGAAGGGTGCCACTCGTCTGGTGCGGCTGGCGCCCGATCAGGCCTTCGCGATTTTCACCCATGAGACGCCGGATGCCGAAGAGGTGGTGGCCAAGCGCGTCAAAAAGGCCATGTATCTGACTGATCAGACGGATGTCTGGACGGGGTTAGAAATCAATGGCCCGGGCGTGCTTGCGGTGCTTGAACGGATGTGTCCGATTGACCTGCACCCGGATGCGTTTGCAGTGGGCGACGCGGCCCGCACAGTGATGGAGCATCTGGGCGTTCTGATCATCAGGACGGGTGAGGACCGATATCTGCTACTGTCGGCCAGTTCGTCGGCAGGGTCGTTCCTGCACATGTTGGAGACGTCGATCACAAATGTGATGTGACGCGTTGCTCTTCAGCCCTGGCGGGCTGCCTCGCGTTTGTTCGTAAAAAGTAAGGGCGTCCGCTTTGGACGCCCTTTGTTCATTCAGCCTGCGTTGCGGGCCTCTCTTCGGTACTCGGTTTCATCTGTCACGGTGAATTGCCCGCCTTTCAGCTTCTGCAATTTGCCATGGCGTAGGAGCAGACCAAAGCTTTTCAGCCGATCCTCACGGGAGAAATCATCGCCGGAACATTCGTCCAGCTTGCCCATAAGCATGCGGCGGGAAAACTGTGGCATGCCTTCCACGTCTGAGACATAAGCGGCCGCCGCCTCCAGCAGATCGGGGAGGTCCTTGGCCCCGATATCTTCGGCGAAATCGCGGAAGCTTTCAGCGTCTGAATCCACGTTCGCGGGTTCCGCCATTTGCGCTGCAGACACACGGCGCGGGCGAACCGGATCCTGGGGCAGATCCACACGCTGTTCTGCGACCAGTTGCAGTGGTGCCGGGCGCTGACCCGCTGGGCGCTCTGTAGGTTGGTCTGAAGGGCGGCGCGCGCGAGGGCGTGTGGGCAGGCGAGGCTCTGACGACTTCATGTCGCTTTGATCGGCCGCGTCCGTGCCGCGCATGGCATCGGCGATGTCAGAGCGGTATGCGCCTTCGTCGGTTTCCGTGCGCAACGCACTGCCCGCCTTGGTTTCAGCCTGATTGGCTTCTACCGCCGCGCGCAGGTGCTGAATGGCGTTTCTGCGTCGCGTCGCCTCGGGCGTGCTCAGATGGCTTTGGGCCTCATTGAACAAGCGGGACACCGGACGATCTGCCGCGTCCAGCACTCTGCTTTTGGGTTTGACGGTGCTGTCCGCCTCGTCTTGGTCAGCGTCATGATCGGTGGTGTCGTCTTCAAGGCCTTCGTCGTCGAAGATTTCATCTTCATAGGCGTTTTCGTGAAGGTCTTCGGCGGTTTCCGGGGCGGTCTCGCTGCCCTCTGCTTCCGCTTCCAGTTCTGCCGTGACGGCATCCAGCTCGCTTTGCAGGTCGGCCTCGTCCTCGGCGCTCAGGATGGATTCTGCAGGTTCGCCATCGTCCTCATGCTCTTCTAGGACATCGAACGTTTCTTCCAGCGAGCCATCGGCGACCGCGGCTTCGAAATCACTGCGCTTCATCTTGATGACGCGGGCGCGCAGGGGGCGTGTCTGGATAACCTCAAGCTCTTCAACCGGATCGGCACCTTCCGGTTCGGCGGTCAAATCCTCTGCGTCGCTGTCTTTGTCCGCTTTGGGTGCGTCACCAGGGATCGCATCCGCCAAAAGCTGTGACAGCGTATCCTCGGCCAGATCTTCGACATCTTCGTCAAAGCCGTCTTCTTCAAAGCTGTCGTCTCGCGACATGCCCAGATCTTCGTCGACAGTGTCAAGCGTGTCATCATGTGCACCGTCCTCCGGAATGTCGGACACAACGCGTTCTGGCATTTCGTCGGCGTCTGGTGCATCGGCCATTAGGGCTGCATCAAGATCAGAGACGGTGTCGTTCAGGAAATCCTGCGCATGTTCGTCTTCGGAAAAGGCGTCGGTTTCAAAGTCTGAAGATCCACTGGCTACAACAGATCGGATCCGGCGCAGTCTTGCAGCGACGCTGTCGTCCTCATCATCAGTGTGCTCCTCTTGAGACCCTTCTACGACGCGTTCTGTGGGGGCAGGGTCTTCAACCTCTGCAGGGTCCGCTGCCTCCGCTTGGGCGGTGGCGTCCAGATCACCATTCACATCCAGGTCGAATGCAGGCTCTTGCGTCGTGTCTCCTTGGGCAGTTGCGGCAGCATCTTCCGCCATCGCGCTTTCTATGGAAGCTGCAACTGCGTCATCGGCGTTCAAATCCGTTTCGGCCGGATCTTCTCGGTCACCTTCGTCTTCCACGACGAGCGCCTCGACCGTGTCAGCAGGAGCTTCTTTTCTAAAAGCGATTTCTTCCTCAGCCGTTGCATCGTCACCAGGCGGGACTTTGGCGTCAACCGGCGTCTGGTCTACGGCAGGGGTGGGTTCTGCCTCTTCGATGGCAGGAGCCGCAAGCGCATCTGCACGAAGATGGATCTTGCCGGCATCTTCATGGGCTTCCACGCGGCGGGCGATTTCCCTTTCCGCGATGCGTGCGAGCATGTCTGCATCGGGTGTGGGCGGTTCCGCGCCAAAATAACGATCGTCTGAGGCCAGATCGCGGAAGTATTCCGCAATTGCCTTCATCGTGTCGAAACTGTCGTCGAACCCTTCCAAAGTACACGAAAAAGTCCCGTATGAGACCGTCAGGATTTTACTATTACTAACCATTTGCTTGCTCGCATTTATGCCTGTGCAATGATGTGTTTACCACGATGGAAAGGACCAAAGCCGCCCGATTCTGGGAATTTTACCGTATCATTTGATGGTCAGAATGTGTTCCTATTCTTAAAATCACGACAATTGGGGCAAGGAAAAAGTTGAGAATTGCAAAGGATTGTCCCGTTACCCTGATCGGCGGGGGTGAAGTGCAGGCCGACGACCTGAATATTGCAATGGCGGCTGCACCAAGTCTGGTTGCCGCCGATGGAGGCGCGGATCGGGCACTGGCGCTGGGTCAGACCCCTGAGGCAGTCATTGGAGACTTTGACAGCCTTACAGATAAGGCGCGCGCGGCCCTGCCGAACGCGGCGCTGCATCATGATCCGGATCAGAACAGCACGGATTTTGACAAGGCGCTGGGGGGTATTTCTGCGCCTTTGGTGATCGGCGTGGGGTTTCTGGGCGCGCGTTTGGATCACCAGATGGCTGCGATGAACACGCTTGTCCGGTTCCCTAAACAGCGCTGCATCCTTCTGGGCGCGCATGAGGTCGTGTTCTTATGTCCGCCTTCTTTTCGCCTTGATATGGCGGATGACGCGCCTGTGTCGCTTTTTCCGATGGGGGCGGTTGAAGGCGTTTCTGACGGGTTGAAGTGGCCCATTGCCGGGCTTCACTTCGCACCGGACGGCCAGGTGGGCACGTCAAACGCCGCGATCGGCCCGATTGAAATTGCCGTTACGGCACCCAAGATGCTGCTGATGTTGCCGAAGGCAGTGTTTACGGCCGTGGTGGGAGCGCTTGGTCAAACGTCGTCCCATTGGTGACGGGCTTGAGTAACTATGGCCCAAAAGAAGCCGGATTGGCCCAAATTTATCGACCGGGCACCCGCCTTGGCCAGGGGCGGGTTTCGCCAGCGACCACGTAGAGGCCCGCACCCACGATCAGCGCCACGCCAAGATAGGTATAGGGACCGGGCAGATCCCCGAAGATGAAAAACCCAAGCGCGGTGGCGCTGACAATTTCGAGGTATTGCACCGGTGCCACCAGGGATGCCGGTGCCATGGAGAGCGAAAAGCTGATCATAACGTGGCTGATCGTGGCCACCACGCCCAAGGCCAGCAGGAGGATCAGCGTGTCCGGGCCAGGCCAGATGGGATCGAGGGGGTGAAAGCCGGACCCGTCAAAAGCCCAGAGGATCGGCAGTGCCAATATCAGGGCGGCGAACCCGGTATAGACCTGCATGGTGATGGGGTGCATGCGCGTGGCCATCTGGCGGGTGAGGACGAGGTAGATGGCGAAGGTGACGGCTGTGACCAGCGGGAAAAGCGCGGTGAGACCCACATTGGCAAAGCTTGGTTGGATGATGAAAAGCGCGCCAATGAAGCCCACGGCGCAGGCGGCGTAGCCCTTGGGGCTGACTTGCTCGCCCAGGAAAATTCGCCCCAGAAGCAGCACGAAGAACGGGCCCACAAAGAAGATGGATATCGTATCGGCCATTGGCATGAAACGCAGCGCGGTGAAGAAGAAGCCGGTGGCGATCAGCAGAAGGGCAGCGCGGGCCAGGTGCAGACCCATTTCGCGCAGGTCCGGGCAGTGGAGCCAGCCAAAGAGCAGGGTCAGTGGAAAGAGCAGGATGGATTGCGCCACAAAGCGTGTGGCAGCGATCTGACCCACGGCGGCGCTATCCCCGATCAGTTTGGCCAGCGCGTCCATGATGGGCGCAAAGAGCGCGAAAGCGACCATCAGGCCAAGGCCCAGACTGGTCCGGGCGCCACTGTCCATCAGCAGTTGGGCACGTTGACGGCCAAACCGCCCAGCGATGTTTCCTTGTATTTATCCATCATGTCCTCGCCAGTCTGGCGCATCGTTTCAATGCAGACATCCAGCGACACAATATGCGATCCATCCCCACGCAGGGCGAGGCTGGCGGCGGTGACGGCCTTCATGGCACCCAGCCCGTTGCGTTCGATGCACGGCACTTGAACCAGCCCCTTCACGGGGTCGCAGGTCATGCCAAGGTGATGTTCTAACGCGATCTCGGCGGCATTTTCGATCTGTTCGGGGGTCCCGCCCAGAACGGCGGCAAGACCGGCTGCACCCATAGCTGCCGCGCTGCCCACTTCCGCCTGACAGCCTGCTTCAGCACCGGAAATGGAGGCGTTGTGTTTTACCAGCCCACCGATGGCTGACGCCGTCAGCAGAAAGGTATCGATGTCTCGCAGGGATGCGCCCGGCACATGTTCCAGCCAGTATTTGATCACCGCAGGCACGACGCCCGCCGCGCCATTGGTGGGCGCGGTCACCACCTGCCCGCCCGCCGCGTTTTCTTCGTTCACAGCCATGGCGTAGACGGCAATATAGTCGTTGATCAGGTGGGGGGCGGCCAAGTTCGCTCCGCGTTCCGCCATCAGCGCGTCATAGATGCCCTTGGCCCGACGGCGCACATTCAGCCCACCGGGCAGGATGCCATCGGTGTGCAGGCCGCGTTCGATGCAGCCATTCATCACTTCCCAGATCCGGTTCACGCCGCTGTGCAGGCGGTCGACATCGCTGCGGCTAATCTCATTGGCGCGTTTCATATTGGCGATGGATTTGCCGGAGGTCTGAGACATCTCCAGCATCTCTTCGGCGTTCTGGAACGGGTAGGGCACCGGCGCGCCGGGGTCTGTGTTTTGACCGGAGGCCAGTTCATCGGCGGTCATCACGAAGCCGCCGCCGATGGAGTAATATGTCTCCTGCAGAGTCACGTCGCCCTGGGCGTCCGTGGCTGACAGGACCATTCCGTTGGCATGACCTTCCAGGCGAGGCCCAAAATCGAAGCTGAGGTCTTCGCGGGGGTTGAACTTGAGCTCCCCCAGGCCTGGGGGATGGATGGTATCCGTCTCACGGATCTGTTCCAAAAGCGCCTCGGCCTTTTCATGGTCATATGTGTCGGGCATCATGCCGGTGAGACCCAGAATGGTCGCCCGGTCCGTGGCGTGGCCCACACCTGTGAACGCGAGCGAGCCATGAAGCGACACCTTCACCCCGTGAAATGCGAACGGGGAGGCACGCATCAGGTCGAGGAACCGTCCGACCGCCACCATGGGACCCATCGTGTGGGACGAAGACGGGCCAATGCCCACCTTGAACATATCAAACACAGACAGAAACATTACATCACGTGGCCTTCGGGCGGTGTGGGGTACACAGGGTTGGTGAAGGGGTTATGCCCCAACCCTTCGGCACATATGGCCGTGCGCGTGCTATCACAAGCTTCAAGTCGTTGCGCCATTGCATGTAGATGCGGCCAATGGGATATCTGACACCAGTCCTTCGTTTCATTCTTCGGATATAGCATGCACCACCGACAAATGCAGGCCACATAAATATCCAAGATGGACAGGTAAAACCCCAGCCCCCCATCGCCTGCCGCGTAAGCCGCGTCCAGAAGATTCAGATGCCGTCGGAATTCCCCCTGCAAGTGAGCGCGCATTTTGGCGTGGGTCGCGGTGTCTGTCCCAACATACTGCTCGGGATAAAAGCGCATCCGAGCGACGCCGTGCAGGGTGTTGGAGGTGAAGATCAGATACTTCAAAAACGCCGCCCGGTCGGGATGGTTCTGCGCGGGTGCCATCTTGCCATTCCGGTCAGCCAACCAAAGAAGGATCGCAGCGGTTTCAAAAATCGGGCCGTCTGGCGTTTCAAGCGCCGGGATCAGGCCCGCCGGATTGATCTTCAGGTATTTGGCAGATTTTTGGGCCTGGGTGGTCCGATCCAGCAAAACAGTCTCAAAGGGAACGCCCATCTCTTCCAGTGCAAGCCGGATGACGAGGGACGCGTTGTCAGGCGCCCAGTGGAGGCGATAGCGATCGGTCATAGGGTGGGCATAGTATATGTCAGGCGGATGGATATGCCTGAAAACGACGGAATCCATCGGCTCTGCGAATGCCCCCTGTCGCCCCGTTTACCGGTTAACCAACGGTTCAGGTAAAGATCGACGCAACATTTCTTAAAAGCTACTTAAAGTTTTATGAAATTCCTTTGTAGCTAAGTTTTGGGTGTTACCTGTGACCGATCTCGTAAAAGCACTCCGCATTTTGGGCGTTTCGCCCAGCGACGATGCACAGACCATTCGTAAAGCGTGGCGTGCGCTTGTGCGGACGTATCGCCCTGACACTGCGCGCCGCGACCCGCTGACCGCAAGTAAGAAACTTGCTGATATTAATCTTGCGTTTGAAGCCGTTTGCGCGGCGGATTCAGGCGCCTTGGCCGAGCTGCAGGCAGAGATCGAAGAACGCGCCAAGCAAAAAGAACGCAACCGTCACGATGCAATGATGCTGCAGGCGAGGGCGCGCAGGAAGCGCGAAAAGCTTTTTGCCGAAGCACGGGCCAGAGATGCGGTAAACGCTCATCTTGCGCGTGAGCAAGAGCAGCCTTTGCTGGCCCGAAACGGCGGCCGTGACATGTGTTCAGCACAGCTGATAGACCGTGCCGAAAAGGGTTTTGTGGATGCGATGGGCATCTGTTCTTTGCTGAACTTTGCAAATGCGCGGTCGTCCTACGTTTGATCATCGTGTGCATTCCATTCTCAAGGTAGATGATGTTCAACTGCCTACTTTGGTGAAAAGGCTCTGACGGGCGCAGCTTGTCCGCGCAGTGAAAGTTCCCCGTGATCTGTGAAGTCTGCGCCCAGTAGGTCCCTGACGTCGCCTGACACAAGCAGCGGTTGACCCAATTCCTTACAAAGTCCTTCAATGCGGCTTGCGGCATTAACCGCCGAACCGATGACCGTGAAATCGAGCCGTTGTGCTGCACCGACATTGCCAAAGAAAACGCGGCCCTTGTGCAGGGCAATCCCTGTGCCAAGCGGGCGCCAGTTCTCAATCCCAGGCAGCGCGCTTTCGTCATTATTCAATTGTTCGATTCCCTCCAGGGCTGTCTGAGCAGCCTGTAACGCGGCCTTGGCCGCCGCTGCGGGTGACGTGAAATTTGACAGTTCAAACACGACCAGAAGACCGTCACCGATGAATTTGAGAACTTCGCCACCATGGGACATCGCGGCATCGGCCAGGATGGCGAAATAATCATTTAGCACTGTGGTGACATGTTCATTGCTCAGCCGATCCGAAAGGGAGGTGAAGCTCCGCAGGTCCGACACCCAGATGATGGCATCGATTGGCGCACCGGCACCGCGTTGAATACTACCCTCCGCTACGCGTTGCCCTGCCTGTCCGCCCAGATAGGTGGTTGCGATATTCTGCGTGATGCGCATGACGATGTGACGTTCTACATGCAGTGCAAATATCTTCAGCAAGTGCCTTATGCTGGCCACGTTTTCCTGTGAAAACCCGCCTTTATCCCGCGTGGCAAGGGTTACGGCATTGTGATAGCCACCGCCTGTTGAGAGCGGCTCCGTCGCGTATTCCGTGAAACCGTCCTCATGAAGCTCACTGAGGATCGAACTTTCCCCTCTCGCATCGGCGTCAGTGATGTCGACACTGAAGGTTTCGCCATTCTCCAGCACTCGGAAAAGCGGATTTTTGGTGAAAGCCGTGGAGTCGCGTGCGCGCTCTTCCACCTGCAGTTCGTCGCTTATCATATCGCGGACACTCCAACCCCAGGCATACCCGTAAAGCTGCGGATGCAGTGTGCCGATGTGCAACGTGCCACGCTCGACGCCCAGCCCTGCGTTGTGCAAGCGGCAAAAGAATGCCTCCACCAGCGCGCCGAGACTGGTTTGACGGATGGCATCGGTGAGCAACCAGCTTTCCAACTCGTCCGGCCCCTCAGTTGGATGGTCGGACAGATCAAACCATCGCCTTTCATTCAGCGTAATGCCTTGAGCGTAGCTGCGTGGTGACCATGGGATGTCTGTTTCGCGGCCATCCGCGCTGGTTCATGTCTCAATGCGAGTGGCCATTAGAAAGATGTGCCTTTGTGGCCCAGCATTTCGGGCGACATGCCATGCATTTGTTGTGGTGTATCGGTGATTTGAGCCACCCTGATGGACCATCCATTTGGCCTGGCGTCATCTTTTTCCGTCCCAAGTCCCGCCACCTGTGGAGGCGTTGATTTCCTACAATTCGGCAGGTCTAAGATTGCCTCTCGCGCCCATGTCACAAAGGCTCTATAAACCGCACATATTTTCTGTCCACATCTTCTGGAGAGACGCTGCCATGTCCGGAGAGTTGTCACCAATCGACAAAGCCAAATTTGTCGCAGCGAAGCGGTCCGTCGACTATGTCGAGGATGGAATGCGCGTGGGCCTAGGCACTGGAAGTACAGCGGCATGGATGGTGCGCTGCCTCGGGGAGATGGTGCGCGAAGACGGGCTTAATATTCGCGGTGTGCCCACCTCCACCCGGACGGCCGAATTGGCGCGGGATGTGGGGATTAAGGTGATCAGCCTTGACGAAGCAAAGTGGCTCGACATCACCATCGACGGAGCGGACGAATTTGATCCCGATCTCAACCTGATCAAAGGCGGAGGTGGCGCGCTCTTGCAGGAAAAGATCGTGGCGACAGCCAGTGATCAGATGGTGGTGATTGCCGATGTGGGCAAGGAAGTTGGCACGCTGGGGGCGTTTCCGCTGCCGGTGGAGTTGATCCCTTTTGGTTGGCAGACCAGCAAGAGCCTGATTGAGGAATTCCTCATTTCCATGGATGTCCTTCGCCGAGACACCACGCTGCGCATGAACGGTTCGCAGCCTTTCGTGACGGATGAAGGCAATTACATCCTTGATCTGCATCTGGGACGGATTGGAAACGCGCGCCAGTTGGCAAGCGTGCTAAACCAGATCCCCGGCGTGGTTGAAAACGGTCTCTTCATGGATATCTGCGACATTGTCGTTCTGGGCCACGGCGATGGCCGGGTTGAAACGCGCGACATCAATGAAGGCACAGTGGAAGAAGGACATTTGGATTTCGTGGAATCCGACAACCTGTTTTCCGACATGCAAGACTGAGGCGAAGACAAGATGGCATTTGACTACGATCTTTTCGTGATCGGCGGCGGATCGGGCGGCGTGCGTGCGGCTCGTGTGGCGGCGGCAACCGGGGCCCGCGTAGGGATCGCCGAGGATGATCGCTATGGCGGTACTTGCGTGATCCGAGGATGCGTGCCCAAGAAGTTGATGGTTTTTGCCAGCGAGTATCCCGGCGCAATGGAAGATGCGCAGTCCTACGGCTGGAAGGTCGAAAACGGCGGGTTTGATTGGGATCACTTCAAGACCAAGCTGGAAAGTGAATTGGACCGGCTGGAACAGATTTATCGCAACCTTTTGAACAACAGTGGTGTCCAGGTGTACGACGCACGCGGCACGATCGCGGATGAGCATGCCGTAGCGCTATCCACGGGGGAGACGGTGACCGCCAAGCACATCCTCATTGCAACGGGTGGGCATCCGGTGCGGCCGGATATGCCGGGGGCCGAACACGGATTGGTCAGTGATGACATGTTCCATTTGGAAAAGCTGCCGAGGACAATGCTGATCATCGGTGGCGGTTACATTGCCTGTGAATTTGCCTGCATTATGAATGGTCTGGGCGTAAAGGTGTGTCAGTATTACCGCGGCGCGCAAATTCTGCGCGGTTTTGATGACGAGGCGCGCGGTCTGGTCGCCGAAGAGATGATGCAGAATGGTGTCGATCTGCGTCTGGGCACCAACATCCTTGAAATGGGCAAGGTCGACGGTGGCTATCGCGTGAAAGCCACGAATGGCACGGAGATGGTGTTTGACCAGGTCATGTTCGCCACGGGCCGCGATCCCAACACTGAAAATATGGGGCTAGAGGAGGTTGGTGTGGAACTGGGCCGTCGCGGACAGATCATTGTTGATGAGTACAGTCAAACCAAAGTGCCATCGATCTATGCCATCGGCGATGTCACCGACCGGGTAAACCTCACGCCCGTAGCGATCCGCGAAGGCACGGCGTTTGTCGAAACAGTTTTCAAAGGCAATCCAACACCCGTCGATCATGATTTGATCCCCACGGCCATTTTCACTCAGCCGGAAATGGGCACCGTGGGTCTGTCCGAGGAAGAAGCACGAGATATCGAGCCCATTGATGTCTACGCGACCTCATTCAAGCCGATGCAGCAGAGCTTTGCCGGACGCCCTGACAGAGTTTTGATGAAATTGATTGTCAGTCAGGCCACTCGGAAGATTCTGGGTTGTCATATCGTCGCGCCCGCAGCGGGCGAAATGATCCAATTGGCGGGGATTGCTGTCAAAATGGGGGCAACTAAAGAAGATTTTGACCGGACTGTTGCGGTGCACCCGACTATGTCAGAAGAGATCGTGACACTCAAAGAGCCGGTCAGAAGCGCTTGAAAATCGCGGGATACTACACAGTTTAAGGTACAAAGCCGAACACGGCAGGTTAGCAAAGGATAAACACATATGGCTGGAAATTCTGGCGGTCCCTGGGGCGGCGGAAATTCGGGCGGTGGCGATGACGGAGATCGCCGCGGCAATAACGGTGGACGCCGTCCGCCGGAGCGCCCGCAACAAATGCCTGAAATCGATGAGCTGGTCCGCAAGGGCCAGGACCAACTGCGCGTCCTGATGGGCGGCCGTGGTGGTTCGGGCCGCACTGGCGGCACTGGTGGCAATGGCGGCCCAACCTTTGGGCGCGGTACTTTCATTATCGGGGGTCTGATTGCCGTCGTGCTTTGGGCGGCGGCCAGTTTCTATACGGTGAAGCCGGAAGAGCAGGCGGTTCAGTTGTTCTTGGGTGAATATCACTCCACCAAGAACCCCGGCCTGAACTTCGCGCCTTGGCCCGTGATGACCCACGAAAAGCTCGCGGTGACGCGGGAACAGAACGAAGACATCGGTGTCGGTGGACGCGGGTCTGAGGCCGGTTTGATGCTGACGGGTGACGAAAACATCGTCGACATTGATTTCCAGGTGGTCTGGAACATCAACGACCCGGCAAAGTTCCTCTTCAATCTGCGCGATCCGCGCCAGTCGATCCGTGCCGTATCTGAGTCCGCTATGCGTGAAATCATTGCGCAATCCAACCTCGCGCCGATCCTGAACCGGGATCGGGGTGTGATTGCCTCGCGTCTGGAGGATCTGATCCAACTGACGCTCGACAGCTACGATAGCGGCGTGAACATTATCCGAGTGAACTTCGACAAGGCCGACCCACCACAGCAGGTGATTGACGCCTTCCGCGACGTGCAGGCCGCCGAACAAGAACGCGACCGTCTTGAAAAAGAGGCTGATGCCTATGCGGCCCGCGTCCTGGCCGAAGCTCGTGGACAAGCTGCACAGTCCCTTGAAGAAGCCGAAGGGTACCGCGCGCAGGTCGTGAACCAGGCCCAAGGTGAGGCCAGTCGCTTCACAGCCGTTTTGGGCGAGTACCAGAAGGCCCCGGAAGTGACCCGCAAACGTCTTTACCTCGAAGCAATGGAAGAGGTACTTGGCGACATGGACAAGATCATCCTTGATGATGCGGCAGGCGGCGCGCAAGGTATCGTACCCTATCTTCCGCTCAATGAACTTCGCCGTCCGGCGGGAGGTCAGTGATATGAAAAAGACAACTTTTTTGCTTCCCATTCTCGCCGTTCTTGTGGCTTTGGGGCTGTCTTCGATTTTCATCGTGGATGAACGGGAAAAGGCTCTTGTTCTGCAATTCGGTCAGATCAAGAGCGTGAAGGAAGAACCCGGTTTGGCATTCAAAGTGCCGCTGATTCAGGAGGTCGTGCGCTATGACGACCGTATTCTGAGCCGTGACATCGACCCGCTCGAAGTCACGCCGCTGGATGATCGTCGTCTCGTGGTCGATGCATTCGCGCGTTATCGGATCACGGATGTGGAACGCTTCCGTCAGGCCGTGGGTGTGGGCGGTATTGCCTCTGCCGAAGACCGTCTGGATTCCATCCTGCGATCTCAAACACGGGAAATCCTGGGCTCTGTGGCCTCAAACGATATCCTCAGTTCCGACCGTGCGGCCTTGATGCTGCGCATTCGGAATGGCGCGGTAACGCAGGCCAATGAACTGGGCATTGAAATCATAGACGTGCGATTGAAGCGCACCGACCTGCCAAGCCAAAACCTTGATGCGACCTTCGCTCGGATGCGGGCCGAACGCGAACGGGAAGCGGCAGACGAGATTGCCCGCGGTAATGAAGCCGCGCAGCGTGTTCGCGCGCAAGCGGATCGTACCAATATTGAGATCGTCTCCGATGCCAACCGTGAGGCAGAGATCATCCGAGGTGAGGCAGATGCTCGTCGCAACGGGATCTTTGCCGAAGCCTTTGGTGCAGATGCGGAGTTTTTTGAATTCTACCGCTCGCTCAATGCCTATCGCCGGGCGCTTCCGGGGTCGAATTCATCCATGGTGATGTCGCCGGACAGCGAGTTTTTCAACTATCTGCGCTCTGATCAGGGTGCTGCGGCGATGCGGTCCAACTCAGCGACTTCGGGCTCTGGGCTCAGCGCGACCGGTACAGCACAGGTCACGCAGTGATCCGTTCCGCATCGGGACGGCACTGAATGGAGTATGTGCTTCTGGCCCTCGGATTGGTGCTGATTTTGGAGGGGCTGGTGTACGCACTGGCCCCTTCTTTAATTGAACAGATGCTTGCCACCCTGCGCGAGTTGAGTGTCGAGGCCCGGCGCCTCATCGGCTTTTTCTGCATTGTCATGGGTTTGATATTTGTCCTGACCGCCCGATATTTGGGTTTATGACCACGCGATCGATGCCGTGCTGTTAACAACCCCGTCACATCGACGTGACAATCATGACTGGACTTTGCGATCGGGCCATGCGTTCCTAAATTCTAGGGCAGAGGCATAATTCCCCGACCCCATAAGGCCGGAATAACCGGAGGAACTTCCATTGAACGCAAACACACGCACTCTCTCTTATGATCAAGGCTGGTCCGTGCGGGCGGTCTGGATCACGCTGCTGGCCAGCGTATTGATCCTGGCGCAGGCCATCGCAGCTCAAGCGCGACCCGAAAGTTTCGCCGATCTGGCCGAAGGGGTCAGCCCGGCTGTGGTGAACATCACCACTTCCACCGTCGTGTCGCAAAGCACGAACCAATCCCCGATTGTCCCCGAAGGATCCCCGTTTGAGGATTTCTTCCGTGAATTTCAGGATCGCAACAACGGTGATCGCCCACGCCGCAGTTCCGCGCTGGGCTCCGGTTTTGTCATTTCTGAGGATGGTTATGTGGTGACGAACAACCACGTTATTGAAGCCGCAGATGAGATCATTATCGAGTTTTTCACCGGTGAAGAACTGCAAGCCACGCTGGTGGGCACGGATCCCAAGACGGATATCGCGCTTCTTAAGGTCGACACCGATGAAGCACTTCCTTTTGTCAGCTTCGGCGACAGTGACACGGCCCGTGTAGGCGACTGGGTGATTGCCGTGGGCAACCCGCTGGGTCAGGGCTTTTCAGTGAGTGCCGGCATCGTGTCTGCGCGTAATCGTGCCCTGTCGGGGACGTATGACGATTACATCCAGACCGACGCTGCGATCAACCGCGGCAACTCTGGCGGTCCGCTCTTCAATCTTGAAGGGGAGGTTGTGGGCGTCAACACCGCGATTCTCAGCCCAACGGGTGGATCCATCGGTATCGGTTTCTCCATGGCGTCGAATGTCGTGACCCGTGTGGTGGATCAGCTTCGTGAGTTCGGCGAGACCCGTCGCGGGTGGCTGGGCGTGCGTATTCAGGATGTGACCGATGATGTCGCCGAGGCCATTGGTCTTGATGAGGTAGCGGGCGCGCTGGTCACTGACGTGCCCGAAGGTCCTGCAGAAGATGCTGGCATGCTGGCGGGTGACGTGATCCTGAGCTTTGATGGCGCGGATGTGGCCGACACACGCGGCCTTGTGCGCCGGGTCGGCAACACCGAAGTCGGCAAGACGGTGCGGGTGATCGTGTTCCGCGAAGGCCAGACGCAGACACTGAGGGTGACGCTGGGCCGCCGTGAAGTGGCCGAGGGCGTGATCCCTGCCGCGCAGCCAGGGTCGGATGACACAGCAGAGCCGGAAGAACAGGTGTTCCTGGGTCTGACGCTGACACCCGTCACTGATGAGCTTCGGGGGCAGCTGGAACTGGCAGAGGATGCCGAAGGCCTGGTTGTTACCGACGTGGACACGCTATCTGAGGCCTATGAAAAAGGCATGCGCGCCGGTGATCTGATCACGGAAGCGGGTCAGCAAAGCTTGCGTGCTGTTTCCGATCTGGAAGAGCGTATCACGGAGGCCACGGAGGCCGGGCGCAAGTCCCTCCTGTTGCTGGTCCGCCGTGCCGGTGATCCGCGCTTCGTGGCGCTGTCGCTGGACTCAGAAGAATAACCAACCGCAATAAACACCCATTGGGCGCTCTTGTTGGGGCGCCCTTTTTCGTGTCCGGGCGCGGGCCTCGCCTTGTTTGAAAGAACGCTACCGAAATCTTTTAAAGACTTTGCGCTGTCGGATAGGGGATGGGCTTTGTGTCTTTGCGCAGGTAAAGCGGGTGCTTGGCCGATCCGTCCTTGTTGAGGCCGAGGCATTGCAACGGTTTACTGCTTTCCACCATGGCGGTGATCACCTTGTCCAGAACACCGTGATGGCGTTTGTGGAGTTTGCCAAAGGCCATGATCACCATCTCCGCCTCCGCCGCCATCGCCCGCAGGACGGGCACGTTTTCGGCGCTGCAAGCCTCATCCGGGTCGTGCGGTATATCCTTGGGTGACGTCGCGCGCCAATCCAGAACATTGCCCTTGAGATAGCGGGTAAATCCCCAATCCTGCGCGAACATCAATTCCCTATGGCAGGTTGGGTCAGAAACCTCCGCCGCTGCCACCGACGGGTTCATACCCACAAAAAGCACGGCGCGAGGTACAGCGCCCGCCGGGGTCCAATCCCGTGTGAGCGCGTGCCGATACCGCCCGCATTCCGAAAACTGCGCCTCGCCAATGACCCCTTTGGGCAGTTTGATCCTGACTTTGCCTCCGGGGTTGTGCAGATCATCGGGCGCTGTCACGGTCCGTCCCCGAGATTGAACACGCGGGCCGGATCAAGAATGCCCGCCCGAAACCGCCCGATCGCCACTGGTACGCCATCGCGGGCCGCCCAGCATTCTGCGCCAAACTCCAGATCATGGGCGACGACCGCTGCTGCATTGCCATTGCGCAGGCGCGTCGCGGATTCTTCGGAACATGTCACACGAGGTAAATCGCTGAGACCCAGTTCCACCGGCAGCACATGTTGGTCCAGCTCAGGGCATTGCGCCATTGCTTCTATCTGGTCCATGGTGAGCCCGTCTTCGGCTTTGAACGGCCCGGACCAGACCCTTCGCAACCAGGCGACATGCCCATGACATCCAAGCGCCTCCCCAAGATCCCGCGCGATGGACCGAACATAGCCACCCTTGCCGCAGACCATTTCAAGCGTGACATGATCGTCATCGGGGCGATCCGCCAGCAGTAATTCCTCCACCCATAAACGCCGTGCCGCCAATTCCATCTCTTCGCCGTCGCGTGCGCGCTTATACGCCCGTTCACCGTCGATTTTCACGGCCGAAAACTGTGGCGGGATTTGTTCGATGTCGCCTAGAAAGGCAGGCAAAGCGGCCTTTACCTCCTTCTCCGTAGGGCGAAAGTCCGACCGGTGGGTAACCTCGCCTTCTGCATCATCGGTGTTGGTGCGCAGGCCGAAGCGCACGGAAAAAGTATAGGCTTTCAACGCATCGGTCACGTAAGGCACCGTCTTTGTCGCCTCTCCCAATGCCACTGCCAAGACCCCTGTCGCGGCGGGGTCCAGTGTCCCCGCATGCCCCGCTTTGCGCGCCTGCAGCGCCCAGCGCACCTTGTTCACGACAGCGGTCGACGTGATGCCTTCGGGCTTATCCACCACCAACCAGCCAGAGATATCGCGGCCCTTGCGTTTGCGTGCCATGTTTCGTCCTGCAATTGCGTGAATGCGCGGGCTATCAAGACCAGCCACAGGCGTCAATCGCCCGTCACGACGCCCACGATCGGCCCCATGGGGAAGCCCGCATCTTTACGGCCCAGCGCGGGGGAATAGAGCTTGGAAATATTGCCGTCGAAATAAAGCGCCTGGGGAACGTCCAGATGATCGCGGAAGAGGGACCCGAAGGCATGAAAGTTCACTGGTTCCTCCGAGATGACAAACCACGCCGTCCGCCCATCGGCAGAGGTGCCGACCCCATTGCGGATAAATGTACTGTCGGAGGTTTCCAAAAACCGCGGATGCAGCGCGCCGTCAATCACCAGCATCGGGCCGGATTGGGTGGCAAAGCGGCACATGGGCGCTTCGCGATCAAAACGCCGGCTTTCCACGACGCGCGCGGCACCATCCTGGACGCAAAACACACCATTGGGCAGCAGCCCGAAATTCCCGGGCCCGTCGGCGGTGATCAAGGGCGATTGTTCTTCGCCGTTTTCCACATAGTGACCGACCGGACGACGATCCGCATGGTACATCCCTGCATTCATCGCCAGCGTCAGCCTCTCCCCAGACTTCTCCAAAAGCTGGTCCACCTTGCCAAAAGTGCCTAGCGTTGATCCACTCTCGGGATCGGTGAGGAAGAGGCGAATATCCTGTTTGGCCGCATCCACACGGCAAATGGTGTAACTTACGCCGTCATATTGAACGGCCTCGCACGCAGATGCCGGGATGGGCATCAATGCCAATGCGATGGCCCAAAGTCGGGTCATCATTCGATATCCCGGCGCACGTCGTCCTGTGCGAACAGGCGGCGCGTTTCATCCAGCTGATCAAAGGTTTCATCAATCCGGAACCGCAGATCTGGCGCAAATTTCAAGGCAAGCTTTTTGCCGATGATGCGGCGCAGCTCACTTTTGTTTCGGGCCAGTAGGTCGATGATGTCATCGCGCCCCTCACCGCCCAGTGGCAAAACATAGGCCGTGGCGATTTTTAGATCGGGAGATGTGCGAACTTCCCCAACCGTCACGGACAGTCGATTGAGATCAGGATCATGTACGTCTCCGCGTGCCAGCACCTCGGAAAGCGTGCGGCGAATCAATTCGCCGACCCGCAATTGGCGCTGCGATGGGCCGGGCCCGTCATGGAATTTATTCTTTGCCATGGGCCAGCATCTAAGCCTTGCGTGATCCTTTGCCAAGATGGAACGGCTGCGGTAGGGAAGGGCAAGGAAAAGGATGAAGACAATGGTAGACACGATAGAAGGTCGGCCCGGCCTCGTGGTCACTGGCGCGTCTGGCCGGATGGGCCGGATGCTGATCGATACTGTGAACGCCTCTGATCGGGCCACGCTTGTCGGTGCGTTGGAGGTGCCGGGCCACTCCTGGATCGGGCAGGATCTGGGTGAGGCCATGGGCGGCGCTGCCATGGGTGTGACGGTCAGCGATGACCCGCTCGCCGTCATTGCCACGGCCCACGGTATCCTGGATTTCACGGCGCCCGCCGCCACAGTTGAATTCGCGGCTCTGGCCGCGCAGGCCCGTTGTGTGCATGTGATCGGCACCACCGGCATAACGGAGGATGACCTGACCAAGATCAAGGCCGCCGCCCGCCACGCCACAATTGTGCGCGCGGGCAATATGAGCCTTGGTGTGAACCTTCTGGTGCAACTCACCCGTCAGGTGGCTGCCGCGCTGGACGAAGATTACGACATCGAGGTGATCGAATCCCACCACAACCAAAAGGTTGATGCGCCGTCTGGCACTGCCTTGATGCTGGGACAGGCCGCCGCCGACGGGCGGGGTGTGTCGTTTGAAGATGCCTCTGAGCGCGCCCGTGACGGGATCACCGGGGTGCGTGAGCCGGGCAAGATCGGATTTCACGCCATTCGGGGCGGTGACATTGTGGGCGAACATGATGTGCTTTTCGCGGCCTCCGGGGAAAGGATCACGCTGCGCCATGTCGCCTCTGACCGTGCGGTTTTTGCCCGTGGCGCGCTGAAAGCCGCGCTTTGGGGGCAGGGTAAGCAACCCGGTGAATACGACATGCTAGACGTGCTTGGGCTGCAATCCGCCTGAAACTACGCAGTTAAAATTGATCCAATTAGGGTTTGCCCGCGTATCCAGTGCAAATGAACGGGATACATAACATGCGACTGCTCACCATTGCCTTGGTTTCTCTTCTGTTTTTTGCTCCTGGCACTGTTCCACCGGCGAAAGCGGACGGGTTCGAACAGATCCAAAGCAAATCGACCTTCGTATCGCTGATGAACGGTCGGGAGCTGACCCGTTTTGGTATAAATTTGGTCGTGACGCCGGACGGGCGCATTGATGGCCGTGCCTTTGGTCGCGACGTGAGAGGCGCGTGGCGCTGGCAGGGTGGATATTTCTGCCGCGATCTCTTCTGGGGACAGCGGAACCTCGGCCCGAATTGCCAGATGGTGAAGCTGCAAGGCCGGACGATCCGGTTTATCTCTGACAAGGGCGCGGGTGAATTTGCCGATCTGCAGCTGAAAGGTGGCTAAGACTTTTTAGAAGTCGATCGCCAAACCACCTTTTTCCCAATCCCCATAGCGCACAGGTTCAGGACCTTTGCGACCGCCCAACTCTTTGGGGCGCTCGGATTTATCAGCGTCTTTGCGCCGCTCCTCTGCCTCAGCCAAGGCGCGTTGGGCGGCAGGGGGAAGATCCTTTTTGGTCTCGCTCATGGTAGGCCTTTCGTCACATCAGTGCCCCTGATATATGCCGCGCTGGACCTGTCGCCAAGGATATCTGCATGAGTGAAACCGCCGCGCCCGCCCGCAAGGCCGCTATTCATCTTTTGAACGGCGTGCTTATCGACCACCGGCAGTTAACCGAGATGATCGAGAAAGGCGCGTTGGATCGATACAGCCCGCAGGATCGCGCGCGCGGCCAAAGACTAGCGGTGGATGTGCTGCGGGGTTTGGAACGGGCCGACCGGCTTCTGGATCGATTTTTGCGCAAGCGGCCACAGCTCAACATCCGCAACATCCTTCGTCTTGGAACGGTGGAGCTGTGCCAGGGCGGGGCAGCCCATGGCGTGGTGGCGGATATGGTGGCCCTTGCCGGCGGGCATCACAAAGACAAACAGTTGAGGGGCATGATCAATGCCGTCCTGCGCCGCGTGGCGGAGGACGGTGTGGGCCCGTGGAAAGACCTGCGCATTCCCCGTCTGCCCAAGTGGCTGCGTGATCCTTTGGTGAGTGCGTGGGGTGCGGGCGCAGTGTCTGGTATGGAAAAGGCGCATTTTCAGGGTGCTGCACTGGACATCACGGTGAAAGAGGACGAGGCACACTGGGCGGAGCGTCTTGGGGGCACGTTGCTTCCTACCGGATCCATTCGACTGGAGAATCCGGGTCAGATTTCAGCATTGCCCGGATATGAGGATGGCGCGTGGTGGATACAGGACGCTGCCGCCGCTTTGCCGGTTCAGTTGCTCAATCCACAAGCCGGGGAGGTTGTTCTTGATCTTTGTGCTGCGCCCGGCGGCAAGACCTTGCAACTGGCCGCTGGCGGGGCAGAGGTTACCGCCCTTGATATTTCGGATCGTCGCATGGCGCGGGTTCGGGAGAACCTGGAACGCACCAAACTCAAGGCCAATTGCATTGTTGAAGACGCGTTGAAACACAAAGGCTCCTATGACGCGATCCTGCTTGATGCGCCCTGTTCGGCCACGGGTACGATCCGCCGCCATCCGGATCTGCCTTTTGCCAAGGACGGCTCCGAATTCAGCGACCTGATCGCGTTGCAATCCAAGATGCTTGATCATGCTGTCACCTTGCTAAAGCCCGGTGGCAGGCTTGTGTTTTGCACCTGCTCATTGTTGCCGGATGAAGGCGAGGTGCAGGTGGAAGAGGCGCTTGTCCGCCACGAAGGGCTCGTCGCGGAACGCGCCTCGCTTGGCCTGTCGGGCGTTGAGCCTGAGTGGGTCACCGAAGAGGGCGGGCTGCGGCTGCGCCCGGATTATTGGGCGGGTCAAGGCGGGATGGATGGGTTTTACATGGCGGTTCTACGCAAGGCGTAGGCGTCAGAGGAAACTGCCAAACGGGATGAATCGCACCGGGTCGCCTTCTGCGATCTTAAGTTCCCCATCGGGCAGTTCCACCAGTCCTTCCGCCCAGCTGAGCCCGCTGATCCGGCCGGAGCCTTCCGAATTGAATACCTCCGCCCGCCCATCGCGCATGCGCGCGCGCAGATATTCTCGCCGCCCCGGTTTCTTGGATTTTGAAAACCCTGCTGGCAACTCGAAGCCATGGGGCACAGTCCAGCCCTGGCCGGCCAAAAGCGCCATGGCGGGTCGGGCGAATATCAATGTGCAAACCAAGGCCGCCACAGGATTGCCGGGCAGGCCAAAGACCGGCACGCCCTGCCACATCCCCAAGGCCAGGGGCCGCCCTGGTTTCAAGGCTACGCGCCATTTGGCCATCGCGCCTGCGTCTCGCAACAATGCCGATACATGATCCTCATCCCCCGATGACGCGCCACCGGACGTTATGATCGTATCCGCTTTCTCTGCCGCCTTATCGAGGGTGGCGCGCAAGGCTTCCCGATCATCGGGTACGCGGCCCAGGTCTGCGCAGTCGAACCCGAATTGTTCCACCAACGCAGCGAGCATCGGGCGGTTGGCATCAAATATCTGCCCTGGTGCCGCGTCTTCACCGGCATCGACCAACTCATCCCCGGTCGACAGAACGGCCACGCGCAGGCGGCGATAGACAGGCAGGCGGCTGGTGCCTACGGCTGCGGCCAGAGCCAGATCGGCGGGCATCAATTTGCGCCCGGCAGTCAGCGCCACGTCGCCCGCGTTCACATCTTCGCCAGCCTTGCGCGTATTGGCCCCGGGCTTCACACCAGCCCGAAAGGCAATCTGACCGCCGCCCACATTTACATCCTCTTGCAGGATGACTGTATCCACCCCGTCAGGCAGGGCAGCCCCCGTCAGAATGCGAATGGCATGTCCAGGTGGGACGGTCCCGTTAAAGGCAATCCCTGCGGCGGCGCGGCCATCCACGAGGGGGAGGATTTGGTCGCCCTCCCCTAGGCTTTCAAATGCAAACCCATAGCCATCAACGGCTGTATTTGGGAGTGGAGGGTTGGCCCGCGCGGCAATCACATCTTGCGCCAGAACCCGCGTGCAGGCTTCTTTGACGTTCACGCTTTCCTGCCCGACCACAGGATGCAAACGATCCTTGAGCATGGCCAGCGCATCATCCACTGGTGTCCAGTCCACGCCTGCGGGCAAGGAAAAGCAATCATTGCGCAAAGGCGGCGGGGCCAGCGTGGCCGCCGCCATCAGTTCACCCTCAAACCCCTGCCCCATGATCCAGCCTTCTTCGGGCGCGTCCACATCAAGCATCGCCTCGAGCCGCGCGTCAGGCAGGCGACTGACGGCAAGAGACAGCAATTGCACCTGATGGGCATCGCGAATGCCGCCCTGGGCCTCAGCCGCCTTCACCGCTTGGTTGATTAGCCCGGGCCAGATTTCCACGAAAACGACAGGCGCCTCTAACGCCTCAAACGGCCATACAGAGACCCTCCCAGAAAACCGGCGGCGCAAACGTTCCAGCACTGGCAATCCGGTCAGAACTTGCCCGCCCACAGCACCCGCGCCGCCCAACTGCCAGCAGGAAAAGGTACCCTTGCTATGGCTTTCAGACAGGCGCAATTCTTGCATGCCGTGGCCTTTGCGCGCGTCTTTGCGGGGAAGCCCGTCAATATCGCGCTGAAGGCCATTGAACCAAAACGGCCCTGTTCCTGGAAACATCCTATTGATCTTTGCGGCCAGATCGAAGCGGTTGTTGGATTTGGGTTCATCCTCCATCCGCGCCTCAAGCCATGACCAAAGCGCGAATGGGTTATTTGATCCGGTCAGTGCATGCGCAAACCCGCGAGGATAGCCGAAGGGAAAATCAAAGCCCAAAAAAAGCCTGCGGCCTGCGCGCAAGCAGTCTTCAATGAGCGCCGCAATCGCTTCCTCTGCTACTGCCCGGTTCCGCAGATAGACTGGTTCCTCCGCCTGCCCGTGTCGATTGATGCCCATCCAGATGGCGTCTTTGCGCGGGCGCGCTCCGGTGTCATTTCCGGATGACCAGTCCACGATCGCGACTGTGTCAAACCGGTTCACAACCCGACCTCCGCCAAAATGAAATCCGCAATCGCCTCAGTGTCATTGAGGTCAAAAACCGGCCGATCAAAATTTACATTCGTGTCCGCCGCGACGGCTCTTACTGTCTCATCGTCTTGCGCGATAAGAGGATTGCCGGTCTCGGCGCGAAAGGCCTCCACCTTGGGGTGGCGGTCGCGTTTGTAGCCTTCCACCAGCACCAGATCGACAGGCGACAGCCGCGCCAAAAGACTGTCCAGGGAGGGTTCCTCCACGCCGCGCAACTCATGCATCAGGGCAAAGCGATTTGCGGATGCAAGTAGCACCTCGGTGGCACCCGCCTGCCTGTGTCGAAAGCTGTCCTTGCCCGGTTGATCCACGTCGAAGTTGTGATGTGCGTGCTTGATGGTGGAGACGGAAATGCCGCGCGATGTGATCTCTGTCACCAGCCGTTCCACAAGTCCGGTCTTGCCCGCGTTCTTCCAACCGATGATGCCGTAGACGTTCATGTCATCCTCGCGAGCATTTGCGCCGCGCGGGTCAGATCCTCAGGCGTATTTACGTTGAAGAAAGGCTCGCCCGGGTCGTCGAACATCGCGGTTTGGCTTGCGTGTCGGTCGGTCCACATCACGACTTTTCTTGTCCCATCCAGCAAAGCTGCCTGTAGATCATCGCGCAAAGCCACGGGCCAAAGACCAAATGTCGGCTGCCGCCCATCTGGCGTGCAAGCCAGAGCCAAAGGATGTGCCATCCCTTGCGCCGCCAATTGCAAGCGCGGAACCAGATCGCAGGGAAAAAACGGCGTGTCTGCAGCGACCGTTACAATCGTTTCCGCCCCCCTCTCTGCTGCCCAATTAAGCCCCGAAAGCACGCCTGCCAGCGGCCCCGCAAAGCCCTCGATACTGTCGCCAAGAACAGGCAGGCCGAAGCTTGAAAATCGCGCCGCATCCCCGTTGGCGTTGAGCGCCATCCTCGCCACTTGTGGACCCAGGCGGTCCATCACATGGGTGAGAATCGGCATATCTCCCAGCGGCAAAAGCCCTTTGTCACCACCACCCATGCGCGTGGCTTTTCCGCCTGCCAAGATGACCCCCAATGGCTGTTTCATGGCTGCCGCCACGCATCGATCTTGGCCGACAACTCAGTATAGGTTTCATCATTCATGGCCGTTGCGGGAACGATGTAGATGATACCGCCCACCAGCAGGAAAAGACTGCCTTTGTCCGTGATCACGTTGTCCACTACAGGCCATGTGATCTGCCAGCTTGCACCATCGGATGACATCTCAAACCCTGCCGCGTCAAAACTGTAAGTCATCGCACGGTTGTAAAGCGGTGATGCGAGAATGCGCAGGTACATCGTCCGCCACATGCTTCGGTGGTAGAATGACCAAATGGCCCAGGCCACTGGTACAGCCATCAGAAAGATCAACAGCGTGTTCACCGCATCCAGACCATATAGCAGAATAACCGTGACAACGCCCGCTCCGCCTACGCCAAAGACCAGAAAACACATCGCCAAAGCGGAAGCCGCTTGATAGGTCAGCTCCCCTTTGCCAAAAAGCCGGCTGCGATAGTGCAGAGATGACGCGCGAATATAGAGCGCGGGATCAAAAGGGCCCGTAACCGTCACCTGCAGGCTCACGCTCGGGCGCCCTTGCGGCGGTTTTTGGCGGTTTCTTCGCCCACAGTGCCAGGATCGACATCGCGGATCAGCCTGTCTTCGCCTGCCAGGCACACGAAGCGCCTTCCGCGCATTCGCCCAATCAGCGTAAGCCCCACCTCTTGCGCAATTTCCACCCCCCACGCCGTAAAACCCGAACGAGAGGCGAGCGCGGGGATGCCCATCATTGCGGTCTTGATCACCATCTCTGAGGTAAGCCGCCCAGTGGTGTAAAGCAGTTTGTCAGCCGCCGGGATGCCCTCCATGTGCATCCAGCCTGCAATCTTGTCTACGGCGTTATGGCGACCAACATCCTCCATATACACCAGAGGACGGCCACTTTGGCAGAGCACTGTTCCGTGGATCGCGCCCGCCTCAAGATAAAGCGATGGTGTGCGGTTGATCGTGGCGGCAAGGGAATAAAGATCGGATGTCCTTACCGGCAGATCGGGCAGCTTCACGTCTTCCAGCCCTTCCATCATGTCGCCAAACACAGTGCCGACAGCACAGCCTGAGGTGCGCGTTTTCTTTTGCAGTTTTTCTTCGTATGTCGTCTGCCCGTCGGTGCGCACCACCACGGTTTCCAGATCCTCATCGAAATCAATGCTTTGAACGATCTCATTATCCGATAGCATTCCTTGATTGCGTAAAAACCCGACGGCCAGGTATTCGGGGTAATCCCCAATCGTCATGGCTGTCACGATCTCCTGCCCATTGAGGAAAATCGTCAGGGGCCGCTCCTCCACCACGGAAATCTGAGTGTCCTGCCCGGCATGGTCCACGCCGTGCACCACGCGGGTCAGCCGCGGGGCGGTTGGATCGGGCGCTATAAGGTAGCTTGAGGTTTTCTGCTCAACTGCCAATTGCATCTCTCCGCGTGGCGGGTTAGCGATTACGCATTGCATTATTCTACGGATTTCCATGACGAGGCAAACCACCAATTCACCTTTCTGGATGGGCTGCAAAGATTCTGCACCCTTTCTTCTGGTGGTAGGCCCCTTCGCTGTCCTGTTCGGCGTGGTGGCGACCGAGGCTGGGCTCAATGTTCTGGAGACATTGACCTTCTCTTTTCTCGTGATCGCAGGCGCTGCGCAGTTGACAGGTTTGCAGCTCATGGTCGATCAGGCGCCGGTTCTGGTGGCGCTGGGATCGGCGCTGGCTGTGAACCTGCGGATGGCGATGTATTCGGCCTCTTTGACGCCCTACATTGGCGGCGCACCGCTCTGGACGCGGGCTCTGGCGGCTTACTTTATCGTCGATCAAAGCTACGGTCTGTCGATCCTGAAGTTCGAACAAAATCCGGATTGGTCGCTCAGCCAGCGCATGGCCTATTTCTGGGGAACTGTCGCGCCGGTCTGCCCATTCTGGTACGTCTTCACGCTGGTCGGCGCTCTTATCGGCACGTCCATTCCCGAAAGTCTTGCGATCGACTTCGCGCTGCCCATTTGCTTTCTTGCCATTATCGCGCCCATGTTGCGAACGCGCGCGCATCTGTCAGCGGCTTTGGTGTCCATCGTGGTGGCGCTGGCGCTCGCGTGGCTCCCGTATAATCTGGGCCTGTTGGTGGCGGGGATCGCAGGAATGATGAGCGGAGCAGAGATTGAGCGCCGCACCCAGAAGAGCAAAGGGTTGGCCCATGATTGACCAGACGACCTTGTGGATTGTGATCATCGGTCTCGGGCTTGGCAGTTACTTTTTCCGTTTCGTCTTTCTCGGCGTGATCGGCGATAGGCAATTGCCCCCGTGGATCCTGCGCCACTTGCGCTACACCGCCGTCGCAATTCTGCCCGGCCTTGTGGCGCCGCTGGTGCTATGGCCCCCCGCAACAGGAGGGGAGCCTGACATGCCCCGACTTTTAGCAGCTATTGTGACAATTGCCGTGGGTCTTGCGACGCGCAATCCTTTGGTGGCAATCTTCTTCGGGGCTTTGGCCTTGTATTTGGGTCTTTACGTTACAAGCTAGAGAATGCTTTTTTGGTTGGATCCCAACGCGGCTCTGGTTGAGGCGCATTTTTGAAACGCATCTGGCACTTTCTGCCTATGTGCTGTCATTGAGGCTTTTTACCTCGGGTCGGTCGCACACTGTCTCCCCTGAGGGTGTTGAGATTTAGCGCATATGCGGACCATTAACGCCCCTCATATCCCTTCTTCTGCGCTTTATAAAGCTGTGCATAAAGCCCATTCTCTTTGAGCAGTGCGCCATGCTTGCCTTCTTCCACGAGTTTGCCCGCTTCCAACACGAAAATTTTGTCGGCATCCGAAACGGATGATAGCCGGTGTGCCACCACGATCGTTGTCTTGCCCTTTGTCAGGCGATCCAATGCCGCGCGGATGCGCTCTTCCGTTGCCTGATCCAATGCGCTCGTGGCTTCATCCAACAGCAAAATAGGTGCATCCCGCAAAAATGCGCGCGCTATGGCAATACGCTGCTTTTGCCCACCGGATAGTTGCGCACCCTTGGGGCCCACGGGCGCATCGCCCCTGGTGCGAATCAGATCGGCAATTTCGGCGTCCTCTGCCGCTTGCCAGACTTCTGCGTCGCTGGCCTCAGGGTTCACGTAGCGAATGTTTTCCCAGATTGAATTGTTGAAGATCACAATGTCCTGAGCAACAACAGAAAACGCCGCCCTCAAGGTGCGCACCTGCAGCCTGTCAATGGATTGCCCGCCAAAGGTGATCTGCCCGCCAGTCACATCATAAAGACGCGACAAGAGTGACAGGATCGTCGTTTTGCCAGACCCTGTCGCACCCACAATCGCGGACACCTTGCCGCCCTTGAAGGTCATGTTCAGCCCATCAAAAAGCGGCTGGTCCGCGCTGTAGGCGTAAGATACGTCTTTTAATACGATATCGGCGCTGGTGTCGAAATGGTCAACCGCGCCGGAATTGTCGGTGATGGTGGCCTGTCGACCGAACATCCCCCGCACCCGGTCCAAAAGCACCAAATTGGCCTGCAAGGACCCAAAGAACTGCGCCAGCAGGCGGGCGGGGTCAAACACCATCACCATGCCCAGAAGGAAGGTGATGATCCCCGCGCCATCCACGTCAAAATCAGGTGACAGCACCATGTAGCCGCCGCCGCCGATCACCAGCACGTATACGAAAGCAGAGCTAAGGTCGATCGACGGCATGACCAACGCTTGCGTGACCTGCACCCGGTTCATGAGCTCCCGAATGCTGCCGGTTCCCTTCATCAGGCGCTGGGCTTCCACGTCTTCCTGGCTGGCGATCTTGACGGTGCGCATTCCGTTCACCGTCTCCTCGATGCCATTCATGTAATCGCCAATGGCTGTCTCCGCCTCGCCCTGCACGCGCTTCACGCGGTCTGAGACGAAATTCATCACCCAAATGATGAAGGGCAGCACCAACACAGCAGAGGCAAAGAGGATCGGATTTTTCCAGATCAGGTACCCCGACACGATGATCACCGTCACCGCATCCCGTACCGCTCCGGCGATGGCCATGCCGACGAAATACCCCAAGGCCCCGGTTTGCGTGACGACGCTATGGATGATCTCACCGGATTTGGTGCGCTCAAAATAGGCCAGATCCAGCGACATCAAATGCCCGATCATATCGCGGCGCATTTCAAAGATCGCTTGATTAGCCACGCGCACGGTGACGAGCGGCACAAGGAAAGACATCAGCCCCCTCAGCGCGAAAAGCCCGAAAACGGCCGCGCAAACCATCGCCAAATCCCGCACGGATCCCGCTTCAAAGATGAGACGCAGACCGCTTTCAGTCAGGGAAAGAAACTGTTGATAAATAAGACCTTGGATCAGGATCATCAAAAGAACCAGCGCCAGCCAGCCCGTATGTTTCTTCAGGTAATGACGCCAGAACCAGCGAATATTCTCCCGATCCTTCGGGGAATACAGCGGCCCGCGTTTTTTAGATGTGTTTTCGGTCATGCACTCTTCGCATCAAAAACCAAGCAAACTTGCTATACGCCTTGCGCGCAGAAAGGTCAGCCCCCGGTTTCATCTTGCCAAAAATACTCAATTCCGGCGTTGCATTGTTCGCCTGTTCTAGAAAGACAAAACCGATTTCCACGTTTGTGCAACATGCTTTAGACACCCACATATCTGTCGACAATGGAGTGATCCGCGCGCAACGCTTCCGCCGACATCATCTCACCGTTCCGGCCGTTTTCAATAAATGCCACACGGTCCGCGATGGACAAAACGGCATCCACGCGCTGTTCTACCAACAGCACCGCTACCCCCGCAGCACGCATTTTCACGATCACATCGCGAATGGCCGCAATCATTGATGGCTGCAGCCCCTCGGTGGGTTCATCCAGCAAAAGCGCCTTTGGTTTGATGCAGAGCGCCCGCGCCGTGGCGAGCATCTGCTGTTCCCCGCCCGATAGCGTCTCCGCCTTCTGATCCAGCCGCTCGCGCAGACGTGGGAACAACTCGAGCACCTCATCGCGCACATCCATGCCCGAGCCGCGCACCGATAGGCCGATCTCCAGATTCTGCGCCACGCTGAGGCCCGCAAACAGCCTTCGGCCTTGAGGAATGTATCCCAAACCGGCTCGAGGTATCTGATGCGCAGGCAGGCGGCTGATCTCTTTCCCGTCCAGCATCACCCGGCCCGACATCAGTGGCAAAAGCCCCATAATCGCCTGCATGGTGGTGGTCTTGCCCGCGCCGTTGCGCCCCAGAAGGCAGAGGATTTCCCCAGCTTCGACCCGCAGCGAAAGATCACGCAATACCTGCGCCTCACCATAGCCAGCGTTAATGGCGTCAAGCTCAAGCATCCGCACCCGTCCCCAGATAGGCCGCCTGCACGTCCCGGTTGGCGCGAATATCTTCGGGCGTTCCTTCCGCCAGCATCTCGCCGAAGTTCAGCACGCTGACCGTATCGGCCACTTCCATAACCACGCTCATATTGTGCTCAATCAGCAGGATCGTGGCCTCTTGTGCCAGGTCCCGCACCAGCGCCTTGAAGCCTTCGATCTCCCCATCCGCCAGCCCTTGTGTCGGCTCGTCGAGAATGAGCAACCTAGGCCGTTGCACCAAGCCCATCGCGATCTCCAACAACCGTTGATGGCCGTAGCTTAGGTTGCCCGCCTCGTCCTCCGCCCGGTCCAGAATGCCCACCCGGTCCAAAGCCGCCTCGACCGCATCGTTGACGTGCCGCGCGGGCATCCGACGCCGTGCGGCCAGCGCCACATTTTCCAGCGCGGGCAGCTTTGCAAAGACAGAGGTGATCTGAAACGTATATGCCATCCCCGCCATGATCCGCTTATGCGCGGGCAGGGCGGTCACATCGCGCCCGTCGAACCGCACTGTACCGAAAGAGGGCGCGATCCGACCCGAAATCATGCTGACGAGCGTTGTCTTCCCCGCGCCATTTGGGCCAATCAGCGCCCGCACCTCGCCTTCAGGCAGGGCAAAATCGACATTCGTGACAGCTTGCAATCCGTCGAAATTCTTCGAAAGCCCCTTGGTTTCAAGCAACACACTCACGGCAACCACTTCGCCCCGCGGCGGCGCACCTCCCCCACCAGCCCCTGCGGCGCAAAGAGCGTCAGCGCAACCAAGGCCACCCCGGCAATCAGCATATGCGCCGTCGTGATGCCGGAACTCAGGTCAATAAGGTAGAACATGAACACCGTTCCAACGAATGGCCCCAACACCGTACCTGCACCACCGAGCAAAACCCAAAGCAGCGGCAGGATCGAATACTGCACCGATGCGAAACTGGCCCCGGCATAGCCAAAGAGAAGCCCGTAAAATGCGCCCGCTGCCCCCGCGATGGTACCGGACAGCACCATGGCCGACAGCTTATGCGCAAAGGTGTCATAGCCCAGCAGGCGCACCCGTTCTTCATTCTCCCGAATGGCCACCAGCGTGCGTCCGAAGGGCATGCTCACCACACGCAGACAAATCAGCAGGCTCGCCGAAAACAGCCCCCAGGCCGCAAAATAGCGGTTCGTTTCATTGGCCAGATCGATACCCCAAAGCACGCGCTGAGCGGCCTGAATCACAAACCCCTCATCACCGCGCGTATATTCGCCGAAATAGAGAACCGTCAGATATCCTGCCTGCGCAAACATCAAAGTGACGATCATGAAAGCCACGCCAACGGTGCGCAGCGCCAAAAGCGCCAGTGCGGCGGACACCACCGCCGCCGCGATAATTCCCACCAAAATTGCCGGCGCGGGCGTGAACCCAGCATGCTGAATGGTCAACCCCATCCCATACATCCCCGCCGCAAAGAAGAGCGCATGCCCAAGGCTCAGGAGTCCCGTGTACCCAAAGAGTATGTTGTAGCCCACGGCGTAACTCGCCAGCACCATGATCCGTGCGATATTGCCGTGGTGATAGGGCGGTAGCACGAATTGCAGCACGAAGAGGCCTGTGATCAAACCCAGATGCAGGATCAGAATTCGCGCCCCAACACTCATGCCGCACGGGTCCCGAACAAGCCTTGCGGCCGGAAGACCAGCACCAGACCCACCAGAAGCGTGGCCAGAATTTTTGCCAGCGTCGGCGAAAAGAACACCGAAATGATCCCGTCAGAGAGCCCAATGATCACCGCCGCCAAAACCGTGCCAGGGAGACTGCCAAGTCCGCCAATAATCACCACGATGAAGCTTAGCAGCAGCGGGTCGGCCCCCATCAGATAATGCGCCTGCTGAATGGGCACAATCAGCACGGCGGCAAGCGCGGCCAACCCCGCACCGATGCCAAAGACGATGGCATAGACCCGCTCCACAGGGATGCCAAAAGCCAGCGCCATCTCTCGATCCGCTTGCGTGGCGCGCATCAAGAGCCCCACTTTGGTCCGCGTCATCATCGCCCAGACCCCCGCCAACACAACACCCGCAGCACCAATGACGGCCAGCTTGTAACTCGTCGTCGACAGCCCCCACGGGTAGTAGAACTCCAACCCGTTATCGCCAAATTCAAACCACGGCAGGGCGATGCGTTCGTTGAATGGCGGCTCCACCGGGCGCGCCTCGGGGCCATAGGTCATCAGCGTCAGCTGCTGAATGATGTAGAGCAGGCCAATGGTGGCCACAATGGTGCGTTCCGGGTCATATTCGATCCGCTTCAGGATCGTCATATCGGCGGCGACTGCAATGGCCCCCACCAGCACCGGTGCGATCACAAGCGCTGAGGCAAACCCAATCGCCGGATGGCCCCCCATGTAATGCGCCACATACCAGGCGATCACTGCGCCCAGCATAAAGAATTCCCCATGGGCGATATTCACCACCCGCATCACGCCGAAGACCAGGCTCAGCCCCACCGCCGTCAACGCCAGCACCGCTGCCGTCACTGCGCCTTCCAGCGTGGCGAGCAGGATATAAGGACCCAGTTCCATGTCACGCAGCCTTGCGCGGATGGTTGGGCTATAGCAAGGAAAATAAAAGCGTGGCGGGCGTCAAAAATTACCGGATTTCGAGGTTGGAAAAACGGGTATGAGATACCTGCTGATCCTTGCCTTCCTGTCCTTGTCTGTGCCCGCCCACGCCGATATCGCGGCGGACACCGAATTCGTTGTCATGAAACAAATGGAAACCGCAGGCACTGCGCAGCGTTTGGATGTGCTGTCCGATCAGGCGATCACAAATATCGAACCCGGCATCGAAGGCTTTGGCGCCAGGATCATCGATCGCGCAGCGTTCAAAGAAGAATTGCTCGATGATGCCTATGACGCGCTTCTACACACCATTCGCGACCGCTGGATCGCACAGTACACCGCGCATCTGACCCCTGAAGAAATCTCCGCGCTGGCGGATTTCTATCGCAGTGGCGCGGGCGCGGCTCTTGAGGCCACCTTTGCCGAAACCGGAGACGGGCCCCCCGACGCGCATGAACTTCTGGACGGACCGTTGAGGCCTTTGGTGGAACACTTCTCCCAGATGCAGGCCAGTTTCTCCGATATTGAAGATCAGCGCATGGCGGAGTTTTCCCACCTTTTCGCCCTTGACCGCCTCAACAGGGTCTTCGCGATGGAAGACATCATCGCCTTTGACTCCGAGGCGCGCCGACAAGAGGTGAAAGAGGCGATTGAGGCCTATCTGATCAACTGAAGACCCGGCCGCGGCTAGGCGCCCATTTCCTTGCGATGCGCCTCCACCAGCTCCGCCATGGAATGAAACATCATGTCATAGCGTGGCATGTCTCCGGGGTTCATCGTCGCCCCAAAGCCTTTCTGATCGTGCCGGCGATAAATCCAGCAATTGGCCAGCCCAAAGGCATTGGCGGCCGCATGATCGTGGAACATGCTTTCAGCCGTGTGCAGGATTTGGTTCTTGGCAATCCCCATCCGGACCAGATTTTCCAGCATGTAATCAAAATTGCGAGGATCGGGTTTGTAGCTGCCAATGTCGCCCGCAGTGTAGGCTGCATCGAATGTGACACCCAGCTTTGCGTTGGAATGGGCGAAACTCACGTTGTCCACATTGCTCAGCACCACCAACTTGTAATGCTGTTTGAGATAGTCCAGCGCGTCCGCACTGTCGGGAAACGCAGGCCAGTCTTTGACCGACGCGCCATAGGTCATGCACTCGTCCCACGTCACCGGCACACCCCATTCCTCAGACAGACGCTTGTACACGACGGCAAGAATCTTGGAGTAGGTCTTCGCGGGCGTGTATCTCTGGGTGGTGGATTCGTGATGGGCATGGGCCTCCAGAATCTCATCACGGTTCAGCCCGCCGACCTTGTCCGTGAGCGGCTTCAACCCATTCACCATCCCGGTTTCCCAGTCGATGAGCGTGCCGTAAACGTCGAACGTGAGCGCTTTGAAATCGCTGAGCTTCATTGCGGAATTATCCTTTTGTCGTCGGATACATCCCCTACAGAACCTCCACGCGATTGCAAAGGCGAGGCAGTCCGTCAGGACTGATGAGCCGCCCGGGCCTTATGATCAAAACGGCTGTGTCGTGTAATCCACCTCATCAGGATAGAACGTGTCCTCAATCGACGTGGTGTGGACCAGCTTCAAATTCCCATCCTCCACCTTTGAGATATACTGATGCCCAAAGACCTGATGCGTCTTGCCGTTAAACAGCTTCGCCCCCTGCGGATGCGCGTTCGAATGGGGCATGTCGGTCATCGCCTCCACCGCCTCGATCAATGCGGCACGATCATCCGGCCCTGCATAACTCGCAGCCTCCATGCCGTCCTTGATCACATGTAGCGTCTCCCAGCAGCCGAACATATGGGCATATGTGGACACATCGGTGGGATCACTCACTGACGCGCCGCGTGCATCTACGCCCACTTTCTCGCGGAAGAACTTGTCGAATTCGGTCTGGTCGGCCTGCACGTGTCGCGGGAAGCCTTCCCAGAAGAAGGTGCCGTCAAGAAATTCCAGCCCTGGGCTTGCCATATCGACCGCTTCAAGGCTGTCGATGAACCCGAAAATCTCCGGCCGCGAAGGGCCGAAAAACTCGCCCAACTCCTTCACGAATGTCAGCACCGCAGGCCCGACCATGACGTGATAAAGCACTTCCGTGTCGCGCGGGATCTTGGGGAAGTACTTGGTGAAGGACGTCTCTGCCGGAGGAATCGCGATTTTTTCGAGAACTTCTCCGCCCTCGCGCTCAATTGCCTCGGTGAAGAAATCGCGGTGATCGTGACCAAAGGCGAAATCCGGGAAGATCATCGTGACCTTCTTGCCCAGGTTCTCCGCCACGTAGGGTGCCATCGCCTGCACCTGACTTTTCACATCCGTGATGCCGGGCTGTAGCGTGTATCGATTCAGCATGCCAGAGGCGACGTGATGGCCCTCTGAGACCACGAAATACGGCAGTTTCAGTTCGCCCGCCCGCGGCGAGGACCCGATCACCACATGGCTGAAGAGCGTCCCGAAGCCCACATCGCACCTATGCTGATTGGCGAATTTCTCGACCACCTCGGCCCCGCGTTTGGGGTCAGTGCCGTCATCCTCGGCGATGATCTGCACCTCGCGGCCATTGATCCCGCCATTTTCATTCAAAAGCGCCGCTGCGGCCTCTGTCGTGCGGCCATACCAACGGCCGTAGGCAGCCCCTATGCCGGTTCGGTGTACCTGAAAGCCGATCTTGATGGGCTCGGATGTCTGTGCATGGGTGTAACGCGCCCAAAGCGGCATGGTGGCCGCTCCTGCAACCCCGCCTGCCAGCGTCTTCAAAGCGCCTCGGCGTGATGTCTTGATCAACTTGGTCATCCCGTTCTCCCACATGTTGGTTCGCCGCATTTTCCGCCACCAAGTGTGAGAGCGCGCCGCCTGTTTGTCCAGTGTTTTGCCTTTTGTGACCCGTGCATCGGTCTGCTAGGGCTTGGGCATGGATTTCACACTTATCAGCGAAATGGACATCTGGCTGCTCGGGGCCTCTTTCGCTGTGGCCATCCTGTCGGGTGTGATCAAAGGGTCTATCGGGTTCGGCATGCCGCTTGTCATGCTCTCGGGCCTGTCCACGTTCCTTGATCCGAAGTTCGCGCTGGCGGGTATTATTTTCCCTATTCTCTTCTCCAATGCGCTGCAGGCCTTTCGCACCGGGATCGCCCCTGCCATCGAGGCCACCCGCATGGCCTGGCGGTACATCCTCATCGTCTGCGTCGCCATTTTCGCGGCTGCGCAATTGGTCCCGGTGATCCCGAGTGAGGCGTTCTACTTCGTCCTGGGCATTCCCGTTCTGGTACTGTCGCTCATCCAGCTTATGGGCCTGCGCCTGATTATTCCGATGCGTCATCGCGGCTGGGCGGAATGGGCCGTTGGCCTGATCTCGGGCATTTTGGGCGGGCTTGCGGGCACGTGGGGGCCGACAACCGTGCTCTATCTGCTGGCCATCGACATGCAGAAGGCGCGTCAGGTGATCGTGCAGGGGATCATCTATGGCGCAGGGTCCGTGACGCTTTTTTTTGCCCATCTGCGGTCGGGGATCTTGAACGAACAGACGATCCCCTTCACGCTTGCTTTGCTGCCAACGGCGCTTCTGGGCATGTGGATCGGGTTTCAAATCCAGAACGGGCTGGATCAGGAAAAATTCCGCAAGATGACCCTGATCGTGCTGGTTATCGCGGCGCTGAATCTGCTGCGCAAGGGGCTCGGGTTATAAGCCCCTGGGCGAGGCCAGAAGCCATAGACCAAAGAACGTATAAGCCACCATGAACGCGGCCAGCGGGGCCTGCCCAAGAACGGCCCGCCGGGTGCTTTGCTGGTCCCGCATCGCCAGCGCATGGGCCAGCAGGATCGCCACCACATGCCCCGCCACCACCGTTCCGGCCTGCGTCAGCCAAATGGCTTTCACTGTCCCGGGCGTGTTGAAGAACCCGGTGGTCACATAGAACTGCCCCAGACCGGCCGCGTCATTGAACGCCTTCAGCACGTACTGCCCGTCCACCATGAACGAGGTCAGGTAATGCGCCACATGATAGGCAATCGCGATGGGCAGAATGGAAGGTGCAAAAAGGCAGTACGCCTCCCGCAAACTGCGCCTCGATCCGGCAATCTGTTCCCCCAGCCAGAGGCAGGCGGCAAACGCGGCAATCAGGGCTAGGTTCACGGCAATCAGCCCGGTCATCGTTTGCGCGATCACAGCCGACCGCCCCGGAAATTCCAGAGGATTGACCCCGAGAACACCCAGCCAAAAGAACGTCTCATTCAACCCGTCGAAACTGCCTGTGCCAAGAAGAACCAGCGCGAATGTGGCAAGCGCAATCGGCGGGGCGTTGCGCCGCACAGCTTGCCAACCCCATAATCCAACGCCAACCCGTGATCCGCGTGGTCCGAACAACCCCATCTGCCCATAGGCGCGCATCATCACCGTGAAGGCCTCCGCCCGGACCAGCCAGGCCGGGCCGAACAGCACCAGACCAAGAATCGCCACGTACCAATAAATCCCTGCAAAGGCGGCAAGACGCGAAGGGTCCGCTGGCGCCGGGTCGGCCAGAAGGAAGGCGGCAAAGGCGATGAACAATGCGACTGCAGGCCAATGCCCTAAAGCCCGAGGATAACGGAACGGCGCGCGGCTGCCCGTCAGTTTTGTCAGAACTGCAGCCACTCCTGTCCATGGGTTGGTGTAACGCCAATGGTTACCGACAAGCCCCTGAAGGGACACCAGCCCAATCCACCAGACCGTCCAAATCATCAGCGGCATGGGGTTCGCAAGCGGATCACGCGGCCCGGTAAAGCCTCGCCACACCGCGTAGGCCAACAGAGCGGTTGCAGAAAGGCTGATGACATGGCGCAAGCTGCCCGGAAAACGAGGCAGCGCCGGCCACGCGGTGAACAACGCCTCCGCCATCCGCGTGGGCAAAAGCGCAATCAGCACAATGGTCAGCGCCACACTGGCCACACCGGCAGTGATATAGACATCCGTTGGCAGAAGCAGAACAAATCCCTGCTCCGCCGCATGACCCAACGCCATGCTTGCGCTGAACCCGATCAGAAGCGCTGCGACAAACCCCGTTTTCATGCGCTTACCGTAGCGATGCCGCAGGTCAGCGAAAGCCCCATTCGGAATTGACTTCTTTGCCAAACGTGCCTGATATCGCGGGCAGGGGGCAGTATGATCAGTCAACCATCCGGCAAATCCCTTTGGGTGATTTTTCTTCTTTTGGTGCTTGGCATCGGCTGGGGGCTGCATTTTGCACTGATCAAGATCGCCGCCGAATCCGGCCTGCCATTCACCGGGATCACATGGCTCACGACGCTTGGTATCCTGATCTTCATGATCTCCATTTGCGCACTGCGCCGCCGCTGGCCCGCCATTCGACCGGGTGCGCTGCGGTTTTACGCGGTCTGCGCGCTCTTGGGCTATATCGTGGCGTTCTTTGTCGAACTGGAGGTGTCTCAACACATCGCGGCAGGCGAATTGACCCTGATCGTCGCCACCACGCCGGTCTGGACCTTCCTCATCACGCGCATGCTGCGCCGCAAACCGGTCGCGACGCGCCAGATTGCAGGGCTTGGGCTTGGCCTTGCGGCAGTGATGGTTCTGATCGTGCCAGATGTCTCGCTGGACAGCGGATCCACCACGCTCTGGCTCGCGCTCGCCTGTCTGGTGCCGCTGACCTACGCCACCTATCACAACGTGGTGGAGGCCGCCTGGCCCGACGGCATGGACAGCTGGCAAGTTGCCTGCGGTGAAACGATCGCAGCAGCGCTGCTCGTGACCCCGTTTTTTGTGATCTTCGTTGACGGCCTTGGCCCGTTTCTCGATCCCAATTCCGGCAGTTGGACCATCCCTGTCATGGCCTTCATGGCCCTGTGGGAAATCTATCTCTATTTCGAGGTTGTCCGCCTGTCATCGGCCATCGTGGTCAGCCAAGCCAACTACGTGACCATCATCAGCGGCCTCATCTGGGGCGCCCTGATTTTCGGAGAGGAGATCAGCGGATTGGTCGTTATCTGTGCCGCGCTCACCATCGCCGCGCTCTTTTTGGTGACAGAACGGAATTAGTGCCCGCCGCCCAACGCCCCCGTCTTCACGAAATAGTCCACGGCAATCTGATAATCAGGGTCATCATCGCTATCGACCATCAACTGACCCGCTTTCTGCAGCAGCTTGTGACAGTCCCGGCTCAGATGACGTAGCTGCAATTGCTTGCCCGCCGCCTCGTATTTCGCAGCCACCGTCTCAATCGCATTGAGCGCAGACTGGTCCGCCACGCGGCTTTCCGCAAAATCCACGATCACCGCGCTGGGGTCCTCGGCCGGGTTGAAGAGTTCCACGAACCCCTCCGATGAGCCAAAGAAGAGCGGCCCCTGCACCTGATAAACCCGCGCACCTTCCGGCGTGTCGTGGCGCTTGGCCGAGATGCGGGAGGCATTGTTCCACGCATAGGCCAGAGCAGATACAATGACGCCCACGACCACCGCGGTGGCCAGATCAAAGAACACAGTCACAACCGTCACTAGCACGATCACGATGGCATCGGTCAGCGGCACCTTCCGCATGATCTTGAAACTGTTCCAGGCGAATGTCCCGATCACCACCATGAACATCACGCCCACAAGGGCAGCGAGCGGGATCTGTTCGATCAGCGGTGCGGCGACCAGTATGAACGCCAGCAGAAACAGCGCCGCCGAAATCCCCGACAGTCGCGTGCGACCGCCCGACTTCACGTTGATCATGGATTGCCCGATCATCGCGCAGCCCCCCATGCCGCCGAAAAACCCGGTCACGGTGTTGGCTGTCCCTTGGGCGATACACTCTTTTGACGACCCGCCCCGTTGCCCCGTGATGTCGCCCACGAGGTTCAGCGTCAGAAGGCTCTCAATCAACCCGATGGCGGCCAGGATCAGCGCGTAGGGCAGGATAATTTCCAACGTCTCCAGATTGAGCGGCACCATCGGCACATGGAAAGACGGCAAGCCCCCATCAATCGACGCCAGGTCCCCCACACGCGGCACTTCAATGCCAAAGGCAATCACCACCAGCGCCACGATCCCGATCCCCGCCAGCGGCGCAGGAATGGCCGTGGTGATCCGCGGCATGACCCAGATGATCGCCATCGTCGCGGCCACCAGTGCCAGCATCATGTAAAGCGGCCCGCCTGACAGCCATTGGCCATTGGCCATCCCGTGGCCTGCATGCTCCGCCGTGCCGGGCACCTGAAACTGGCTGAGCTGAGCGAGGAAAATTACGATGGCAAGCCCGTTCACGAAGCCCAGCATCACCGGATGTGGGACCAGTCGGATGAACTTGCCCAATCGGAAAATGCCGGCTGCAATCTGAATGAGCCCCATCAGAACGACAGTGGCGAACAGGTATTCAACCCCATGCACCGCGACGAGCGACACCATCACGACCGCCAGAGCGCCGGTCGCCCCCGAAATCATGCCCGGACGCCCGCCCATCACGGCGGTGATCAGCCCCACGATGAACGCCGCGTAAAGCCCGACCAATGGATGCACGCCTGCCACAAAGGCAAACGCCACCGCCTCTGGCACCAGCGCCAGCGCCACCGTCAACCCTGCCAGCACCTCGATGCGGATGCGGCCCAGATCAAAGCCTGTATCTGTCCGCAGGGACGAAAAATTGGGTCCTGCGGCCAAGGCTGCCATCATGAATTTGGTCATAGAGTGTCTCTGCCTAAGGGTGCTTAAAAGGGCTGAGCTAACGCAGCTGGCGCCGAAAGCACGGTATTCATGGGTATGCCGATTATCACTGTGACCCTTAAGACAACCTCAAGAGGCACGCATTCAAATCGATCTGCTCTGGCGCAGGCCCTAACGGCGATGGGTCCTCGCCGCAAGACCGTTACGTTGGGTCATGCGAGATGATGTTGAACCCTTCTTCCTCAGAGGGGAGGGAGACGTATTTTGAAAACTGATGAAACTGCGCCTCTGACACAGCAAAAGGATGGTCGCCCGATGCGTTACGCGCCCGCAGTCGGGCCAGACAGGTCTCATCGGGCGTTGTGATCACGTGCAAGCGGTGATCGACGCCTGCCTCTTGCGCCATCCTTTTCATCCAAGCCCTCTGCTGCGGGGTGTTGGCTGCGAAATCCAACACGACGGTCAGGCCTGCATTCAACAGGCCCACAATATGCGGTTGCATCGCGGCCCGCAGTTTCTTGCTGCAGCGGATAAAATCGTCCAGATCGTTCAAGTCCTCGGCGAAGAGGGCATGCAACCATGCGTCTTCTGAAATCAGGATACTGTCCGGTGATGCCGCGATCTCTGCGGCAAGCGTGGACTTACCCGAGGCAATCCTTCCGTAGAAGACGTGCAGCATTGCGAGGCTTACACCGGATCGCGGATCAGGCTCTGACACATGCAATGCACCCCGCCGCCGCCTTGGGTGATCATGGAAAGATCCGGATCGTAGATGGTAAAGCCCAACGCGCGCAGCTTGTCCTTCAGCACTTTGGAACCTTCTGGCAACAGCACGCGGTCTTCGCCCAAAGCCACCACGTTGCAGCCCAGCGCGATGGTGTCCTGAAACGGCACCTCGACGATTTCGATGCCCTTGGCCTTGAGCCAATCCACGATCTCAGGGTCCGTGCAATCGGTGCAAACGGCGGCCAGTTTTGGGGCCAGCATCACCACCATCAGATCGATATGTACGTAAAACGGGTCGATATCGGCCAGCTTCACTTCCCAGCCCTCGGCCTCCATCCAGCCTGCGATCTGTTTGGCGCCCTGCTCCTGTGAACGGCCTTCATCGCCTTCCCAACCAATCAGCACGCATCCCGGTTCAATGACGTTGAAATCCCCGCCCTCGAACGTGCCTGCGGTGACGAAATCGTAAATCGGGATACCCAAGCGTTGATACGTTTCAATCGCGCGAAAGTTTTCCCCCCGCCGCCACCACTGCGCCATATGGGTGATGATCGCGCCAAAGGGCGTCATGACCGAACTGTCGCGGGCATAGACCTGATAAGGCAAATGCGGGTCGGGAACGTGGGAATGCACCTCAACGCCCGCGCTTTGGTAGGCGCTGACCATTTCGGCGTGCTGTTTGCGGGCGGTGGCCTCATCGAAAGGCACCCCGCGGCGCAGGGTTTTCTTGGACACGGACGAGGTTTGCAGCCAGCGATAGTTCTCGATGGGCCCGAGCAGCACCGACCGTAACGTGCCATAATCTGAATTCGCGCCCCAAGTGTTCAGCGTCGGCGTGCCACCACCGTCACGCCGGGCGTGCAGTGTGAAACTATCGGCAGAATGATCGTCCATGGCGGCCTCCTGATGCTAAGTCGCACGGTCGACGCGTTACTTCTCCGAGTCAAGCGCCACACGCGCGGAATCGAGGGCGTCAGCCCGCCGCGCTTCGTCAGGCCCCCTCAAAGGCCTGGCGAATTGGCAATTGCAGGTTGCCGCTCAAAGGTCGTCCGGGAACGGATGAATAAAGCACTGCTGAACCGACGTCAGGATCGCCTGACCGGGGCCTGACCAAGCGCGGCTCAGCGCGTCAGGGGTAGCTCGCTTCCAACCCCATCACTTCATCCAACTGCCGCGCGATCCAGCCGCGCGGGATGAAATGCCCCCTCGGATGGATGTCCAGCGTCACGCGGCCCCCCTCGCAATCCCACGCTGTCTTGGTGAACAGATCCAGCTCTGTAATCCGCCAATCTCCGTACGGTTCCCCCGCGCCGCAGCCCAGTCGATCGCGCCAAAGCCGCACCGCATGGTCCGTGTCTTCGCCGGGCCCGAATGGAAAGGGCAACACATTGTCCGTCAGCCCATAAACCTGCCGCACCTCACCCGGTGCCGTCTGACAATTCTGCCCAGGCCTCAGCGTACCCGAAATGCCCATCAGGACCGCCACATCCGCTCCGTCATGGCAGGTAAACCGCCATGCCATATTCGATCCCCAACTATAGCCCGACACATAAATCCGCGACTCATCCACCGGATAGCGCGCCTTCACATCGTCCAGCACCGCGCGGGCAAAGGCGATGTCCGGGCTGTCTTCCGGCCAGAAATTCCACGTCCGGTTCGCGCCATTGGGGGCGACGAGCAACACACCGCGTTTCGACGTCGCACTTACAATCCGATCATGGCGCACAATCAACGTGCCCTGCCGCTTCCAACCGTGAAAATGCATGAGGACAGGCAGCGGGGAGATGCCATCCCAGCCATCGGGCTCCGCGATGTGATACGAACGTTCGCCTACGAAACACGGTTCCTGCCCGTGGCAAAGATTGCGCTGCTCAGAAGCGACGGCAACGAGGGGCGTAAGGCAGAAGAATAGGAATAGAAAATAGCTGCGCATGCGGCGCAACCTAACTGCCCCACCGCTCAAGTCATCTCACGAGTTTGCGAAGATCAGTTCGCGACACCTCTGGGCGGGAAGGCTGTAACGCTTTCTGCCGCGAGCCGCGTGAAAAACCCAAGTGCCTCATCCTCGGTTGCCCGGTCGACGGCACCGCCCTGCACCTCATCCATGGACCAAACCCAGCTTTGCGCCGGATCATCCTTCATCGCCCAATTCGGGAACAGCCGCGTCTTGATCGTGCGCTTCATCAGCGTCTTCGCGTTGGCGTGCCGGTCGTCTTGCCTGATGCGGGCGTAGCACTCTTCCACCCGCTTCTTCGGGCCTTCCAGAAGCTGGATGTAAAGATCCCCGCGCACAATCAGCGCGCCTGTAATGCCATCCCGTTCATTGCACCGCCGCGCATCCAACAAGATACCGGCGAGCATTGCGTCATCAAAGCCAAAGGGTTCCGACGCATAAATCAATTGATGCAGAGCCATAGGTCACGGTCCTTTCCAGATAACCGTAGGGTGGGGTTTCACCCCACCAATCACCTTGCGTCCCTAGCGCGATAATCCACCATGCAGGGTGGGCACGTCAAGCGGCGCAAAGCCGTAGTGCTTGAGCCACCGCAAATCGCTTTCAAAGAACGCCCGCAGATCCGGAATGCCGTATTTCAGCATCGCCAGCCGGTCGATCCCCAGACCAAAGGCAAAGCCCTGCCATTCTTCGGGGTTCACGCCCGCGGCCTTCAGCACATTGGGATGCACCATGCCGGACCCTCCGGCCTCCAGCCAGTCATCTCCTTCGCCCAGCTTCAACGTGCCCCCTTCCCAGGAACAGCGGAAATCAATCTCAGCAGACGGCTCTGTGAACGGGAAATGGGAGGC
>JBCCCZ010000003.1:0-52926 GCA_039033255.1 Pseudomonadota bacterium
AGAACCAGTTGCACATGGAGATCGCGGGGTTTTCGTTTTTTGGTATCCCGCTGCCGCGTTGGTGTCATCCGATCAGCGAAACGCGGGAATTTGAAGACGATCAGGGGCGGTTTTGCTTTGATGTCTCGGGCCGGATGCCGGTCTTGGGTCTGATCATTCGCTATGTCGGGTATCTCACGCCCGTGACGGAGTAGAACGGGGCGTGCCAATACGCGTCGCTTTGCGGTAACATCCTCGCCAGAAGCGCAGGGAGAATCGCCATGAAATTCATTGTCAGACTGCTGGGTGGCTTGGTCGTTTTGATCGCGATCCTTGCCGGAGTGGGCATGCTGTTGCCCCGCGAAGTAACGGTGGAACGCAGCGCTGAGATTAATTCGCCGGCCAGTGAGATTTATCCGCTTGTGGCCAATCTGGAGGCCAACCAGCAATGGAGCCCGTGGGCCGGTTTGGACCCGGATGCGCAGTTTACCTATAACGATGTGCCGGAAGGTGTGGGGGCGACGATGGATTGGGCGTCTGACAGCCCCGATGTCGGCAATGGCAGCATGGAAATCACCGAAGCCACAGCCGATGAAGCGCTGACAGTTGCGCTCGACTTCGGGGATATGGGCAGCGGCACGGCGTTCTGGAACTTCGAGGAAGCGGACGGGACCACCACAGCGACATGGACGTTGGTGGCGGACATGGGCGCAGGGCCCATCGGGCGCTGGTTCGGCCTCAAGATGGATGACTGGGTCGGCGCGGATTATGAGCGCGGTCTGGCCAATCTCAAGCGCGTCGTCGAAGGCGGCTGATGCAGGTCTTTGAGATCGCCACGCGCGGGCAGGGGCTTTACGAATTCACGCGGGAGGTCGCGGATTGGGTGCAGGGCCGTGGCGACGGGGTGCTGACGCTTTTTGTGCGTCATACCTCCGCCAGTTTGCTCATCCAGGAAAACGCCGATCCGGAGGTGCAGACGGATTTGTGCAACTACTTTGCCCGTCTGGTGCCGCCCAGTTCAGATCCGTCCATGGCGTATTTGACCCACACCTATGAAGGTCCCGATGATATGCCCGCGCACATCAAGGCGGCCATGTTGCCCGTCAGCCTTCAGATCCCCGTGCGCGCGGGGCGGATGGCGCTTGGCACTTGGCAAGGGATATACATGTTTGAGCACAGAGATGCGCCGAAGACCCGCCAGGTGGCGGCGCAGTTCATCCGAGCGTGAGCGAGGCAGCGAAAACCGCCGAACTTTGGCTCACGCAGCATCGCGCGGCGATGTCCGATTGGACAGCGACCATTTTTGACTTTGCCGAACCTGCCTGGCGCGAATATCGCTCAAGCACGTGGTATGTGGAGCGGTTGAAGGCGGAGGGCTTCGAGGTGGAGGCGGGGTCCGGTGGGATGCCCACGGCCTTTTGTGCGCGATGGCGCCAAGGCGATGGGCCTGTGGTGGGCCTTTATGCCGAATATGACGCCGTACCTGGGAACTGTCAGGCCGCTGCCCCGGTCAAAGCCCCGCGCGACGGGCTGAGTGCATTGGCGGCGGGCCATACCGATCCGCATTCGGGCCTCGGCATCGCGGGTCTGGCCGGATTATTGGCCGCAAAGGCCGCGATGGAGGCACATGGCATCCCGGGCGGGCTGCAATTCACCGGAGAACCTGCTGAGAAGGTGCGCGGGTCAAAGCCCATACATGCCGCCACGGGTTATTATGACGGGCTGGCCGCCATCCTATCCTTTCATCCGTTCTACATGCTGCCGCTCTGCAACACGGTGCGGTGGGATACGCAATGTGGGGCGGCTTACTCGATGATCTATCGGTTTCGCTGTGAGGAGCCGGAGGCTTGGGGCGTCCGTGATGGCACACCCATCCCGCAAAGCCACTCGGATGTGCGGGCACCCGGGGCCAATGACGCGCTGATGATGATGTATCAAAATGCGCGGACATTGCGGGATAGTATGGCATCGCACCAAGGTGGGTGGTCTGTGTCGGAGGCTATCTTGAGCGCTGGCCAGGCGACGGCAGACAATCTGCCCGCTCTGCAGGCGGATTTGCAATACATGATCCGCGTACCGGATCTGGGCTTGGCTGAGCAGATATCGGGCCAACTGGATCGGTTGGCCGAGCATGCGGCGGGCATGACAGGGTGTCGGGTGGAAAAGCACTGGGTGTCCAAGTCTCGGCCTGGGCTGACCAATCACGCGATGGCGCAGATGGTATGGGAGGAGATGCAGGTCGTTGGTGCGCCGCAGTGGTCGGAGGCGGGACTGGATATGGCGCGGGCGGTGCAACAGGCCTGCGGTGTTGAGGCGGAGGCAGCCCCGATGATTGACGCCTGCACGCAGCTGATGGCACCGCAAGACGCGGAGGCGGCTTTGCGCAACACCCTACCGCCGATGCAACGACACGCGACCTCGGATGACTACACGGATATGAGTTGGCATGCGCCGCTGGCGCGGTTTTACGTGGCGCGGCCTGCGCTGAAGGGCGGGCCATATCCCGCCTGGGCGATGAATGCGCTGGGCGGAATGCGGGAGACGATTGATCCGATGGTCGCGGTTGGGTCACGGATCTTGGCGCGGGGTGCGCTGCGGGTTTTGACAGAGGACGCAATCAGGCAACGGGCCTGGGCTGAGTTTGAAACCCGCACAGGCGGGGGCGTGGGTGGATCGGACTGGATCGCGCCGCTTGCGGATTACGCACCGCCCATTGATTTTGCCTGGCCGGAATATGTGGAGACGGTTCGAGGGCGTAACTGGTGCGTCTGAGCGCCGCTCTTCGCTCCCTCGCGGGCGCGTCTCGCTCGTGTCAGGCTATCGCGGCCAGCCTTCCACGACGGGTAAAACCGCCGCTGCGACGTGCGCGCGCGCTTGGGCGAAGGCGGCGCGTGGGCCTTGCAGAGCGCGCCCTCCGCGAAGGGCGCGGTTTGCGTGGGCTGCGGAAGACCGGCAAGACCAGCTCGCCCACGGGTGGTTGTTTTGGCGGCATATTCAGTTTTTCCATCATCGCCAAAAGCGGGCAGGCTGCTCGTTGCGCAGCGCTGCAGGTTCCCTGACAATCATGCCCCCTTTGGGCCGGGCTTTGGGGTTCACACATGCGAATTCCGTCCGTTCATTGTTTTCTTTTTAGAAACAGTCGTTTCCAAATCGGGCAGAATTCGGGTCGCAGAGGGGAAACATTGGGAACATCCGGTGGCGGTGAAAAGACGCGTTCGGCGCTCGTTTTTTGATGGTGTTGGTCAGGCGCTCTCAATTTCTCAAGCCTGGCGCTTGGATTCGCTTTGACGCGGCAAGGGAATCGGTTTTACTGGTCTCGCTTCGGTCTGGGCGGTGCGCCGTCTGGATAATAGGGAACACGGTGAGGTCGTAGCCAACAGGCGCCAAATCCGTGACTGCCCCCGCAACTGTAGGCGGAGAGCGAAGCCGGACAACGTCACTGCCAGTGCCAAGCACGGTGGGAAGACCCGGCCCAGCATTGACCCGCAAGTCAGGAGACCTGCCGAGGTGATCACCCTGTCCGGACGCGGGGCGCGTTTCAGACAACGGACCTTCCGTCGTGGTGACAATCAGTCGTCGGCGAGGGTCGTTTCCTTCGTCGATATGCCACGTTCGATGATGCGCATGCGCGCACGGAGGGAATAAAACTCATGAAACGCCGTAGCTGTGGGGCACTGGCTGCTTCCACATTTTTGATCGCTAACCCTGTTTGGGCTCAGGATGATCTGGACCTTGGAACCTTGATCTTGTCCGGGGGCCTGACACCCGTTGAAAGCAGTGCATATGGTCGCGCAAGCACCGTTCTTACATCCGATGATATTGACCGCACTGCAGCCAGCTACGTCACTGACGTTCTGCGCGGTCTGCCAGGCGTTGCTGTATCGCGCACAGGCGGTTTTGGCGGATTTACGCAGGTGCGTATCCGCGGGAATGAAGGCAACCACACTCTGGTCGTAATCGACGGGGTAGAAGCCGCCACAACCGGGAATGAATTTGATTTTGGCGGGTTGCTTGCGGCCGATATTGAGCGGATCGAAGTTTTGCGCGGTCCGCAATCTTCGCTTTACGGGTCGAATGCGATCGGTGGCGTGATCTCCATCACCACCAAACGTGCAACCGAGCCGGGGCTGACCGGGCAAATGGGCGTTGAGGTGGGCTCTGATGGCACAGTCGAGCGCCGAATTGCGCTTCGATTAAAAGGTGAGCGTGGCGATGTCAGCTTTTCGGCCACGAGCCGCGACACGGGCGGGTTTGACGTCTCGGGCACGCCGGGCGGCGAAGAGGACGGCGATCAAAACACGACCTACAGTCTTAATGGTCGTTACTTTTTGACGAATAACATCACGGTTGGCGGATCTGCCCGATTTGTGGATCGTCTTTCAGACGCCGAAGGGTTTTTATCAGGTGCTGCCACAGTCAACGGGCTGGTTGTCGATGATGCCTCTACAAACGCCGAGGAAGAATTGTTTTTGTCTGCCTTCATCGAGGCGTCAAACTTTGGCGGTCGTTTCCAGAACCGGTTGCAATACGCGTATTATGCGCAAGACGCAGACTCGTTCAACGCGGCTTTCGCCAGCACTTTTTCGACCGTTGAAGAGCGCAATAAGGTGGCCTACCAAGGCACGTTTGCCCTTGATGCCGATACGGTCGGTAAGGCGAACCATTTGATCACTGGGGCACTCGAGTGGGAAGACGAGGCCTTTGAGATTGTTGGTGGTGCTCTCAACAGATCACGACAGCAGTTGTCATACATTGTCGAATACCAAGGAAGCTTCGGTGATGTCTTCGATATCCAGGGCAGCGTCCGATACGATGACAACGAAATGTTTGAAGACTTTTTCACCTACGCTTTGGGTGCGTCCTACCTTCTGCCGAACCAGACAACGCGCTTTCATGTTTCCTACGGGACTGGCGTTCAGAACCCGAGCTTCTTCGAACAGTTCGGTTTTGCCTCAAACTTTGTTGGCAACCCCGACCTTGAACCGGAACAAAGCGAAGGCTGGGATATCGGCGTTGAACAGCAAGTCCTGGGCGGGCGTGCCATCATCGATGTGACGTATTTCAATCAAGAGGTTACAGATAACATCGTGCAAGGGACTGATGCTGTCACCGGTTTGCCGACGCCTGTCAATGCGCCCGGTACAAGTGACCGACAGGGCATCGAAGTTGGTGCGCAGTATCAGGCAAGTTCTGCGCTGAGCTTTGGCTTCGGTTACACGTGGCTCGACGCCACAGAACCGGCCACATTTGTGTCTGGTGCGACCCGGGATCTCATTGAGGTGCGTCGCCCGGAACATGAAGTGTTGTTGACGGCATCCTATCTGTTGCCAAACCAGAAAACGCGTTTGAACGCCGATGCGCAATTTGTGTTTGACGTGCAAGACTTGGATCAAAGAACGGCAGGCTTCCTAAGCGGCAATGCGGATGACAACCTGGATCGTGTCAAGCTGGATGACTACGTTCTTGTCAATCTCGGTTTGACCCACGACATCACGGACGCAGTGCGCCTCAAGGCTCTGATCCGGAACCTGTTTGATGAGGATTACCAGGAAGTGCAAGGTTACGAGACCCAGGGACGCACCGTGTTCATGGGTGTCACTGCTCGTTTCTGATATGGGCGCAGAGGTCATTGGCGCCGCCGTTAAGGCTATCGCCCTGGCATTTTTTGTCGGGGCGTTACCAGCATCTGCTGAAGCGCCTCAAAAAGTGGTGTCCATGAATCTTTGTACCGATCAGCTGGCAATGATGCTGGCCGGGCCAGGGCAGTTGCAGTCAGTGTCATACTTTGCGGCCGATCCACGTGCTTCGGCTATGGTGGAGGAGGCAAGGTCCTACACCATCAATCACGGGCTGGCGGAAGAGATCTACCTCATGCAGCCTGATCTGGTTATCGCCGGCGCCTTTTCGACGCGGGCGACGGTAGCGATGTTGAGACGGCTCGACATCCCCGTGGTGGTGTTTGATCCGGCTTATTCACTTGATGACGTGCGCGACCGGATCATGCAAATTGGCGATGTGCTGCATCGCCAAGCGGACGCGGACGCCATGGTGGCAGAGTTTGACGCGCGGCTGGCTGATTTGCGGGCGGACGTGGCGGAACGGCCGAGCGCGGCGCTTTACTATGCCAACGGCTACACCTCCGGGCCGCAGACGCTGGCGGGGCAGATACTGACTATGGCTGGGTTCGAAAACGTCGCATCGCAGCGGGGTTTCAGCACAGGGTCCAGGATGCCGCTTGAAGTGCTGGCGGTGACGAACCCCGACGCTGTGATCACTGCGCAGCCCTATACCGGTGCCTCGCGGTCAGAGGACATTCTGGCCCATCCGGTGGTGCAGTCCTTGCGCAATATCAAAAAGAGCGCGTCGATCACTGATCATGATTGGGTGTGCGGCACGCCCTACGTTCTGCGCGCGATTGAGCGACTGGCCGTTGAGCGTGAAGCAATGACTGGCGGGGCGGAGTGATGCGCCTGCTTGCGGGATTGTCGATGTTGGTGATCCTACTCTTTGTTGTCTCGCTTTTGGTGGGGCCGGCGGGGATTGGGCCGGGTGAAAGTCTCGCGGCGCTTTTTGCCGGTGATCGGGGGCCGCTCACCCTCGTGATGCGCGAAATCCGCCTTCCTCGTGCGCTTCTGGCGGTGATGATCGGGGGCAGTCTGGGGCTCGCGGGGGCCGCGATGCAGGGATATCTGCGCAACCCGCTGGCGGAGCCTGGACTGATCGGCGTGTCGGGTTCGGCCGCGTTCGGGGCGGTGCTGGCGATCCATACAGGGGCGGCGGCGGCCTTTGCCCTGGCGCTGCCAGTCGCGGCACTGGCGGGCGCGGCCGCCGGCGTCATGATCGTTATGGCGCTGGCCGGGCCGCGTGGGACATCGCTGACCCTGATCCTGGCGGGCGTGGCCGTTTCGGCATTGGCGGCAGCGCTCACATCGCTGGTGTTAAACCTCTCGCCCAATCCCTTTGCCGCCAATGAGATCGTGTTCTGGATGTTGGGGTCGCTGTCGGATCGGTCCATGACCCATGTGTGGTTGGCAGCACCCTTCATGGTGTTGGGCGGGCTGCTGCTGAGCCGGTTGGGCCGTGGCCTTGATGCGCTGACCTTGGGGGAGGACGCCGCGCAGGCCATGGGCGTTCGGCTGCAGACGCTGCGGTTGGGTCTTGTGGGTGGTGTCACCTGTGTGGTGGGTGCGGGCACGGCGGTGGCCGGGGCCATCGGGTTCGTGGGGTTGGTGGTGCCGCACATCCTGCGTCCATGGGTGGACGCACATCCCTCGCGCTTGCTTTGGGCCTCCGCGCTGGGCGGAGCGGCGATGGTGCTGGCGGCGGACATTGCCGTGCGGGTGATCCTGCCGGACCGGGATCTGAAGCTCGGTGTGGTCACGGCGATCATCGGCGCGCCGCTCTTCTTGCATCTGATCCTCAAGCTGCGGCAGGAGCGGATATGACCCTTTTGACCATTTCCAACCTGTCGGTGACGTTGCACGGGCGCGATGTGCTGCGCCATGTGTCCTTTGAGATCGGGGCGGGGGAACTGGTGGGCCTGATCGGGCCCAATGGTGCGGGCAAGACGACGCTGATGCGTGCAGCCCTTGGTTTTTTGCCGTTTGAGGGTGCAAGTTCGCTCGCCGCACTGGATGACCACTTGCGTGCCAAACACGTCACCTGGCTGCCGCAGGCAAGAGAGATTGCATGGCCCGTCACAGTCGAAACCGTGGTGATGCTCGGCCGTATCCCGCATCTGTCCTCGGTCCAGGCCCCAGCCGAGGCCGACCGCGTAGCGGTGGATGAGGCTCTGGCGCAAATGGATCTGTGCGATATGCGCCAAAGGCCTGCCACGCGGCTTTCCGGCGGGGAAAAGGCCCGGGTCCTTATTGCACGCACCATCGCGCAGAACACCGCGCTTCTGATGGCCGATGAACCTGTTGCAGGCCTCGACCCCGCCCATCAGATTTCCACGATGCAAAGCTTCAAAGCGCTGTCCGAGCAGGGCAAATCCTGTCTTGTCTCCCTCCACGATTTGGGGCTTGCGGCGCGCCATTGCACCCGCATTATCATGTTGGGGCAGGGCGGGCTTGTGGCGGATGGCCCACCCGGCGAGGTCTTGACGCATGCGCGCGTGGCCGAGGTGTTCGGCATCTCCGCATGGTACCAGGACACTGATCAGGGCCCGGTTTTTCAGCCGCTGAATGTGGTGTGATGGGGTCTGTGACGCTGGATAGCCCTTGGATGGAGTTTGATCTGGGGGATGAGATGCAGGTTCTGAGTTGGTCGCTCAACCGACCCGGATTTGTCGCCGCGCGGCGGATTATGTGGCGGGAGGTGCGCAATGCCGATCTGCCGAAGGATGTGGATGTCGATCTCTGGCTCTCTGATGTGATCCGCGCCAAGGGGGCGGAGGATGCCGTGGTGCTGCTCACGTCGCGTCCGCTGCGCCATGTCATCCAAAGCGAGGCGGAAGTCGAAGGGATCCGGGCCCATGCGGTGGCCACCGTCGGCTTTTCCAACGGTGAGCGGGTGGGCCACCGGGTGGATCGGACTGACGCGCAATTTGGCACGATCAATCTCGCCCTGCACCTGACCGAAGGCTTGACGCAGGCTGCGCTTCTGGAATGCATGTCTATCGTGGTTGAGGCGCGCACGGCGGCGGTGATGGATGCGGGCCACGCCACAACCAATGGACCCTCCACCGGTACGGGCACGGACTGTGTCGCGGTGGCAAGCCCGCTGGGTGCAACCCGCTATGCAGGGCTGCACACAGCGGTGGGGGAGGCCGTAGGACGATCCGTTTACGATGCGGTGCTGCGCGGCGCTGTGGAATGGTTGAAAACTGTCAAGGAGACGGGACATGCTTGATCTGAAATCGATCCTGCGGGACGGGCTGAATGACCCCGATGCAGGCTGGAACATGGGGTCACTGGGCGCGATTGCTGAGTTTCACCATGTCCGCGGCGATCCGGCCGCGCCGCAGGCGCGCGTTCTGCAACAAGGCACGACGCGAGGGGCTATCCGGATTGACACGCTCAGGGGCGTGCGGCCCGTGGCCTACGAGGGTGTGAGCGCGAAATCCCATCGCTGGATGCAGGCCGTAGCGCTTTGCTTGCCGGAGGATGAGGCGCGGATGGGCGGGCGCGATGTGCTGACCGAACTGGGCGCCGATGACGGCGCGATCCGGGAGGAGGATCGCGGTGCCGTGCTCTTTGACATGGGGCTCGGCCAGCCGCAGTTGGATTTTTGCATCCGTATCTCGGATCCAGCGCTGTTGGAGGTTCTTCGCGCGCAGGAAGGCCGGTCGCTGCTGGAGGCAGGCAATCCTGCGATGGGTGCGATCCTGAAGGCGCATCCCCACAGGATCGCCATCACGCGGCTGGGCCGGGTAGAGGTCTATCAGATGATCGGCGGGCCTGACACGGGCGGGCGATCCCCCGAGGGCCCGCACACCCATGTCCTGCCCCAGTTCCTGCGCGTCAAACGCACCCATGCGGCCAGCACGCCCATTCCCAAGGGCTGGAGCCCATGTTGCAGTTTCCATCCCAAACACCCGGTTATAGGGCGCATGGGGGAAGATAAGGATTTCGACGCGGGCGCTTTTGAGGCCTTCCAGTCGCTTCTGGGTGCGTGGGGGCCGGAACAGTATGTGGCGCAAAAGCAGGATGTCTGGGCGGCGATGACCAAGGCTGTACAGCCTGAAGCGTGGGCGCAACCCGAAGACCAGACCGCACGGGCGGGGTTGCGCAATGCAATCCGGCAATGGCGACGGCAGCATGGCGACAGCGAACTGGCGTTTGCATGGTCTGACGCGTTCGACCGGGGCGACAAGGGCACCGAAGAGGAAAATCCAGGCCACTGAAGCGCGCCACCGGCGAAGCAGTCTATCAGGCCGGAAGAGCCTTTGACCCTTGCCAAGCCCGCCGCATCTTGGGCTACACTGCATCTGCGTGAGACCAGCGGACCGGGAGGCGCTCATGAACACCCAATCTGATGCACGATCCATGCAATCGGCCGCCACGCCCTATGGCACCGAGCCGGGATACATGCCCGGCTGGGGCAATGATTTTGAAACCGAGGCGTTGCCCGATGCCCTGCCAAAGGGGATGAACAGCCCGCAGAAATGCAATTACGGGCTCTATGGGGAACAGCTTTCCGGCACCGCCTTCACCGCCAAACGGCCAGAGCGAACGTGGTGCTATCGCATCCGACCATCAGTGAAGCACACGCACCGTTTTGAAAAGATCGACGTGCCCTACTGGAAATCCGCGCCCCATATCGACCCCGATGTCGCCTCTCTGGGTCAGTATCGCTGGGATCCGGTGCCATTGGAGGCGGCGGTGCAGGACGGCCTCAACTGGATCACGGGCATGCGCACCATGACCACCGCAGGCGATGTGAACACGCAGACAGGCATGGCGGGGCATATCTATCTGGTGACGCAGTCCATGGTGGATGATTACTTTTATTCTGCTGACAGTGAATTGCTTGTGGTGCCGCAGGAAGGCCAACTGCGATTTCTCACTGAACTTGGGGTCATTGACATCGGACCCAAGGAGATTGCAATCATTCCGCGCGGCCTTGTTTACCGCGTGGAATTGATAGTCGGCCCGGCGCGCGGCTTTGTCTGTGAAAACTACGGGCAGAAATTTGACCTGCCGGACCGCGGGCCGATCGGGGCCAATTGCATGGCGAACCCGCGCGATTTCAAAGCGCCCGTGGCGGCCTTTGAGGATCGCGATGCCCCCTCTACCGTCACCATCAAATGGTGCGGGCAATTCCACCGCACGCAGATCGCGCACAGCCCGCTTGATGTCGTCGCGTGGCATGGCAATTATGCGCCGTACAAGTACGATCTCACCACCTATTGCCGGTGGGCGCCGTGCTGTTTGATCACCCGGACCCGTCGATCTTCACCGTGCTGACGGCACCTTCCGGAGAGGCGGGCACGGCCAATATCGATTTCGTCCTCTTCCGTGACCGGTGGCAGGTGTCCGAGGACACATTCCGCCCGCCCTGGTACCACAAGAACGTCATGTCCGAGTTGATGGGCAATATCTATGGTCAGTATGATGCCAAGCCCAAAGGGTTCGTGCCGGGGGGCATGAGCCTGCACAACATGATGCTGCCCCATGGGCCCGACCGGCAAGCATTCGAGAAAGCCTCGAACGCCAATCTGGGGCCGGACAAGTTGGAACACACCATGTCCTTCATGTTCGAGACGCGCTTTCCGCAGCACCTGACCCGCTTTGCCGCGACAGAGGCACCGCTGCAGGATGACTACATCGATTGCTGGGCGGATATGGAGAAGAAATTCGACGGCACGCCGGGCAAGACGTGACCGTTTATGAGTGATCTCAGACGGTCCTGGGTGGAGAGCGCCAATGCGCCGGGTTGCGCGTTTCCGCTCAACAACCTGCCCTATGGCGTGTTTTCTGTCGGGGGGCGGCGGCGCTGCGGGGTGGCCATTGGGGATATGATCCTTGATGCGACCGGGCTGGAGGCGGCGGGAATTTTGCGCCCAGATCCGGATCAGGACGTGCTTCAGGCGCCCGGATGGAACCCGTTCATGGCCTTGGGCAAACCAGCGTGGTCGGCCTATCGCGCGGGCTTGGTGGCTTTGCTATCGGACGGGGCTGATGAGGCCGTACGTCCCTACTTGGTGTCTTTGGCGGATGCCACGCTGCACATGCCATTTCACGTCAGCGAGTTCACGGATTTCTACGCAAGCCGCCATCACGCCACCCATGTGGGCACCATGTTTCGCGGGGCGGAGCATGCCTTGCCGCCCAATTGGTTGCATATGCCCATAGGCTATAACGGGCGGGCGTCGTCTGTGGTTGTCTCCGGCACGGATATCATCCGTCCTCATGGGCAGATCATAGGTGACGATGGACTGCTTTTTGCGCCCTCTGAACGGTTCGATTTCGAATTGGAGATGGGCGCGATTGTGGGACAGCCGTCCCGAGGTCCGCTGTCCGTGGCGCAGGCGTTTGAAAACATCTTCGGCTATGTCCTGCTGAATGACTGGTCCGCCCGGGATATTCAGGCCTGGGAATATCAACCGTTGGGGCCGTTTCAGGGCAAGGCCACCGCCACGTCCATCAGCCCCTGGATCGTGACGGCCGAGGCGTTGGAGGTATTTCGCTGTGAGACGCCAGCGCCTGAACGTCCTCTTTTGGACTATCTTCGTCCCCCTGCGCCGATGCTCTATGATATCGCTCTGGAGGCTGTGCTGACGCCTGAGGGCGGGGAGGCATGCATCATGACACGCACCAACTTGAATGAGATCTACTATTCCTCTGCTCAGCAATTGGCCCATCACACGAGCAGCGGTTGCCCCATGCGTGTCGGGGATTTGTTGGGGTCAGGCACGATTTCTGGTCCGGAGCAGGGAGCCCGGGGCTCAATGCTCGAACTCACGTGGGGCGGTGCGCAGCCTTTGACGTTGGAGGGGGGCGCAGAGCGCAGCTTTCTCGACGATGGAGACCGTGTGACGCTGAGTGGATTTGCACAGGGGAACGGGTTTTGCGTTGGATTTGGTGACTGCACCGGCACATTGCGGGGCGCGCGGGTATGAAAACGCAGGTGGCGATAATCGGCGGCGGCCCATCGGGGCTTTTGTTGTCACAGCTTCTCAATCGGGCCGGGATTGAGACGGTGATCCTAGAACGCGCCCCACGCGATCACGTGCTGGCGCGGATCCGGGCGGGCGTGTTGGAGGCCGGCACAGTGGACATGTTACGCCAAGCCGGTGTGGACGCGCGGATGGATGCCGAAGGCATGCCCCATGAGGGTTGCTATCTGACCGATGACGACCTGATGGTGCGAATTGATTTCAAAAAACTGACGGGTCGGTCGGTCATGGTCTATGGGCAGACGCAGGTGACCATTGATCTTTATGCCGCGCAGGATGCCATGGGCACGGCCGTCCTGCACGGTGTAGAGGACGTGGTGATCGAAGATGCCAACAGCGATGCCCCTTCCGTGGCTTTTACGCAGCAAGGGGAGAGGCGCCACCTGAGCTGTTCTTATGTGGTGGGATGCGATGGGTTTCATGGGGTGAGCCGCAAAACCATTCCCGAAACCATCCGGCGGGAATGTGAGCGGGTGTATCCGTTCGGTTGGCTCGGCGTTTTGTCCCGCACAAAGCCTGCCCATGATGAGTTGATCTATGCCAACTCAGGACATGGTTTCGCGCTGGCCTCCATGCGGAGCGAGACGCTGAGCCGCTATTATGTGCAGGTGCCGATCCGCGATCGGGTGGAGGATTGGTCGGATGATCGGTTCTGGGACAGGTTGCAATCCTGCCTGCCAAGCCGTGTCAGCGCCGCAATGGAGACAGGACCGTCGATTGAAAAATCCATCGCGCCGCTGCGGTCTTTTGTGTGCGAGCCGCTGCGCTGGGGGCGGCTTTTTCTGGTGGGCGATGCCGCGCATATCGTCCCGCCCACCGGGGCCAAGGGGCTGAACCTGGCGGTGTCAGACGTGCATTACCTGCATGAGGCTTTGACCCTCGCCATCAAGAACGGTGATGACGCCGGCCTTGATGGCTATTCCGACCGCGCTTTGGCGCGCATCTGGAATGCCATTCGGTTCAGTTGGCAGATGACCAAGATGTTGCATCGGTTCGAAGGCGAAGACGGGTTTGCCACTCAGATGCGCAAATCGGCCCTTCGACATCTGGCGCGGTCTGAAACCGCCCGCCGGGATTTAGCAGAGAACTATGTGGGCTTGCCGTTCTGAGCGGGCTATTTGCGCGCCACAGTGCGGTTTTATAAGCTTCGGGTGATGAAGGAGACAGCCTATGGCGGATCGATACAAGACGGGCATGACAATCCGGCGCGCTGTGCTTGGGGACGCCCATGTGGACCGTGCCGAAGCCAGCAAGACGGAGTTTGACGCGCCTTTTCAGACACTCATCACGGAGGCCGCGTGGGGTCATGTCTGGGCGTCAGAGGCCATCAGTCAGAGGGAGCGATCTATGTTGACCCTCGCGGTGCTGGCAGCCACCGGGAATTTTGATGAAATCCCCATGCATATCCGCGCGACAGCCCGGACCGGTGCCAGTCAGCAAGACGTGCTGGAGGCGTTTCAGCACGTGGCGATTTATGCGGGCGTGCCGCGGGCCAATCATGCCCTGAAACTCGCCAAAGCCACCTATGTTGAGATGGAGGCAGAGCGTGACTGACGCCGTCTCGATTTTCGATCATCCGTGGATGGGCGCGCTTTTTTCTGATGCGGAGATGGCGGCGATCTGGTCAGCCGAAGCGCAGCTGCGCCATTACATAGATTTTGAGGCCGCGTGGTCGCGCGGCGGGCACCTTGCAGGGCTTTGGTCAGAAGCTGAAGGCGATGCAGCGGCCAAAGCGATTGAGGGCGTTGATATCGCGCCTCAGGACTTGGCCGCAGGCGTTGCGGTAGACGGGTTGCCCATACCGGCCTTCGTTCGCGTGCTGAAAGAGCGGACGGGGCAGGCGGCTATACACACCGGATCGACCACTCAGGATGTGATGGATACCTCGCTCGCACTGTCGATGTCGGGCAGTCTGGAGTTGATCGCAGATCGGATGGCAGCCTTGAAAATGGCGGGTGAGAGTTTGATCACAGCGCATGGCGCAACACCCTTGATCGGTCGCACGCGCATGCAAGCCGCCCTTGAAGTAACTGTGGCGGATCGCCTGGGCCCCTGGTTTGCGGCCATCCCTGATCAATTGGCTGCGGCACGCGCGTTGGCACCGCGCGTGAGCGCGATACAGATCGGCGGTCCTGTCGGCGATTGCCGCGGCATGGGCGAAGACCCGGAGGCCCTGGTGGCCCACATGGCCCGCGCGCTGGGCCTCGCACCTGCGCACCAATGGCAGGCAGAGCGAGATCGCGTCGTGGAGTTTGCGGGCTTTCTGGCACGGGTCAGCGGAAGCCTTGGCAAGATGGGGCAGGATCTGGCGTTGATGGCGCAAATGGGCGAGGTGCAGATCGCGGGCGGGGGCAAATCCTCTGCCATGGCGCATAAGGAGAACCCGGTTCTGGCCGAACTCTTGGTGACGCTTGCACGGTTCAATGCAACGCAGATCTCGGGCATGCATCACGCGATGCTTCATGAACAGGAACGTTCCGGCTCTGCCTGGCCGCTGGAATGGATGATCCTGCCGCAGATGGCACAGGGCACCGCGCGCGCCTTGACTGTTGCGTTGGAGGTTTGCGCCAGAATTGAGCGCATTGGCTGACGTGATCCATCACATGACGGGCGAGACTTGACGCGAAATATGTTCGAACACCGTTCTCGATATCCAAACAGTACGTGGTGTTGCTTTGAACCGTTTCTTTTAGTGCAAGCCTGATCAGACAGTATGGCTGATCTTCCATATGCCCCAGACGCGCGTTCTTCTCATGTTTTCGAGCGCGGCGACGCATTGCGCTTCACCCGTGTATCAAGCAGCCGCATGGGCGGTTGCCGCTTTGCCGGGATCGCGACATGTATGCCAGACCCAAAGGCTGCGCCTTTGTCAGTCCGCCTTGGATTGCGCGGCGTTGGCCACTAGGCGCTGCGTCACCAGACGCATCACGGACATGGCGAATTTTGGGTCTTCATATTGCAGCCGCGTGAAGCGCTTTTCATTCACCTCATAGACCACCGTGTCTTTCAACGCGCGCACTGTGGCCGAACGGGCAGCGCTGCTGTTGAAAAACGCCATTTCGCCGAAGATATTGCCGGCGGGCACCGTGGCATTCGCACCTTCAATTTCCACTAGCCCCTCGGCCAGGTAATAGAGACTGTCAACATCGTCGCCCTTTTCGAAAATTACATCGCCTGCCGCAACTTCACGCTTTTTGCCATAGGCAATGGCGGCGGTGTAATCGGCCTCTGATTCATCGGTCATATGTGTCACCAGGCGACGCAGCGCGATGATTTCGTATATGCGGTAGGTGTTCATGCCGAGCAGGATGACCTCTATCACCAGAAGAGGCCAAATCTGGAATATGGCGGCGTAGATCACGAAACAGAGGGAAGACGCGATCACCAACACCCGCAACTTTATGATCGTGTTCATCTGGAACGTGGCCAGTTTGAACGCAACGGCCAGCCATCCAATGGTCTCAACAACATACGTGTTCGTGATAAAGTCCATCGCTGTGTCCCATGGGTCTTCGCGTCGACCTTGGGCCGATCTTGTCGTTGTTTCTTGCTTGACGTAGATAGGCAGATACGTCAAGCCGCCACTGCATCTGCCCGCCCTTTGTTTGAACGTCGTTTTACATCGACCCGCATCTGTATGCCGAACTGAGATATGTGAGAAAATTCGGCAGCACCGAACAAATCTAGGGTGCTATTTGCCGTCGATGTGCTTGTGCAGGGTATAGGCAATCAGGCTGCCGTGGCCGAAGACAGCACTGTGGCTGCGATGGCGCATGTTTTCCTGCGGCGGGTTTTTGATGAGCCTCCAACCCATCACAATCGCGATTGTTGCGAAAACGGTGCTGCCAAGGGCCTGACCTATCAGCACGCCATGGGCTCCCATGATCATTCCCCCTGCCATCACGAAGGGCCAGGTGCCCAACGTGTTCTGCCCCCAGCTGAGCCATGTGGAGTATGATGGTCGGCCCAGCGTGTTGAAGGACGCGCTGGCCACAAAGACCGACCCGCTGAAAAATGACGAAAGCGCGACTGGAAAACAGTAGAGATAAATCAGATCCCGCGTGAGGTTCTGGGCGTTGAAGATGTCGGCAATGGGGCCGCGACAGGCAAACAGGATCAGCGTCACGGCAATCACATAGATCGCCACAAATTTGATCGCATCGATATAGGCGCGGCGCACACGATCTTCGTGTCCGGCCCCGAAGTTTTGACCGATGATAGGCCCAATGGCGCCGGAAAGAGCCCAGATGACCGAAAACGCGACCGGTGTCATGCGCCCGATCACCGCCATGCCTGCCACCGCCTCGGGTCCGAATTTTGACATCTCACGCGTTACAATGGCTGTGCCGATAGGCGTGGCCACATTGGCCAAAACCGAGCGGCTGGAGAAATGGGTGACGGTTTGCAAATCCCGCATCAGAAGGCGCAGGTTTGGCATGACAAAGGCGTTGTGGTTTTTGATCGCGGGATAAAGCGCGAGGCCAAGAGTAACAAAGCGCGCCGCCACCGTGGCCCAGGCCGCGCCCGGCAGGCCAAGCCCGAGGGCGAAGATGAAGATTGGATCCAGGATGACATTGGTCAGCGCGCCGAACAAAGCGGGGTACATGGCGAGCCGGTTTTCGCCATAACACCTGAGTGAGGCCACCGTCACCATGGAAAGACCCGACACAAACGTAAAAGGCACCACGATCCAAAGATAGGTCGCTGCCAGTTCCGCCACCTTGCCCGTGGCACCCAAAAGCCCCACGAAAAATTCGACATTGATCAGCAAGATGAGCGGGATGGCGAGGCCGGTCAGCATCACGAGCATCGCGGTGCTGGTGGCATATTCGCGCGCGTCTAACTCATCATCTTCCCCGATGGAGCGGGAGACCAGAACCCCCGCTGCCACTGACAGGCCGATATTGATGGCAGAGGTAAAGAACATGAGCGCGCTGGCATAGCCTGCAGCGGCCGCCATTTCCTCATGGCCCAGCATCGATATGAAGATCAGATCAATCAGATCGACCGCGTAAATGGCCATCAGGCCGATGCTGGATGTGAAAGACGACACCGTGACATGGCGCATGACGCTGCCCTTCGTGAACACGGCGCCTTTCCCGGAACTCATTGCGAGGTTTTCGTCATGTTAGCGTCCCCCACGCGCAAATACCCGATCGTGATAGGTTTTATTTACGCTGCCAATTTGTATCGGGTTTCGCCGGTTTCGCAAAGCGCCACGTCGCGACAGGCCAGCCCCGCGAGGAGGATGCGAATTTTATGTTTCACCGAAGCACAGTGGCGCATTATCGTGGCGCTCATGCCGGACGGTGATCGATTCCGTTCTGTTCAAGAATCGTGTCAGGTGAAACGCCCAGTATGCTGCCTTCCAGTTCCAAGAATATCATTGTTGGCGGCGGCATTGTAGGCTGCTCGACCGCTTATCATCTGGCGAAAATGGGGCGTGAGGTATTGCTTCTGGAGAAGGCAGCGCTCACGTCGGGGTCGACATGGCATGCCGCCGGGCTGGTTGGGCAACTGCGGTCAAATGCCAACATCACCCAGCTCTTGGGTTATTCGATTGAACTTTATCACCGCTTGGAGGAAGAAACCGGGCTGGCCACGGGCTGGAAGATGAATGGCGGGCTGAGGCTTGCGTGCAACGCAGAACGCTGGACCGAGGTGAAGCGGCAGGCGACGACGGCGCATTCTTTTGGCCTTGATATGCAACTTCTGACCCCGCAGGAGGCGCAGGATCTTTGGCCGATCATGGATATTGGTGACGTCGTGGGGGCCGCGTTTCTGCCCACCGATGGGCAGGCCAACCCGTCGGATATCACGCAAGCGCTGGCCAAGGGCGCGCGCATGGGCGGGGCGCAGTTGGTGGAACATTGTCCGGTGCAGGAGATTCTGACCGAGAAGGGCAAACTGGTCGGCGTGCGGACGACGCAGGGGGATGTGGCCTGCGAGAAGCTGGTGCTGTGTTGTGGGCAGTGGACGCGGGAATTGGCGGCGAGGATTGGCGTGACGGTACCGCTCGTGTCGGTGGAACATCAATACATGATCACGGAACCCTTCGGCGTGCCCTCTGATCTGCCGACCCTGCGCGATCCCGACAGGCTGACCTATTACAAGGAGGAGGTGGGAGGCCTCGTCTGGGGCGGGTATGAACCCAATGGCATTCCATGGGCGAAGGATGGCGTGCCCGATCCGTTTGATTTCCAACTTTTGGAGAGCAATTTCGACCATTTCGAGCAGCTGGTGGAACTGGCTTTGCCGCGCGTGCCGAAATTGCAGGAGGTCGGGGTGAAGCAGCTGATCAACGGGCCCGAAAGCTTCACGCCGGATGGCAATTTCATCGTGGGCGAGGCGCCTGAAATGGCGAATGTTTTCGTCGGTGCGGGCTTCAACGCGTTTGGCATTGCCGCGGGCGGGGGTGCGGGCATGGCCCTGGCCGAATGGGCGGCGACAGGCGCACCGCCCTATGATCTGTGGTCTGCCGATATTCGCCGCTTTGGCCGTCCGCATACCGACACCGATTGGGTACGGACACGGACGCTTGAGGCCTATGGAAAGCATTACACCATGGCCTGGCCGTCAGAGGAGCATGAGAGTGGGCGGCCCTGTCGGCGGTCGCCGCTTTACGGGGCCCTCAAAGCATCAGGCGCGGTGTTTGGCGAAAAGCTGGGCTGGGAGCGGCCAAACTGGTTTGCGGCGAAAGACGAAGAAGCGCGGGATATCTACACATTTGAACAGCCCAATTGGCATCATGCTGTTGGTCGGGAACATCAGGCCGCGCGGGAGGCGGCGGCGCTGTTTGATCAGACGTCTTTTGCCAAATACGTGCTGAAGGGGCCGGATGCGGAAGACGCGCTACAATGGATTGCGGCGAACCGGGCGGATCGAGCGGTGGGGTCGATCATCTATACGCAGATGCTGAATGACAGGGGCGGGATCGAGTGCGATCTGACCTGTGTGCGCATGTCGCAGGATGAATTCTACATCGTCACGGGCACTGGGTACGCGACCCATGATTTCAACTGGATCGCCCGTAACATCCCGAAGGGTATGAACGCGCAACTGGTCGATGTCACCTCGTCCAACGCGGTGCTGTCGCTCTTTGGCCCCAAGGCGCGCGATATCCTGCAGGCAGTGACCCGGGCGGATGTATCGAACGCCGCGCATCCGTTTGGTCGCGCGCGGCGCATTGGCATTGTGGGTTGTCCCGTGCTGGCCATGCGGATCACCTATGTTGGGGAACTGGGGTGGGAGCTGCATCTGCCGGTGGAATACGCGCAGACGGTTTATGACGCGCTGCACGGGGCGGGGGCGGCGCATGGTCTGGCCAATGCGGGCTACCGTGCGATTGAGACGCTGCGGTTGGAAAAGGGATATCGCGCGTGGTCGTCGGATATTGGCCCCGATCATACACCCGATGAGGCGGGGCTGGGTTGGGCCGTGAAAATGAAATCGGGGATCCCTTTTAGGGGCCGCGAAGCGATTGCGGCGCAGCGCGAGGCGGGGGTCAAAAAGATCATGGCCACGTTTACAGCGGGTCCGGGCGTGATCCTGTCGGGGCGAGAGACGATCTACCGCGATGGGGACCGGTGCGGTTGGCTGAGTTCTGCGGGCTTTGGGCACACATTGGGGACATCCATCGGCATGGGCTATGTGCGCAGCGACGGCCCCATCACGGGCGATCATGTTCTGTCAGGCAGCTATGAGTTGGAGGTGGCAACAGAGCGCGTGCCTGCGCGGGTGACGCTGGAGCCACTTTACGATCCGAAAATGGAGCGCGTCAAAGGCTGATGCGTCGTCCCGATGCGGGAAATATGCATGGCATTTTTCGCACATCGGTTGTATTAACGTCCTCATTGCCAGGATTTGATAACGGGATCGAATATGGCCTTTGGAGTGATTTTGTTTGGCAGCGTGGCGGGCTTGCTGGCAGCCATTATGGCGGGTTTTTTGGGGCATTCGCTTTGGGCCGTGCTGGGTGTCTATGTCGCGGCAAGTCTTTCGGCTTCGGCAATCGTTGCTGTGCTTTTGGTTCTCAAAAACCTGGCCGCCAAACGGCGCAACCTTGACACGGGCGCGCAGGATTGGGCGGTGAAGTCGTCCAAGTGACGTGAGCCTTTAATGCTTTGAAAAGCGGGAATAGGGCAGGCGTTGCCGTGGCCCCGGATCTGGGCGTGTTTCGAGGTGATCGGACACGGGTTCGTGAATCAACCACACCCCCGCACCGAACATGAAAAGCACGAAAGAATGCACATTCGTCCAGATATGGACCGTACAGAGCGCGAAGGTCAGCCCCACGAAGGTGAGCGCCCAGCTGAGGCGGATTTGGGCAAGTTCGGGATCGGAAGAAAGGTCGCGGAAGATGACCCTGATCAGCACGTAGAGATAACCGATGGCGACAAGGAGCAGCGCCGGGAACCCATGGCGCACGGCCAGTACCAGCCAGTAATTATCCATACTGTCGCCATACATCCATTCCGGCCGCACCCAGTCGTTCAACCCGATCCCGAAAAGCGGATTGTCCAGTGCGTTCTGCAGCCCGTATTCAAAGATCAGCCCGCGCCAATAGGCGGTATGGGCAGAGAAAGTGGCATAGCTCATGAAGACGCGCAAGGGCGTTCTGTCGGATAGCAGATCGACTGAAACATAGGCCAAAAGCCCCAGGCCCAGCAGGATCCACCAGCGGGATTTGGTGCGGCGGAAGGCGAAGGCCCAGCCGATGAGGAAAAGCTGCAAGAGCAGCGCCAGAAGCGCGCCGCTTGAGAGCGCGAGGAAGCAGCCAATGCCGACCAGTGCTGCCGTGATCCAGCGAGTGGCTATGCTGATCTGCCCCTTAAGCCCGAGGAACACCATCGAAAATGTCACCGCGCAGTAGACGCCGTAATGGATCGGGTGGGCGAAGACATTCTGCACCCGCTCCATCCCCATGCGACCGGGGATGTCGACGCGGGGCACAGAAAAGACGCCGGGCAGGCGGTTGATGGCCTCCACAATGTAGGGCGTGCCAGTTTGATTTTCGAGCAGCGCAACAGGCAGGGTAATGAGCGCGATGAGCGGCAGGACGCTGCATAGCCCCAGAAAGGCGTCTCGCGTGCGGATGGTGGCGCGGCCGATGAGGTAGCCGCCCAGGAATTCGATGCCGGTGGAGCCTGCGTTCTGGATCACCATAGCAGGGTTGTTTTGCATCAAGCTCAGGCACATCCAGAGGACGAAGAGGGCGAACATCAGATCGGTGATGATCAGTTTGCCATAAGCTCCGCGCAGCAGTTGGATTGTCAGCGGGATGAACAGCAGGAGAAGGATCACCCGCAGAGCGCTGAGCAGCAGCGGACCTGCGTAGAAAAAAAGCGGCAAGGCCACGCAGATCACGTAGATCAGCGCCACCGGGGGTAGGCCGCGTGTCAGGTTCAACCAGCCGGGTTTTGCGGGCGCGATGGTGGGGCGAAAAGGTTCGGCGTTGAGTGTCATGGCGTCAGCAATACCCACTGAGGTCAATCGGGTGGGGAACGAGCGCCTTCAGCGCCTGGTTATGCGCCGTGTAGCGGGTGCCGAACTGGTCTTGTACGTAATCCGACACCGGGTGTTTGCCCGCGATGATCTGTTTGACGGGCCCGCGCCGGGACAGCCCGCCCATCAGAGTGTAAAGACCATCCCACGCGAGCAGGGGGCAGGGGTTCAGCGTGCTTCTGCGCAGATGGTTGGTGCGGCGCAACGCGTTAGAGGCGGCCTCGGGGTAGCCTGCGGCGTGAATGGTTTTTGCCGTCTCCGACAGGGTGGTGAAGCCTGTGGCCTCCGCAAAGCACGCCAGCGCGGCGCAGGCGGACTGCATGTTCTTTTTGAGGGCCTCCTGGGTGGAGACATAGACAGTCTCGGCGCCAAACAGCTGTTGGTAGTGACGCAGCAACATGTCATATTCGAAATGCTCCGGCGTGAAGCCGAAATAACCGGGTTGGTCGGTGCCATTCAGGAACGCCTCATGCCCCATGGTGCCGCCGCGTTGGAGGTATTGCATGTAGACCGATGGGATGATCTTCATTTGATCGCGGATGGTGATCAAGATGCGGGCGTCGGGGGCGATCTGGGCCAGCCGTTCGGCGTAGATATCGTTTTCGTGACCGCCCTGGAAGGGGTGACCCGAGAGAATTTCGGAGGAGATCACCGGCACATGGTCCGGGACGATCTGAGTGATCCTGTCTTTGATCACCGCGCGCACGGGGTCTGCCTCGAACCGCAATCCGTGGGGGCGGACGATTAGGTTAAAGACCTCCTGATGGGTCATGATCTGGTGGTAGCCGTGATGGGGCAGAAAGAGGTGCTTCTGCATCCAGGTCGTGGCGGTCTTGTGATAGCCGATATGGATCAGGAGGCGTTTGGTCATTCCCCAGGCTCCATTCCCGGCAAGTGCTGGGTGGTTTGGGCGAAGCGGCGCAGTGCACTCATGGTGATATAGAGTGCGGTAAGCCCGACGGTGATGATGCTCAAGGTGATCCACAGGGTGCTGACGTCGTATTTGAGCATGACCGCGATGGTGATCATGCTGACAGCGAGGCTTGGCAGGATCGGTTTCAGCGGTAGATCGAGGCGTTTTTTTGCAAGCAATAACGCCAACGCATAGCTGAGGGCTTCTGCGCAAAGTGCGGTGAGGATCACAGCCCAGAGCCCGCCTCCTTGCATCACGCACCACCAGGCCAAGGGAAGCGCCGCGACCCGCACCAGATTGGGCCAAAGCGCATTGGTCGTCATCCCTTTGGCCAGCGCCGCTGTGGCAAGGCCGCTTTTGCAGACGCGGATGGCCTGCATGGCGGCGAGCCAGATGAGGAATGGCGCGAGGGGGGCAAACTTGTCGCCGAAGAGCAGGTCAAGGAGTGGGACGCCGATCAGGGATATGGTGGCCACCAGAAGGATGCCATTGAACATGGCCGCCTGACATGTGGCATGGGCCAGATCGGTGAAGGCGCGGGGGTCCCATTGGGCGGCGAGGGACAGCTGGGGCAGGAAGAAGTTTTGCGTTGATTTGGCAAGGATGAGCGTCGGCGTCAGGGTCAGCGTCACGCCCATGCCGAAAAGACCGAGCGCGGCCATGCCAAGCTCTCGCCCGACGATCAGTTTGTCGCCTTGCATGACAAGAAAAAGCAGCGCGCCGTTGAGAAGGAGCGGCCAGCCAAAATGGATGGAACGGGCCATGATGCGGCGGTCGAATGAGACGCGATAGGGGCGTTCTGCCATCAGGTGAGAGGTGAGTGCCGCGACGATCTCATGCAGGATGAGCGCGAATAGCATGATACGGTAATCGCCAAGCCAGAGTGCTAAAGGGACAATCGCCATCAGTGAGAGGGTACCCGGGATCAAGCCGGTCAACAGCATGGGGCGATAGCGCAGGTACCGGTTGAGGCGGTGAATGTCGAAATGTTGCAGTGCGCGGAGGACGGGCAGGATCGCCAAGACCTGATAGGTCCAGGCGATATCGGGAATGCGCAGGAAGGTGGCGATGGGGCTGGCCAGTAAAAACAGGATCATCCCGGCCAGCACGCCGCGCAAGATCTGAAACCCCTGCAGGGCCGCTTGAAAGCGCGGGTTGTCGCCGTCGCGGTCCTGCACGATCTGTTGGTGCAGGCCAAATTGGGTCGACATCTCCACAAGTGCCATGGTCATCGCAAAGCTGGCGGCGATGCCGTAATCCTCCAGCGGGATCAGGGCGGCGACGGCAAGGTTGCGAGCCAAGAGAAGCAGGGCGGAGGCTGCGTTGCCCGAAAGAAGGGTCAGGGCCTTTTGCAGCATTTGGGTTCCTTAGTGGATCAGCCATCTGCACAACTCATAGGAGTGTTTAGGTAGCTGTGGGTCGCTGGCGCATTTCGGAAAATAGCATGCTAAATCGGTATTTTGCAAATATTTCGGCGGGATGTCGCGTTTTCATTTGGCATTGTAAAGCCGCATGTAACACGTTTAGGTTGTTGTAATTGATGTAAACCGCTCACCCACATGACCCGCACGATCACAATCGCACTGCTTTGGCATTCCATGAACTCGGACAATCTGGGGATTGGTGCGCTGACCTTAAGCCATGTGGAAATCCTGCGGGAGGCCGCCCGCAAAGCAGGGGTGACGGCGCGGTTTCTAGCTATGAGTTGGCAGGACCCGCGGCCCGATTACGGGGCTTGGGATGACATCGAAAACCTGCATTTCCGCACGCGACATCTGATCGGGCCGTCGGGGCCTTTGTCGGAGGGGCTGAGACGCGCAGATATCGTGTTTGATATCGGCGGGGGCGACAGTTTTACCGATATCTACGGGCCGAAGCGATTTTACACCATTTGGGCCACGAAACTGTACACGATCCTGCGACGCCAACCGCTTATCCTGGCGCCGCAGACCATTGGGCCTTTTGAGACGGGTTATGCGCGGCCTCTGGCGAAATGGTCCATGGCGCGGGCGCGGCTGGTGGTGAGCCGGGACGGGCCGACCACCGAGTTTTTGCGGCAGATGGGGGTAGCAGTGAACGTGCTGGAGGCCACGGATGTGGCAATGCGGTTGCCCTATGAACGGCCCGAGGCGAAGACGCCCGGCAAAGTGCAGGTCGGGCTGAATGTCTCGGGTCTTTTGTTCAACGGGGGCTACACGCAGGCCAATCAGTTCGGGTTGAAGGCGGATTACCCCGCGCTTATCCGGCGCATCATCACTTGGTTTCACCGGATGGAAGATGTGGAACTGCATCTGGTGGGGCATGTGCAATCGCGGGAGCTGGCAGTGGAGGATGACCACCGCGTTGCGGAGGCTCTGGCACGGGAGTTTCCGGGGCTGATCGTCTCGCCGTTTTTTGGCTCACCAATCGAGGCCAAGACCTATATCGCGAGGCTGGATTTCTTCATGGGCGCGCGGATGCATGCCACGATCGCGGCGTTTTCGTCGGGCGTGGCGGTGGTGCCGATGGCCTATAGCCGAAAGTTTGAGGGCGTGTTTGGGACGCTCGGCTTTCACCGGATCGTGGACTGCAGATCCGATGACCCGGGCAACATCATGGCCTGCATTGAGGAAGCGTTTGCCCGGCGCGATGCGGTGCGCGCAGAGATTGCCGACGCAATGGAGCGCGTGGATGCGCGGCTGGATGCCTATACCGATGCGGTGGCTGAGACATTCAGGGCGCTTTAGAGGTTTGGGGCGCCAGCGCGATATCAGCGATGAGGCCCAGATGATTTGATCCAAGCTCAGACCCCCATGGGATGAGAGAGGCGATTGCGGCTTCGCCCCGTACCAGAATGTGGTCGATGGGAACGCCCCAGGGACCTGCTTGCACTGGCCAAGTGGCCACAGGGCGTTTGGCATGGCGAAACTTGAAGCGGCCGGTGATGTCGCGCATACGGCGGCTCCAGGGGGCGGCGTTGAAATCGCCCATCAGGATGGTGGGGGCGGGGTTGTCTGCGTTTGCGATGGCCCAGTGTAGCGTTTGCTCCTCCCGCTCGGAAAAGCCATAGACCCAGGGTTTGATGAGATGCGTGGCGATCAGATGCAACTTCGCGTCACGGCCCGGTAGATCGACCCGCGCGCGCAGGAAGCGTTCGGTGCGGGTGGTGAGTTGGCGGATGCGGGGCTGTTTGAGCGGGTGCCGGGAGAGGAGGAGCAGACCGCAGGTCTCGCGGGTTTCGCAACCGAGGCGATGGGGATGGGTGTCTGACATCAGGGCGGGCAGGCCGATGGCAGGGCGGCTTTCGGCCAGCACGATGATGTCGGCATTGGTCTGCCGCAGGGCGTTTACGAGCGCGGCGGGCGCGACGGGATTGCTGGTTTGCATGTTGAACCAAAGGACGCGCAAGGCAGGGTCGCCTGCGCCCGGATCGCTGCGGTTTTGGTAATCCATGATGAGGGAGATGGCGATTATTCCCGAAACGCCCCCCGCGCCGAGTGACAGCCGCCAGTATCCCAGAAGGGCAGTCAGGCCGGACAACAGGATTGCCACGGGGATCAGGTGGGGGCGCACGCTGTCGAGGCTGCGCAGTTGCGTGGAGATGTATTGACCCGCCACATCGCCCACCAGGTGGCTGAGGCCTGCGACAAACAAGGTTGTGGCCAGAGCCAGGATCAGAACACCGGAAATTTGGTCTTTGAGCCGCCTCAAGACGCGGGCCTTTTGCGGGTGCCCACCTGTTTGGCCGGGCTGCCCGCGATGATGGCGAATGGCGGAAACGTACCGCGCACCACTGAATGGGCGCCAATGATGCAGCCCACGCCCAGCTCGGTGCCCGCCAGGATCGTCGCGCCGCGGCCGATCCAGCAGTCTTCTCCGATCATGATCTCCGCCTCATCCATCGCCTGATCGGTGACCGGCGCGCCGTCATCATAGCGATAAGTGGTGGCGGTCACCATCACATCGGGTGCGAAGAGGGCGTAGTCGCCCACCACGATGCGCGCGCGCTCCGGCCCTGCCCAAAGCTGGCAATAGGCACCTATGGTGGCATGTTCGCCGATGACGACATTGTGGGCGTTTGCGAAACCTGCGTTGGGCGCGATATTGGCGGTGCGGGCGACGCGGGCTTTGCGGATTTCGCGGACATGGGTGTAATTGTGGTAATTCATCACCTTGATGAAATGCGTCCAGGCGCGGGGATCGATCACGGCCATGATCAGCCGGATCAGGCGCTGCGGGCGGCTTTTGCGCGGCTTCTGGACGCCGGGGTGTTTCATGGTATCTCTCTGCGCGCCTGGCCGATGGTGATGGGCGCGAGTTTCAGGGCAGTGATGCAGGTGGCAAGGCTGACGGCTGAGACAGCGGCGAAGAGCGTGAACGTCCCTGCTTCAAAGGCGTGTAGTGAGATGGCGATGATCGCAGGGTGGATCAGGTAAAGGCCGAGGGACAGCGGTCCGAAGCTGCTGGTTAGTGCGGTACCTTGAGTGCGGACGTGGACGGCGATGGCGGTGGCAAGTCCTGCGATGGCAAGCTGGTCGCTGCTGGCCGTGAAACCCGTCAGCCATGCAATCCCTGCGAGGAGTGCCAGGAGGAAAGCGGCCAAAGCAGGGCTGCGCAGGCGGGCCATGATCAACCCGGTGAATGCAGCGGGGATCACGGTGACCCACTGGGCCAGCGGGATGGGGAAGGTGTTTCGTGCAGCCAAAAGACAGGCAATGGACAGGGCGCAGGCAAGCGCGATCAATGCGGCATCAGGAAGGTGGCGCAAGGCCACCGCGTTGAGACCCAGGAAAAGCACGCAAAAGGGCAGAAACCACAGGTGGATCGAGGGGCCGGTCCAGACCATCCATGGTTCAAACTCGGCCTCAAGCACCGTGCCGGATACTGTGCTTTGCGCGATCTTGAGAAGCGCGTAGATCGCGCTCCAGATCACCCAGATCTTCAGCAGGCGTTTGGCGCCGGTGCCAAGCGGCGCGTTCGCTCCAAAATAGATCAGCAGCATCACAAACATCGGCAGCGCCGCGAGCCCGATGGAGGCGTAAGGCGCGCCGCAGTGAAACAGAATGATGCCAAACGCGCCGAGCAGCCGGAGGATGTCGATGGATCCATTTCTTTGGCTTTGGGACATGGCGTGCGCTTTCAATAGCCCTGGCGCCAGTTGAAGCGTTCGGCCCAGATCCTGCGCCAAGTGCTGGCGGCTTCCTTTTTTTGCCCCGTGGTGCGCGCGAGGGCACTGAGGCCAAAGGCGCGCAGGCCGGCCCAGATCGTCATCATCGCCCGTCCGAAAGCGACAGTGGGACGGGACCAGTGATCTTGGATCAAGGTCATGCGCGCTTTGGCGACCATCACGACGTGGGTGACCCGAGAGGAGCTGGATGACGCGCCCACCAGATGCATGATCTGCGCATCGGGCGTGATCATCGGACGGTACCCAAGGGCCTTGGCGCGCAGGCAGAGATCGGCTTCCTCCCCATACATGAAATACCGAAGGTCAAACCCGCCGAGCCGTTCCCACAGCGCGCGCGGGATCATGAGGAAGCATCCCACCACAATATCAACTTCCCGCACGCTGTCGCGCGGCCATGCCCCAATGGCCTCGGAATTGAACACTTCGGATTTGGGAAAGAGCGCGCGCAGGCCGGTGGCGTTGCAAAATGTGGACCAGGGCGTGATGCGCATCCAGCAGGACGCGATGTTGAGGCTGCCATCGGGAAAAACAGTGCGCCCGCCGGTGATGCCAGCCTCCGGGTGCGATTTGGAGAAGGCAAGCAGGTTGTCGACAGCGCCCGCATGGCATTCAGTGTCGGGGTTGAGCAACAACAACCACTCGGTATCCGCGCGCTGGACGGCGAGGTTGTTGGCTTTGGCAAAGCCCAGATTTTTGGGCGATGCGATAACATCCACGTCCGGAAATTTCGCTGCAACCGCCTCTGCTGTGCCGTCGTCTGAGGCGTTGTCGAAGAGGATCGTGTTAAAGGCGCTTTTCGTCGTGGCATGCAGCGTTTCCAGTGCCCTGAGCGTCAGATCCCGGGTCTTGTAGCTGACCATGATCACCGTGATTTCGGGAGGGTTGGCTTCGATGGTCCCCGGCATGGCTGTAATGTCTTTCAACTAAAGGTTGATAATCACGTATCGCAGCTGAACCGTTTAGAAAAGACGTTTTTCACTTGTAATTGCTTGGTGAACCGCGCCAGAACGGAATAGCACACCCCAGGGTTGAACAAAGAAAGGGAAGAATTCACCATGTCGGCGGATGCCACGGACATTCCAAATGCGAAGGTGAAACGCGCGGGCCTCAACCGGCTTTATCGCCTCCGCTATGCCGTGATTGACATGGTGCGCTGGTATTATCAGCGGATCTGGGGGATGGATTTGCATTCCAGTTGCCAGTTTTCCCTCTCGACGAAATTCGACAAGACATGGCCGCGCGGCGTGCATGTGGGCAAAGACAGTTACGTGGCCTTTGACGTGCGGGTTCTGACCCATGACATGCCGCGCGGGCTATTTACCGACACGCGCATCGGGGCGCGGTGTTTCATTGGGGGCCGGACCATCGTGATGCCGGGGGTCGAGATCGGGGATGATTGCGTGATCGGGGCAGGCTCTGTTGTGACGAAATCAATCCCCGCGGGATCAATCGCTGCGGGAAATCCCGCCCGGGTTTTGCGGTCAGGAATGAAGCTGGGCCAGTTTGGCAGGCTGCCCGAGGCCGACGCAACCGAAGCCGCCAAAGCGCTGGACATGGGCGATCCTTAGGCGCGGGCGTAGAGTTTGGTGCGATATGCCTCCACCGCGGTCCAATTGGTGATAAGCGATCCGTAGCCGGCCTCTTTTGAGACCCTTTGCAGGCGGGGCACCCTGTCAAACTGGTCATCGACGCCAAGAAGTGCTGCAATCTGCGCGGACAACTCACGGGTGAAGTGCGTCTCACCGGTTACGGGATCAGGCATGAACAGGTTTTCGTAACTCAGTTCTAGAAACTGCGGCGTTCCTGCGAAGACCTCTCTGACTTTGGCATAGCTCGCTTCGATCTCATCGATCTGCGCGTCGATCGCGTTGAGGTCAATTTCAAACGGGGCCGGATTTGCTGTGTCACCGTGATAGCTGTGGTAAGCACCGCGTTTTTCTGCGACCTGGCCAGAGACGTAGCGCGCAACAAGGTCCTGACGTGTCAGCAGGATCACCGGCGCACCGGCCGCCTTGAGATGATCGAAGATCGCAAATCCCGGCCCCGGCATGCGCCAATTGCCTTCGATCAAGTGGAGGCTTTCAATTTTCAGGTCAAAGAGGCATTGCATCGCCGGTTTGGTCGCCACAAGGCGTGCGCAATAGCGGTAGAATTCCTGCGCCATAAGCGTCGGCCGCAGTGACCAGCGCCACAGCACCGACCGGCTGAGCCATTGAAAGTAAGAATAAAAACTGTTTTCGCCCAGGACCTCCCCGAATGTGACCACGTCGGGATGTGACGCTAGGAAATCCGCGAAAACGGTTGACCCTGACCGCCCGTAACACAGCAAAAACACACCGCGTCCTTGCAGGCTGCGCAGGTGATCAACGGGCGTGGGCAGGCGGGTATAGTCCCGTTTGCGCCGAAAGATGGCGTTATAGAACGGGCGCAATTTCCGCAGGCGTTCTCGCACCTGGGTGTTATGGAGAAATGACGTCATTGGCCGGGACCGTCGCAGCAGTCAAATTCCATAAAAGACACCTCAAACACTCTTTGATCAGGGTACTATTCTCCCTATAGTTGCATTAAGTTTCAGTAAAGGGCAATGTCGCATGGCATCCTTCGCAGCCGTTCCCAAGGTGTTGGCAGTGTCGTCCGGCGGCGGGCACTGGGCGGAGCTTTTGCGCCTGCGCCCAGCTTGGGAGGGGGCGGATGTGGTCTATGTGGTGACGCAAGCCAGCTATCGCTGCGATTTGACGCGCGGCGGCAAGGGCACGCGGTATGTGCGCGGTTTTTACACCGTGCCCGACGCCAACAAGGATCAGAAATTGCGCCTTTTGGCTATGGCTATCAAAATGGCTGTTCTGGTGCTGTTGGTGCGACCGGACGTGGTTGTGTCCACTGGTGCCGCGCCGGGATATGTCGCGATCCGGTTTGGCAAGTGGCTGGGCGCGCGGACGGTTTGGGTCGATTCCATTGCCAATGCCGATGAGATGTCATTGGCGGGCAGGTTGGCCAAACCGCATGCGGATTTATGGATGAGCCAGTGGCCGGACCTGTCAGAGCGCGCAGGGGCGGTGTATGCGGGGGCGGTCATGTGATTTTCCTCACCGTGGGCACACAGCTTCCTTTCCCGCGTCTCGTGCGGGCGGTGGATGATTGGGCAGGGCAGCATCCGGAGCGGGAGGTCGTTGCGCAACTGGGCGACAAGGTGTCGTCGGGCCACATGACCTGTCATCGGGTTCTGCCGCCCGAGGCGTTCCGGGCGTTCTGCGTGCAGGCTGATCTGATCGTGTCCCATGCGGGGACGGGTTCGTTTCTCATGGCCCATCAGGTGGACAGGCCGCTTTTGGTGATGCCGCGCCGCGCGGCATTGGGCGAGCATCGCAACGATCATCAAATGGCAACAGCCGCACATTTTGCAGGGCACGAAGGCGTGCATGTTGTCCATGAGGCGCAAGATGTGGCAGGCCACATTGACCGTATGATCGGTGGGGCAACGACGGGTCCTCGCTTTGCTGATCATGCCGATGACAGCCTCATCGCGGCCATTCGAGGCGTTGTCTTCGCCACAGGGGACGCCTGATGGATGTCAGCGTGATCATACCTGCCAATAATGAGGAGGGCTATATCGGCCCTTGTCTTGAAGCGTTGCGCGATCAGCAGATGGGACCTTTGCAGGGGGAGGTCATCGTGGCCGCAAATGCCTGTGTGGATGACACGGTCGCGATGGCAAAGCACGCGCGCGCTGGGTTAGACGCGTCCGGATGGATATTGCGGGTCCTGGATTTGCCGGGGCCGGGCAAGGTGGCCGCGCTCAACGCTGCGGATCCGGAGGCACAGGGCGACGTTCTGATTTACCTCGACGCGGATGTGGTGATCGCGCCCGATATGATCGCCGCACTTCATGCGGAACTGGCCGCCCCGGAGCCGCGCTACGCCAGTGGGGTGTTACACGTGGCGCGGGCCGAAAGCTGGGTCACGCGGTGCTTTGCCACCACATGGCAAAGGCTGCCCTTCATGGTCACAAATGTGCAGGGGGCCGGTCTTTTTGCCGTTAATCGGCCGGGCCGGGCACGTTGGGGGGCTTTTCCCGATATCATTGCCGATGATGCTTATGTGCGCCTGCTCTTTGCGCCTGAGGAACGGGTCAGGGTCAGACCTGCGTATGTTTGGCCCCTGGTCGAGGGGTTTGCAGATCTGGTCCGGGTGCGGCGGCGTCAGGATGCCGGCGTGCGGGAGCTTGCGCTTAAGTTTCCCGGCATCATGGTCAATGAATCAAAGCCGCCGATGCGCCTTAGCGATCACCTGAGGTTGCTGGCCCGCGTACCGGTGAGCTACGTGGTCTACGTGTCGGTCATGCTGGCCGTGAAACTCGGCCCCAGACACGCGTCGGGCTGGACCAGAGGGCGTTAGAACCCACCGCGCGCCCGCGTAGGGATCAGGTAAACAGATTGGGCTTTTTTCCGCCGGGTTCCGGGCATCCGTTCAGCGCCGGGCGAGAGGAGAGACCATGACAGACCGCTTCAAGAGAACTGTATCCACCATCACGGGACCTGCGACAGAGCTGCATCCCATCACCCCCGACGATGCCACCGATCTGACAACAGTCGTGCGCGCCATCGCGGTGGCGACATCGGGCGCGGTCCGGGTGACAACCGTGGGCGGGTCGGATGCGACTGTCTACGTGCTTGCGGGCGCGCCCTTTCCTGTCCGCGTGACACGGGTTTGGGCCACAGGCACCACGGCAACCGGCATCGTGGGGCTGGTTTAAATGGTGGGGATTGGCATCTCTCTTGATCTTGGGGCTGCCCGTGTCGGTGGTGCGGGGGAGGCGATTTTGCCGCCAGCGTCTGAAACGCAGCACCTTGTGTTGCTGGGGCAATCCGAACCCCATCGCATGTTCCTATCGGCCCATGCCGATATTGGCAACGCTGACACGGTGGCGGATGAGGGCGCATTGGAGCTTTGGTGGTATGATCTGAATGGGTCGGGTCTCTATGATGGGGCGCGGCGCGACGCGATCACCAATGCCAACAAGGTCAGCCGCTGGGCGGTGGAGATGTCAAACGCGCTGGCCGCGATTGCGCCAGGCGTGCAATTCAAACTGTGCTGTCTGCTTTTTGCGGGAACAGGGTTAGGCAACCTCCTGCAAGAAGGTGAGCCGAGCGAGGAACGGTTTTGGGCCAATGACCGCGCGACCTATGATCTTTTTGTCACCGATACAGGGATCACCCAACCCGATGCCGCCTTCATGGCTTGGCAGAACACTGACAGCACGCAGTTGCAATATCAGATCGGGGATGCGTGGTGGGTGGCGCTGACAGGCGTGGATATGCTGGGTCAGGCGGTGCCTGCGGGTTCAACGCTGCATAACGTGACGTTCGATCACAAGCTCAATGAGCTTTGGGATACAGCCGCCGTGCCGTTTGAGTTTTTGATGCCGCGCTTTGATGTCTATTCGGGGTCGACCATCGATTGGGATCGGTTCCGCGATGTGCGGGTGGCGATGGACCGGCTTGTGACCTCTGCCCAGAACGAGGCCCGTGCGGTACCCTTCACGCGCGGAGTGGATCTCGTGGCCTATGAAAACGGCTATGACGTGGGCGATGACAGTCACCCGCGCAAGACCGCCGATGGCGCATCGAAATTCGCCCAGCAGCTGGCCTATAACATGGCACGGATGACAGGCACGGCGCTTGCCAAGCCTGAGATGGACACAGTGACCTGGACCGCCTTGGACCTCACGCTGTCTAGTGGCGCGGGTGATCTGACGACAACGCGGATCATCAGAGGCGGCACGCTGCCCGCAGGTCAGCCCAAGGTCGCGCAGCTTTACTTCCGCAGTGCGGGGGATCCTGAGACATTGCATGAAGTGCCGGATGCGGCGATTGCAATTTCAGGTGGCAAAATCGTGCTGGATGCAGCCGGGTTGCTGACGGCCATTGCCGCCGGGCGCAGCACGTTCCAGCGTGGCGATATGATCGAGTTTGCCTCCGGCCCCAGCGGCGCCAATGATGCGCAGGACAAAACCGACGACACGTGGCTCGATTATCCGGGGTTGGCCGACGCCGCGCTGGAATTGGTGCCCCTGCAACCTGTGGCGGGCGTGATGACTTGTGATCTGGGCGCGCCGCCTGTGCTGACCAACGCGCTGGGGGATTTCACGGCCTTTGCGGCGGCAGAGGGCATGACGGATCAGGGGGATGGCGGGTACATCGCCAATCTCAATGACAATTATGACAGCAACCAGACCGGCGCGCGCGACATCGATCTGACGATCCTGACCTCGGGCACCGTCACGATCTATGCCGATATCGACCGTGTACTCGGCCAGGACGGCGTAAATTCCACCACCGTCAATCTGCGCGACCTGAGCGGTCAAGGCCACCAGCGCGTGCGGGTCAATGATATTTGGGGGGAGGTGACGGCGACGGATGTGAACAACCGTGCCTTGGCCCAAGGTGTCATCCCGCTGCCCGAGGGGCGTGTGCGGCTTTGGGCCCATATGCCAATCACGGTGGGCGGGCGTATCATGTATTACTTCAATAATGCCAATACAGGCGGAGCCTATCGTGGCGCGGGGCTGTTTGATGGGGCCTTGCCGGTGGAGGTGATTGCGGCGATCTGATCAATAATACTGATCGGGATAGGCGCTATCGGCCGCCCCCAGGCGGTACTTGTTGAGCACAACACCCAGCACATTCGTCATCTCCGACAGGTCACGTTCGCATTTGTCGATCTCAGCGGCGGTGGAGGCTTCCGCCGCCGCCACGATCAACGCGCAATCGACGTTTGAGGTGAACGCGATCATGTCGTCACTGATCAGCGAGGGCGGCATGTCACAGATCACCATGTCAAACTGGTAAGTGCGTTCCAGATCGGACAGAACGCGCCCCACATCGCTTGACAGCAGAATATCTGAAGGGTTTTGCACCGATTGCCCATTGGTCACCAAGGCCAGAGAGTTGCGATGGTTGAGCGCTATATCGGCGAAGCTTTTGTCCCCGGAAAGAAGATCGGCCACGCTGGAAGGCGCGGGTTGATGCCCGCCGGTCAGGCCCAGAAGCCGCTGTTGCGAGGGGCGGCGCATATCCAACTCAACCTGAAGCGTGCGCATGTTGGGCTGACGCGCCATGGCGAAGGCGAGGTTGAGCGCGATGGTGCTTTTGCCGCATTCCGGCGTGGCGGAGGTGATGGCAAGGCGCTTCCACCCGTTCTGCTGCATGGTGCGCAAAACCCGCGTGCGGAGGATGTCAAAGGAGGCGGCAAGGGGGCCCGCCTCGGCGGTGAAGATGCGATTGTTTTGCAGAACCTCGCCATCCAGATGCAAGGGATTAAGCCGCGCCCATGCGGCATCCAAAGCCCCGCCTATGCGCGCACCGCGACGGGGGGGGACGCGGTCCCTATCATCGCGGGCTTTTTCAATGGCGGCTTGCAGGCGTTCCATGGGCTACATCCTGTTCTGGATCATCATGGGTCACCCCGATCCACAAGAAACTGCAGAGGCGAGGCGACCTGATCAATCCCCCAAAGCGTGCCCAGCAGCAGGGCAGCGACCATCAAACTGCGCGCGATGGCGCGGGTGGGAAACTGAAAACCTGAGGTCGCTGTGTCCATGTAAGGAATGGTCGCGAACACCTGAATGCCCAGCGCATCGCTAAGATCTTGTGGGCGGCGGATGGTGCGGTTGAGAAGTTCGAGAACTGCCACGATGGCAAGGGCCACAAGAAGTCCGAGCGACAGCCCACCTGCCGCGATCAGCGGGCGGTTGGGGCTTGCCGGAAACTCTGGCGCAACGGCTTGTTCGACCACCGTGATGCGCTGGCCGCGGGACAGGGATTCGATGATCGCCCCGGTTTCCGCTCGGGCCTTGTTGGCGACGGCCTGATTGTATTGTTCCTGCAGGTTGGTTTGCGTCCGTTCGAGCGTCGACAACGTGACGGCATTGCCGGGTGTGGCCTCAATCGTTTGCTCAATGAGAGACATCTGGTTTTTCGTCGCGATCTTCTGATCCGCGATGAAGGCGATTTGCGCGTCAAGATCGGCCAGTTGAATGTCGAACAAAGACATTTGCGCCCTGTCACCCGCCGCAAGACGTTTTTCGTCTTCGGCGGGCAATGCGGCCACGTTTGCCTCTGCTGCCTCAATCTGCGCCCGAATGAGGGCCATGCGCGGGTTGTCTTCCGACAAAACAGAGACCAGAGTGGCGTATTCCGCGCGCAACTGGGCCAGGTGCGCCTCTGCCGGGCGCAGGCGTGAGGTGCGGGTGCCGTCCGCGCCGACGCTCAACCGACCGGTGGTTTCAAACAGGGTCACCAACTGAATGCGGCGTTCCTGCAGCGCGGTGGCTTCGCGGTCCAACTGCAGCAGGCGTTCCTGCAGATTGGCCTGCTGTGAGCGGCGGAAATCCAGGCTGTCGGGCAGCGCCTCCAGATTGTTTTCCTGAAAATCGAGGATCGCAGCGTTCGTCTCACTGAGCGCCTGATCGAGGCGGTCCACATCTTGCGTGAAAAAGTCGAGTGTCTCGCGTGCGACAGAGGTGCGCATTTCGACATTTTCCTGCAGGATCAGCGTGACAACTTCATTGGCCACGGCGGCGGCAAGCGCGGGCTGGCTGGCGGAAAAGCCCACCTCCACGATGGTGGCATCGCGCGCGCCCCGGCGCACCTGACCGCCTTGGGTGACGATGACGATGCGGTTGCGAAGGTCCGCGACCTTGGCATCTGCGCCAAGGGCGAACGGGGTGTCATAGATGTCGAAATCATTGGCGAGCTTGAGCAACACATCGCGGCTGAGAATGCGTTGGCGAATGATCTGCAGCGCTTCGTTTTCGCCGGTCTGCACGGTGGTCGCGGCCAATTCATCCGGAATTTGCGCTGATTCCACAACCAGAACGGCCTTGGATTTATACGTCGCATCAAGGGCTTGAGCGAGCATCACGCCAGAAATGGCCCCCACGACCGTCAGCGCGATCACCATCCGCAGGTAGCGGCGGAAAATCAGCCAATTGGTTCTGATATCCATACCCGCCACCTACTCCGCCGCCCTTTGGTGTTCGCCCTGGTGCCCGTGGGCAACCAGCAACACGCCATCTTCGGTGACGGTGTTCACAGCCTCCGCCGTCACGGTCGTCTCACCTTCTGCAAAGGCATAAAGCAGAGCGTAATCGCACAGTTGATTGATCAGGCGCGGAGTGCCGCCAGTGGCCTCGTAAATCAGCGCGTGGGTGGGCTCATCGAAAATCTCATAGGCCGCACCGGCCAAGGCCAGACGATGGGTGATGTAGCTGCCCACATCGTCCCGTGAGAGCCCTGGCAGATGCATGCTGGCTGAGACGCGCTGGGCCAGTTGGCGAAGATCGGGTCGCATGATCATGTCGCGCAGCTCGCTCTGGCCGATCAGCATCAGCTGCACCAGTTCGTGTTCAGCGAAGTTGATATTGGTCAGCATCCGCAGATGTTCGAGGGAGGACCAATCGAGGTTTTGCGCCTCGTCAAAGATCAGCACCACGCGGCGACCGTCGCGGTATTCATCCACCAAAAATGCCTCCAACGCCGCATAGAAAGTGGCGTAGCTGTCCCCATCGGGCGGCTTTTGGCCGAGGGCATAAAGGATAAGGCGCAACATCTCCGTCCGGTCAGCGGGGGAGGCGTTGGCCACGAGCCCGATGCGCAGATCCTCTTCGATATGGTTCATGAAATCACGCAACAGCAGCGTCTTGCCCGCACCGATGGCCCCGGTGACCAGCGTGATGGGCGACCGGGCCACCAGGCCGTATTCCAAGGCGGATTTGGCCCGTTGATGGGCTGCAGATAGGAACAGAAAGTCAGGATCGGGCGCCAGGCTGAAGGGCCGTTTTGACAGCCCGAAATGGTCCAGAATTTTTTCAATGCTGAAACTCATATTCGCCCTTATGCGCGCCTTTCAGATGTTTCTGGCCCGACGGCCAGACAGTTGTCCACAGGGCTTATGGGGTGTTGGCGCGGTAAGCAATGCTCGCCCTTAAGAAGCATTGTTTTTGTTACCATAATACCTAAGGTTGTAACATATGCTGATGTTTCACGCACTCAAAGATTCGATTTCGCCGGAAAAACCATGCGCCACGCGCTGATCTTGTTTTTGTTCCTGCTGTTTTTGTCCGCCTGCGAAGACGACACCGTGAAGGCGGAGCGGCATTTTGAGAACGCGCTGGCCCTGCTGGGGGATGGTGATGAGGCGCGCGCGATGGTGGAGCTGCGCAATGTCTTTCTGCACGACGGGTTTCACAAAGAGGCTCGAGCGCTCTTTGCATCGTTGCTTTATGATCAAGGGGAGTGGCGGCAGGCTTACAGCCAGTATTTGCGCCTGATCGAACACTACCCTGACGAGGTGGATGTGCGGCGGCGCTTGGCGAACATGGCGCTTGATTTCGGTGATCTGGCCGAGGTGAAAAAGCACGGCTCGGCCGCGATGGATCTGGCCCCGCATGTGCCGGATCATAAGGCCTTGGGCCTCGTGATTGCCTATCATGAGGCGGATGCGGCGCGCGATCTGGTGCAAGCGGCCAAAATCGCCATGTCGGCCAAGGACCTTCTGGAAGATCACCCCGATACCGACATCGCGTTGCGGCTGGTGGCCCATTGGTACGCCCAAGGCCCCGATCCCGCGCGTGCGGTGCCTTATCTGGATCAATTGATCGCCGCTTATCCTGCATCGGTGTCCCTGCACCTGTCGCGTCTGCGCGCGTTGGATGCTGTGGGTGATGATGACGCGGTTTTGCAGCACATGCGTGAGATGCTGGGCCTTTTCCCGGAGGATGAAGGCGTCGCGCAACTGCTGCTCAACTGGTATGCCTCCCGCGATGATCTGGAGGGGATTGAGGCGGTGCTGCGCCGCCGTGCGGGTGCGGATGATGCAGCACCCGAGGGGCATCTGACGCTCGTGTCGTTTCTGGCAGAGGCGAAGGGCATTGACGTGGCCATGGCAGAGGTTCTGCGCCTGATTGCGGCCAATGACGGCACGGATCTGGGGCGGCGATACCAGTTGCGCTTGGCCCATCTTCGGCTGGAGACAGGGGATGGGATGTCCGAGCAGGACCTGCGAACGCTTGCCCGTGAAACGCGGGATGATGATCTACGAAACCTGAGCCTGCACATCATAGCGCGACTACACATGAAGCAGGGTGAAAGCGATCGCGCGATGAAGATTGTGGAGCAGATCCTGGCACGCGACAAAAGCCATGTGCAGGCCCTGATCCTGCGCGCGGCGCGGCGGATCGAAGAGGGTTCGGTGCACGACGCCATCACCGACCTTCGCTCAGCTTTGGATCAGACCCCGGAGAACACAGACGCGCTGATCCTGTTGGCCGAGGCGCATCAGAACCTGGGCAATCTGGCATTGGCTGAACAACGGCTGGCGCAAGCCTTTCAGGTGTCGAACTCAGCACCCGAGGTGGCGCAGCTTTTCGCGCGGTTTCAGCTGGCCCACGGCAAAACCCGAGCCGCCGCGCGCGTTCTGGCCGATGCCGTGCAGCGCAATATCGACGATCCGGCGCTGGTCGCGCTATACGGTCAGGTTTTGGTCACGTTGGACGACACCGCGACGGCACGCGCGCTGATCGCGCGGCTTGAGGAACGTGGCACGACGGCCAGCAAAGCTCTGGCGCGGGATGTGAAGGCGGCCGTGCTCTTCCGTGATAACCGCGTGGATGAAAGCCTTGAGGTGCTCTCAACGTCGATGCGTGAACAGGGCATTGCGCCCAGTCCGCTGGTGACCGAAGTGCGGCTTTTGCGGATGCGCATGCTGTCTGGCAGGTTCGAAGCAGCACGCGCGCAGATCGCGGATCTGAAACAGCGCTTCCCGCACAGTATTGCGCTCAGGATTGTGCAGGCCAATCTTTCGGCGCTGGAAGGGCAGGGGGAGGCGGCGATTGAGGGTTTCCGCCAGATCCTGCGCGATCATCCTGGCCAGATTATCGCCCTGCAGCGCCTTTATGCATTATTGCGGGCCCAAGGCCAGGAAGAGGAGGCGCGCGCGCTGCTCGCTGAGGCTTTGACCGCCGCACCGGAGCGCTACGAATTGCTCCGTCTGCGGGCCTATGAGTTGGAGCAAGCGGGCGATGTGGATGGCGCCCTCGACATCTTTGCAGAGCTTTACGCGCGCAATCCCGCTGACATCATCGTGTCCAACAACTACGCCTCCTTGCTGGCCTATTTTCGTGACGATGCGGCGTCTTTGGACATCGCCAGTCATGTTGCTGACAAGCTGGAGGGCACGCAGGTTCCGGCCTTTCTAGACACGCTGGGTTATGTCCGATTGCGCAAGGGTCAGTACCGCCAAGCCATTTTTGCCTTTGAGGCGGCCGCGCGCGGGTGGTCTGATAACGCAACCATCGCATTCAATCTTGGCGAGGCTTATGCCATGGCCGGTCGCCTCGCTGACGCGCGTGCAGAGCTGGAAAGAGGCTTCCGTTTGGCAAAGGACAACACACAGATCCACAAATATGCCCGCGCGCTCGATGTCTATCAACACGTGTCGGATAAGGCACAGAATTGACCCCACCCGGCATGGTTAAGGTCCAATTAAGGTTTGGTAATTATGGTTAAGGGGCAGTTCAATTGAGCACAGAAGGCCCGCCAAAATGTTCTCGTCCTCGTTTCAAGCCTCTGATCTCACACGCCTGCGTCGGGGCGCCGTGATGCGCCGGATCTACGCCGTGTTAATCCTTCTTGCCCTTGCAATCAGCGCCTCCCTTGCCACCGCCCAGCAATATCGCATTCAGGCCGGTGATGTGCTGCGGATCGAAGTGCTGGAAGATGCGACCCTCAACCGGGAGGTGTTGGTGGCGCCGGACGGGCATATTTCCATTCCGATGGCAGGGTCGTTGCAGGTGAGCGGCGTGTCCATCCCACAAGCCCAGCAACGGGTGACGGCCGCGCTGGCGCATAATTTTGCCACCCGGCCCAATGTGGTCGTGTCCCTCATTCAACTGCGCGACGTGCAAGCGCGCGCGCCCGACAATGTTTTTGTGATCGGTGAGGTGAACAACCCCGGCAAGATTGATATCGACCGTGGCACCACCTTGCTGCAGGCCCTCTCGGTCGCTGGCGGCGTGACCGATTTCGCGGCGATCAAGCGGATCCAATTGCGCCGGACGGACAAATCCGGCCGGGAAAAGGTCTACACCTTCAACTACCAGGCCGTGCTGAACGGGCAAAGCAGCATCGGCACTTCGCCCGTGCAAAAAGGCGATGTGATCGTCGTGCCACCTCGGCGATTGTTTGAGTAGGCCCTTCTTCATCAGACTGGGCAGAAGATGAAAAAGCTCGGGTCATCAAAGCTGCAGCTCGCCCTGGCCGCATGGATGGCGTGTCAGGGTCTGACCGCGCAGGCCCAGGATGGCGGTGTCTATTCCGAGCTTTCTTTCAGCCAGAGGATTGAGGCGGCGAACAACCCGGCCCTGGACCCCGGCGCAAATGATGCCCGGTATGAAGCCACGACAGCACTTGATTACACCATCACCTCCCGCACCCGTGGGAAGGCGATTTCGTTTTCCCTGGGCGGTGACTTTCGCCTGTCGGGTGATGAAGCTGCCAACACTGGAGACGGGCTTGATTTTGACAGACCGCGCGTTGAGCTCGATTACACTTCCACCTCCCCCCGGTTGGATTTCAAACTCAATATCAAGGCGGTGCAGAATGATATCGCCTTCCTCAATCCCATCGATCTGGTGGATTTCAACGGCGGCACCACGGCGCTGCCCGATGATTTCGATGATCTAGACGGGGCAGGCACGCGCACCAGCCTGCGCTACCGCCTGCGGGCGGATTTCGACAAGGACCGCCCCTTCAGCTGGGGCATCGGGCTGATGGGCAATGCGATCAGCTATAGCGATGTGACCGCGCCCAATCTGGTGGACAGCGCGCGGGTCACAGCAGTGCTGGATACCGGGATGTCGCTTTCGCCTACCACCCGGCTTGATACGCGGCTGGGTTATACCCTGACCGATGAAGAAGACGGCACACCCGCGAGCGCCACAACCTTCTTCAACGCCCGCCTGCAATCGCGGCTGAATGACCGGGTGGCGCTTAGCGCCGGGCTGGCACTGGCCTTGCCCGATATTGCCGCCGATAGGACGACTCTGACCGGCGGTTTCACCTATCGGCCCACGCCCACCGCCCGGCTGGGGTTTGAGGCTGGCCTGGCGATCCTAGATGGTCTGACGGACCGCGTTGTCTGGCGGGTGTCTTATGAACAGGATCTGTCGCGTACCGTAAGCTTCAACGCGCTTTATGCCCGTGACGTCAGCAACAACAATGACAACCAGACGGTGCTGTCATCAATCGCGCAATTGGGGGTGGATGTCGCGCTTTCGCCCATCTCCGGGTTTTCCTTCGATGGCGCTTTCGTGGACAGCGATCGCATCAATGTGGCGAATGACAGCGAAGAGATGTCCACCAGCGCGGTCTACCGGCGGCAGGTGACGAAGGACTGGACGGCCTCCGTCGGTCTGCGCGTCACGCAGCGCACCACCAGCGCCCAGGGCCGTGCCCGGTCAGAGGCGATCTTCGTCACGTTGGACCGCACATGGACGGCAAAACACAGATGACCGTGGATGCCATCAAATCGATACCCCTGAGGCCCCGCGCATCGGGTGCGGTGGTGCTTTTTGTGATGGTGCTTGGAACGCTGCCGGTGTTCTGGCTGGGGCTTGCCTCTCTGGGGCAGGCGTGGATGACGCCAGAATATAGCCACGGACCGCTCATCCCGCTGATATCGCTTTTTCTTTTCTTGAGGGAACTGCGGGACACACCTGCGCCTCCTCGCCCTCAGGATTGTCGCCCGGGACTTTTGGTGGTGGGCTTGGGCCTGCTGCTGGCCGCGTTCGGCAATATTGCGGGCATCCCGGATATCGTGACTTATGGTCTGATCCTCTGGCTGGCCGGTGTGGTGCTGATATGCATGGGCTGGCAGGACGGGCGGCGGCACCAACTGGCTGTCTTTCATCTGGTGTTCATGCTGCCATTGCCGCAATTCCTCTACTGGAAACTCACGATTTTCCTGCAAGCGTTGTCCTCGGAGTTGGGCACATGGTTCATTCGGCTGGCCGATATACCGGTCTATCAGGATGGCAATGTGATCGATCTTGGTCCCTACAAACTGCTGGTGGCGGAGGCCTGTTCGGGGCTGCGCTATCTCTTCCCGATTCTGTCGTTCAGCTATTTGATGGCGATCCTCTATCGCGGGCCTTTGTGGCACAAGCTGCTGCTTTTCGCGATGGCGGCACCGCTTTGCGTGGTCATGAATGCAGTGCGGATCGGTGTGATCGGCGTGCTGGTCAATTTCAAGGGCATCGACGCGGCGGAGGGATTTTTGCACCTGTTCGAAGGCTGGGTGATCTTTGCCGCCTGCATCGGTGTTCTGATGCTGACGGCCGTAGCTTTGCAACATCTGGCATTGGGGCGTGCGAAGTGGTCGCAAGGTCTCGATCTGGAATTCGCAGGCCTTGGCCAGCAGGCCGCGCGTGTGGTGCAGATGCGCGCCTCCCCTGTGCTGGTGCTGGCCGCTGCGATGGGCATGGTTGCGTCCACGGCCTTCGTTTTGGCCCCGCAACCCCCGCATGACCCGCCGCCGCGTGCGGTGTTTTCTATCTTCCCAGATAGGCTGGGCCCCTGGTCCGGCGTTCAATTTGCCCTTGAACCCGCGACGGCAGAGGTGCTGGGTGCTACTGATTACATCAACAGCAGCTACCACCATGATCACACGGGCCGAGAGGTGCAGTTCTTTTCCGCATGGTACGCATCGCAGACCGCAGGGCAGGGCATCCATTCGCCAGAGGTGTGCCTGCCCGGCGCCGGGTGGGAGATATTTGCGCTGGTCCCTCTCAAGGTGCGTGTCCCGGGCAGCGTTTATGGCACCTTCACACTCAACCGTGCGATCATCGAAAACGGGCTGGATCGGCAGCTCGTCTATTTCTGGTTCGAACAGCGCGGGCGGCGCGTGACACATGATTTTGCGGCTAAATTGACAGTCCTCCGCGACGGCTTGATGACCGGTCGGACAGATGGGGCCCTGGTGCGGTTCCTGACACCCATTGCTGCAGATGAAGACGTCCGTGTTGCGGATGCCCGGCTGCAGTCTTTTATGGCTGAAACGCTAACGCACTTGCCGTTGTATGTGCCTGAATGAGTGCCGACGCGCGTTACCAAATGCTTAAATTTTGAGCTGATTGGCAAAAATTTATCATCTTTTGGCAAAACGATCGCCCCGCCTACGAAACATCTTTCGTTTCCTGGAAAACTAGAGATGTTGGTTGTGGGATATGGGTGGAAGAGCAGCAATAGGTGCTTTGGCTGCGGCGCTTGCATGGGCAAGTGGCAGCTTGGCGGCGACCGTTGATACGGGCGTCCCTTACATTGTGCGCGATGATCACGGCGGGTCTGTGCAGCAGCGGTTGACCGATGTGTCTGCGCTGCGCGCGTCAGGGCGAACGGTCGAAATACGGGGTCTTGTGTGCCATTCCAGTTGCACGATGCTTTTGGGGTTAGAGGATGTCTGCGTGCTGCCGCATACCCGATTTGGCTTTCATGGCCCTTCGCGCAGTGGCGCCCCGCTCAAGATGGCGGAGTTTGAGGCCGTCTCTCAGATCATCGCGGCGCAGTATCCGCCTGCTTTGAGGCAGTGGTATCTGGAGGTGGCGCGACACAGTCTGGATCGTATGCACATAGTGTCGGGGGCAGAGTTGATTGCGCGCGGTGTGGCGCGGGATTGCGATCCATTGGAGACAGCCAAAGCGACGGTCGAGCGGCATGGTAACGGCGGTTAGACGCCTCTGAATTTGCGCGCCGCCAAAAGACCAATCATCGCAGATGCCAAGAGCCAGAACGCGGCAGGAAGCGGGATGGGCGCGGTTGCAGGCGCGCTGGTGGTCTGCTCTGTCCCGCCACCGCCTCCCGTGACGCCGGGAAAGGTTGTGGGGCCAAAGGGGAGTGTGGCCGGACCGCGTGTGCCGATGGGCGTGTTCAGCGCTGCGGTGTCCGGGCCATCGCCGGCAATGGCATCTCCGCGCAGGAGACGGTCCGAGATCAACGGCAGAACGCCCGGCGGTTGCGCTGCACCCGGGGCGAGGTTGGTGATGGTGGGATCGAGCGCGGTAATATCCAATGGGCGCGGGCACGCGGCGGCGGACGCGCTGCAGGTTCCGATCACGATGCCTGTCTCGGAAAGCGCAAGGGTTCTGTCGGGCAGATCGCCCGCGTTGCTCAGAATGTGACCCAGACGGATGGAAACATAGCGGCCCGGCCGCGTCGGATCGGGCGTGAGGCGGACCATATGCACACGGCCTTCAGCATCGACCGCATTTGCAATGATCGTGCCCGCGTCATTGATATCATCCGCCCGCAGAAGCGTGAAACCGGGCGGCAAGGCGGGGTCCATCATGTCGCTCAGGGCGATGGGGCCGCCGCCTGAATTGGACCAGATTACAGCCTGTGGCAGGTCGCCAACCGACATGCCCACGACATCCCCTTGGCCGTTTAACCCGACGGCCTGCGATGCGTTGCCTTGAATGCCGCGCAACACAACAGGCGGTGCTCTGCTCGGGAAAAAGATCGCGTAGGTCTGTCCAGTCTTGGTTTCGACCTGCCCAATCACCTGCCCCGATGACGAAATCGCACGCACGCTGAGCAGTGTGTGATTGGGATCCGTTTCAAGAAACTGCAGCTTTTGACCAGCTTGCCAGACGAAAGATTTGCGGTTGTCTTCACGAATGGCTTCGCCCAAAACGAAGCCCCCCGGTGATACGTCAATGACATGCGAAATGCTCAACGCGTCGTCCGTGGATATCAGCGCCTGCAAGTTTTGCGTGTCATCCGGTCGCCAGACCACGGGTCTTGAGGCATTGCTACCCAACACCCACGGCGTGCCGCTTGTCGGCGCAGGGTCGTTTGTGGGCACCAACCCCAGCCCGGGAACCCATTGAAATCCGCCATCGCGGTCTGGACCGGACGCAAAGCCAAGCAGGATGGAACCAGAATGACCGTCCATCGACAACGCCGGCGGAGGTGCGGAAGGCGACAGCGTGAAGCCTGTCTGAGGTGACCAGAAAAAGGGCCGATGCGCCTCAGGCGCGGTTCGCAGAAAAGCGTTCAAGGAAAGCGGATCCTGTGCGTCACTGGGCGAGATCGTCGCCGCCGCACCAAATAAGGGAACGGACGCGATCACCATTGCCATTACGGCGGTCCACGCCGTTCTTCCTGTCGCGCGCTGGCCCGTCACGTTCCGGTTCCGCGCAGGACCACACCCACGGTCTGCATAATCAGTCGCAGATCCGTGGTGAAATCCATCGACCCGAAATACCATTCATCATAGCGCACTCGATCCGTGAAACTGGTGGTGCCGCGTCCGTAGACCTGCCATGGACCGGTGATGCCAGGCCGCAGCCGGTAATAAGCGCGCCCACCTGCGTCTTTGTACAATCCGTCCTGTTCCGACAGGAAAGGGCGGGGGCCCACGATGCTCATCTCACCCAAGAGCACATTCCAGACCTGCGGCAGTTCATCAATGCTGGTCGCGCGGATGATGCGGCCAATGCGGGTGATGCGGGGGTCGTCTTTCAGCTTTTGGTCGCGGTTCCATTCTTCGGCCAGCTTGGGATCGCTGTTGCAAAGCTCTTGCAAGGCCTGTTCCGCGTCGACCACCATGGACCGCAGTTTCCAACAGGAAAACACCCGCCCATCGAGGCCCACGCGTTCCTGCCTGTAAAACCCCGCGCCGCCATCGCGGCGAATGATCGCCCAGCACAGGAAGACCACGACCCCGATGATGGGCGCGGTCAGCAGGACAATCGCTATGTCGAGAGGTCGTTTGAACGTCTTGATGTAAGACATTCCCGGCGCATCAAGCCAGCCGGTATCAGTCAGCTTCACGCTGTGGTTTCTGGATTTTATCGTCGTCATCTCAGCCCCTTACCTGCCAAAGCAGAGCGTTGTGCATTGAACGGACGACTTCGGGCGCATTATGGGGCACTGCTTTCCGGTTGACGCATCACTCATTTGTTGGGCCACGCTGTTGCGCAGGCCCGCCGCAGAGGCCGTCTGATCGTGCTGGAAAACGTTCGCATGTTTCATGTCGGACCGCAGGTATCCCCAAGAAGTCGACGGAAAGAAAAAAACAATCTGAGTTAAAATAGTCTTAAACATGAAATTTTTTCTCAGCGGCCCGCGTGATTTCTGTCGCTGATCTGTCGGTGCCAGACCTTCAAAGATAAACCGGCCTGGAAACGCGCCCTCGATCATCCACCGCGCGATTTCTCTTTGTTGCCAATGCGATGTCTTCTTCTCAGGCTTGCATGAAGTCTTACTTGCGCCGCCACAATCGCCGCTTGAAAATGCGCCGCAGCGTGCCCAGCGTGGATTGCATTTTCAAACGCAATGGCAGCACGCGCCATGGCTCAAAAAGCTCCAGATCCCGAAACTTCGTGGTGGGCAAGCCCATCAGGCTATGAATCAAACGCCGTCCCCAGACCGATCCTTTCTTCTGCAACAGAGCACTTTGGGATGCCTCAATCTTCCAAGGCTCGGCCTGCTGGGCGGTCAGGTATCCGCTGGCCATCGCAGCCTCGACAATCTCCTTGCCCAGCCGTGTGCGCGCCACGATCAGCGAGGACCCAGGGTTTTCACCGTCGGGCATTTCGTACCACGGGTCGCCGCAGGAAACATCAGCGAGCTCGCCTGACCCGTCAGGCCACAGATGCGTGGACCAAGGGCGGAAACGTTGCAGGAACGCCCAGGCGTCATAATAGATAAGATGCTCTGTTGCCGTATCTGCTCCTGTCCGGGTGGAAAAAAAGCCCGGCCATCCATAACCGCGATAACGCAGGGATGCGAGGGAGCGATCGGATACTTTGCAGCGGTGCAGAAGTTTGCGGGTGGCCAAAGTCGGAGGCGTTTCGGCGCAGAAAAACGACAGGGTCACGCCGACCTTTTCCGCCAAGGCGGGCCGGGCCGTCATGGCGTTGCGTGTGCCTGCGATTTCGACGGGTTTGCCGATGACAACGCATGGGCCAGGGGCACGTTCGACCTCGCCCAACCCTTCGCAGATCGCAGCGGGCGAGTAACGCGACCCGAGTGCTGCCATGAGATCTGCGCGGGTGCGGGACAGTCGTGTCGCGTTGCGGATCGGGTCCGCCGGGTTTTCGCCGGTGTGCAGCACGCCGTGAAGCCCGCGCGCCTCAAGGCAGTAAAGCGCCAGCGCGGTGAGGGCTCCGCCGGAACTGGCTTTGAAGCGGATGTCTTCATCCGTTGCATAGCCTTCCCAAACGCCGGTGATGGCGCCCCAATCCCGCTCTGTTTTTTCATCGACCGCGCAGGTGTAATCAGGTCGGCGTTTCAACACACCAAAGTCAGTGGACACCGTCGGGCAAATGGCGTGGAGCCGCGTGACCTCGGCCGGGTCCGCATTTTCTGAGAGTTTCGGGCGCAGGCCCACATGATCGACATCGACCATCCTCACCTTGTCAGGACCACAGATATACGAACACACCCCGCATCCCAGACAGAGCAATGGGTCAGATACCTGATCTAGATCGCGTTTTTGCCCCAAAGTGGCTCCTGACACACGTTATGGTTGTCAAGTGTTTTGGCCTGATCGGGATTGAGGATCAAGTGTGTCTCGTAAGGGTTCATCTGTGAATTCATGCGACTTTTGCCTCGATCCGGGGGTTTGTGACGGAACGTCATTTTGCGCAGGATGGTGGGGAATCCAAATAAATAAAATGAAAACAACAGTTTGATTGGAAAGACGCCTATATGCTGCAGTGCAGCAAGTATGTTGCAATGCAGCATTACGTGCATTAAGTTCACGTCAACTGACGCAGATACTGCGCAGGACCAAAAGTTGAAAACTGGAGATATGACAATGCCCGCCAAGAGCGAAAAGAAAACCGCCGCAAGCGAAGCCAACAAAACGTCGACCCTCGACAGCATCCGCGAAAGCGTGTCTGAGCGTGCCTCTTCCGTGCGCGACACGGTCGGCACAGCGCGTGACACCGCAGGCCAGACCGTCGGTGCCGCCACGGAGTTCGGCAAAGCGTACTACGCCGGCGTCAACGTACTGGGTCAGACCCTGTTTGGCTTTGGCAAGGAATTCTACGGCGAAGTGACCAACCACGCCCAGAAGACCATGAAAGCCAAGAGCCTGTCGGAAGTGGCTGGTCTTCAGGCTGCCTTCGTGCAGACGCGCATCGAGACCTCTGCCGCCCACGGCAAAGAGTTCATCGACGTGGCCCGCGTTCAGGCTGAAGAAACCATGAAGCCTGTTATCGAGCTGCTCGACGGCAACCGCGCAGCCTAAGCGCACCCAAACAAGTTTCGCGGTCGCCGCGCCCTTGCGGCGGCCGCACTTTTTTAGGCAATCGGATCAAACGGGAGGGGCCGATATGTCCAGGCATTGGACCAAAAGCTACGACACCGGTGTGCCGCATTACATCGACCCGGATGCGTACAGTTCGGTCGTGGCGCTGCTCGACAAAGCGGTAGAAGAGTTCGGAGACCTGCCTGCGTTCGAGTGTTTCGGCACCCAGATGACCTACGCCCAGCTGGACGAGAAATCGCGCGCTGTGGCTGCCTATTTGCAGCAAAAACTGGGGATCAAGCGTGGGGATCGCGTGGCGCTGATGTGCCCCAATATCTTTGCCTTTCCGGTTGCCATGATGGGCATGCTGCGGGCCGGTGCGACGCAAGTTAATGTGAACCCGCTTTATACCCCGCGCGAATTGCAGCATCAGCTGACGGACGCCGGGGCGGAGACGATCCTGATTTTTGCACCTTCGACGCAAACGCTGGGTGCTGTGCTGAATGACACGCCGGTTGAGACGGTGATCACGATTGATCTGGGTGATGCGATTGGATTGCCTATTCCAACCCCGCCTGTTGATCCGGCTGTCCCTGCGCCGATCAAGTTTGCGGATGTGCTGGCTGAGGGCGCGGACCTTGCGTTCGAACCGGTTGAGCTGACGGGTGATGACACGCTCTTCTTCCAATACACCGGCGGCACAACTGGCCTGTCTAAGGGCGCGGTGCTGACCCATCGCAATCTTATTGCCAATTCCGAACAATTCCGCGCCTACCTGCCCGAGGCCTCCGAGCCCGGCAAGGAGGTCGTGGTGGGTGCCTTGCCGCTCTACCACATTTTCGGGCTGACGCTGTCGCTGTGTTACTTGGGCCTAGGCGCCAAGATCGTGCTGATCCCAAATCCGCGCGACATGGATGCCTTCATTGCGGCGATCAAGGACAGCAAGTTTTCCATCATGGCGGGCGTCAATACGCTGTTTGCAGGCCTTTGCATGCATCCGGCGTTCAAAGAGGTGGATTTCAGCGGCTACAAAGTCTCCATCGGGGGCGGGGCTGCAGTGCTCGAGGCCACGTCTGAGGTGTGGAAATCCATCACGGGCCACCATATCAAGGAAGGCTATGGCCTCTCAGAGACCTCTCCCATTTTGTGCATCAACCCCATGTCGGTCACGCATTTCACCGGGGCCTGCGGGCTGCCTGTGTCTTCGACCGACATCAAGCTTCTGGACGACAACGATCAGGAAGTCGGCATCGGTGAAAGAGGGGAGATCTGCGCAGCCGGGCCGCAGATCATGAAAGGCTATTGGAACCGCGATGACGCGAATGATGAGGTCTTCACCACGGATGGCTATTTCCGCACAGGCGATATCGGTGTCTTTGATGAGGCCGGATACCTGCGGATCGTGGATCGCAAGAAAGACATGATCCTTGTATCGGGCTTCAACGTCTACCCCAATGAGATCGAGGCCGTCGTTCAAGCCTGCCCAGGCGTGGCAGAAAATGCCTGTATTGGGATGGCGGATGAGAAAACGGGCGAAGCGGCGCATGTCTTCGTGGTCAAAGGCGAAGGGGCTGACCTGACGGAAGATCAGATCATCAATCACTGCCGCGAACATCTCACCAACTACAAACTGCCGCGACGTATCACTTTCCTGAAGGAGCTGCCCAAGTCTAATGTGGGCAAGATCCTTCGCCGCGAATTGCGCGAAAACGCTTAAGGAGGACGCCACAATGGCCACACCAGACGGATATTCTGTTGCAACGATGAAAGACTTCATCGGTCACGAATGGGCCGGGCCCGACGAGATCGAGGTCAATCAGATCCGCATCAACACATTTGCCGATTGCACAGGCGATCATCAGTGGATCCATGTCCACCCCGAGATGGCCAAGAAGCACAGCCCCTTTGGCGGCACCGTCGCGCATGGCTTCCTTGTGCTGTCGATGCTGGCAGGCTCCATTGCCGATATCGGTCTTGTGCCCAAAGATGCCAAAGGCGTGCTAAACTACGGCACGGACAAGGTGCGGTTCATCACGCCTGTGCTGGTCAACAGCAAGGTCACCAATTCCTACAAGCTTGTCAGCGTTGAGGAAAAGGGCAAGGATCGCCTGTTGGTCAAGGTAGAGGCCACGACCACCATCGTGGGCATGCCGAAACCGGCCGTGGTGGCGGAAATCCTTGCCATGATCGTGACCTGAACGGGAGGACGGGTGAATGACTAAGAAAGACGACAAAGCCTCGCTGGAGACAGCGACCGACCTCGCCAAGGCGATGATGGGGTTTTACGGCAAGGCCATGATGGCGCCGCAAGTGGCCATGAGCGAAACCATGAAGCTGGGTCAGGAAATGGTGCGGTCTGCCACGGGCAAATCGACCGTGGGCCCCGAAAAGGGTGACAAGCGTTGGCGCGATCCGGTCTGGATGACGAACCCGGCCTACCGCGTGATGATGCAAAGCTACCTGACGTGGTCGCGCGGGGTTGAGGCATGGGTTGATGGGCTGGCGCTGTCAGATCGTGACAAGCTGCGCGCCAAGCTTCTGACGGGCATCGTAACCGACACGATGGCCCCCACCAACACGCTGGTGGGCAACCCCACGGCGATGAAGGTGACGCTGGAATATGGCGGTCAGAACCTCGCCAAGGGTTTGCAGCAGTTTATCGGCGATATGCAGAACAACAACGGTCTGCCGTCGATGGTGGACAAATCCAAGTTCGAGATTGGAAAGAACCTCGCGCTTTCGGAAGGCAAGGTCGTCTATCAGGAGGATCATCTGGAGCTGATCCAGTACCTTCCGAAGACGGACACGGTCTACAAGACGCCGATCTTCATCGTGCCGCCGCAGATCAACAAGTTCTATGTCTGGGATTTGGCCCCGGGCCGGTCTGTGATCGAATACCTCACCACGCTGGGCCATCAGGTCTTTATCGTCAGCTGGCGCAACCCGACCTCTGAGCAAGCCGATTGGGGGATCAATTCCTATGTGAATGCTCTGGATCGTGCGTCCGACGTGGCATGTGAGATTTCCAAATCCAAATCGCTCAACGTGATCGGGGCCTGTTCGGGCGGGATCACGGCGGCGATGCTGATCGCGCTCTGGACGGCGCGGGGTGATGAGCAGCGCGCGAACACGTTTACCTGCCTTGTGGCCATCCTCGACGTGGAGGGCGGCAAGAACACCACGATGGGTCTTTTTGCCAACCTTGAGACGCTGGAGCTTGCGCGGGCCTTCTCTGGCCGCAAGGGCGTGCTGGAGGGCAAGGATCTTGAACGCACTTTTGCATGGCTGCGGCCCAACGATCTGATCTGGGCCTACTGGGTGAACAACTATTTGATTGGGAACGATCCGCCCGCCTTCGATATCCTGTTCTGGAATGCCGACACCACAAACCTGCCCGCCGCGCTGCACAGCGATCTGATTGAGCTCTTG
>JBCCCZ010000004.1:0-48592 GCA_039033255.1 Pseudomonadota bacterium
CTAGCGTAAGCACCACACATCCCTAGTCCTGCGTCAACGCCAAGGTCAGTGGATCGCTACATCCATTGGGCGTTAGCGGGAACCACCGACACGAGGATTTTCAATCCACTGCTCTACCCCTGAGCTACCCGGGCACGGGTTCGCGTCTCGAGTGTATCTCGGACCGCGTGGGTGGGGAGTAATTAGACGGGTGGGGGCTGGGTGTCCAGAGGGGTTGGAAGGAAATTCAGTGGGGTTTTTCCCCTGCGTTTTCCCGAGCGCGGATGGCCGTTTCGGCCTCTTCCGAATCAACGGGTTCGGCTGAGACCAAGGCATAGTCGCCACGCATCCATTTGCCCAAATCAATATCGGCGCAGCGTTTGGAACAAAACGGGCGATAGCGGGGCTCAGTGTCGTTGTTGCAGATCGGGCAGCTCATGGAGTTTATCCGCTTTATGAAAGGTTTAGAGGAACACGGTCACGTTTGCGCTGCAGTTCATAATGGCCAAGAGGGGTGAAGCCCACAAGTGCAGTTTCCACGCTGTCGCGCCGGAAGGCGGCGCGCAGCGCGGTTTCAAAAGTGCGGCGGTCTTTCTTGCCCATTGGTGCGAGGTCAAGTGTGATCTGGCCGCCCAATCCCCGCAGGCGCAGTTGGCGGGGCAGATCGCGGGCGGCGGCGAGGTTGGCCTTGAGGCCTGCGGCAGGTGAGGTGTCTCCGCCAGTGTTGATGTCCACGGCCACCAATGCGCGGGTGGGTTCAACGAACATGCTGCCGGGGTTAAGGTCGACGCGGGCAGAACCGAGCGCCTCAATATCTTCCAGAAGGCCGTGGCGGTCAAATGCGCCGTCACCGGTATCGATGTCAGACGCGGCAGGCCATTCGCGCCAGGCAAGATCGTGCGGGCCGGGGCCTTCGACCAGTTTTTCAGGGCCGCCAGCGGTGTCGGTCAGAACAGCACTGGCAAGATTGGCCATGGTGGCGATGTCCTCTTCGATGTCAGAGGCGGCCGCGCCCCCGCATGACGAGCGCAGTATGAGACCGTTTTTGCTGCCTTTCATAACCTCATGGGCAATTTCCAGAAGGCGGTCGCGTTCGTCGTCATCCTTGATGGAGCGGCTGACATTGAGGCCGGGTGCGCCCGGGGTGACAATGGCGTAGCGGCTTTTGAACAGCAGTTTCGCGGTGACTGGGATGGCTTTTCCGGGTTCTGCAAATCCCGTGACCTGAACCAGCATGGTCTGACCGGGTGACAAGCCCTTGACCTGACGCAGAAAACCCACGCCGTCGGGGGTTTTGACGAACATTCCGCCCTGGCCTTTCACGGGCCGGTCTGCGGTGGCGCGGTAGATGGTGCCGGGGCGGGGCAGATCGCTGTCGATCAGAAGATCGGTGAGTTGGCCGTCTTCAATCAAGGCTGCGGCTTCGGCGCCCTTCAGGGTATCGAGGCAGATGGTAGCGCCTTTCATGTTGCGCCTTTCCAAACGGGATAGCCTGCGGCCGTCAAAAGGCTTGCAGTTTCAGCCAGTGGCAGGCCCATGACCGCGCTGTAGGAACCCTGGATCCATGGGATGAACGCGCCTGCGGGGCCTTGGATGGCATAACCGCCCGCCTTGCCCTGCCAATCATTGGTCGCCAGATAGCCGTCGATTTCTGCATCAGACAGGCGTTTCATGCGCACGGTGGACACAAGATCGCGTTGCCAGATGTGGCCATCTTTGCGCAAGGCAATGGCGGTGATGACCCGGTGACGGCGGCCTGATAGCAGGATCAAAAAGTGGCGGGCATCCTCTTGGGTTTCGGGTTTGCCGAGGATGCGGCGACCAAGCGCCACAGTGGTGTCAGCGGCCAGGACCAAATCACCGCGTGACGTCTGACGGGCTTGCACCTTGGCCAGCGTCACACGGGTGCAATAGGATCGGGGGTGCTCTGCGGGTAGGGGGGTTTCGTCCACGTTCATGGGTTCCACCGCGTCAGGCGTGACACCCAACTGCCTCAATAGCTCCAGCCGTCGGGGGCTGGCGGATGCCAGGATCAGGCGCACCGGGAACACCGACGCAAACGGGCCTTTGAGCCCGTGTTATTTGAAGCGGTAATTGATCCGTCCTTTGGTCAGGTCATAGGGGGTCATTTCCACCTGTACCTTGTCGCCCGCCAGAACCCGGATCCGGTTCTTGCGCATTTTGCCTGCCGTATGTGCGATGATCTCATGGCCGTTTTCAAGCTCGACCCGAAATGTCGCGTTTGGCAGGAGTTCCTTGACGACACCGGGAAATTCGAGCGTATCTTCCTTGGCCATGGTCTCTCCTTTGTTGAGGCCCCGGATTTCGGGACGCCCGTTACATGATGGGTTTTGTGCGGATTTTCAAGGGTTTTGTGAGAGGTTTGACCGGGTTGAAGGCCGTGTGAGACAAAGGAGACTTCCCGGCGTGTCAATCGGGAAAAGGCACCATCTCTCTCCTGGTTCGGGCAGAATTTTGCAAAATTCTGCGTCAGAAAATTCAAATTTTCTGACGCATTTTCTTAGAAGAAAATGCGCGCTAGTCCGCAATCTCGCGCAGGAATTCCGGGCGAAGCACCATGACGGTGGGGCGCCCGGGCAGGCTCTCCTGGCTCAGCGTGATGGAGGAGCCTTCGGTGATCACCACGTCAAAGCCATCCTCCATGCCCGCCAGGAAGTCAGTGAGCGAGGTTTCCGAGAACCAATGCATTGGGATCACAACGGAAGAGCGCAGCCGATCCATCACCCGCAGCATTGTGGGTAGATCGAGGGTGAGCCCGCCGTCGACAGCGGCCATGACCACATCGACACGGCCCAGGGCCGCGTATTGTTCGGCGTTCGGTTCATGATGGAGGTGGCCCAGGTGACCGACGCAGAGCCCTGCCACCTCAAAGACGAAGATGGAATTGCCTTGCGGTTCATACCCACTGAAGGCGGAGCGAATATCTGTTGAGACGTTGCGCACCAGCATTTCACCCAGATCGAGCCGGTGGGTGATGCCTGTGCCGAACTCTTCACCCCAGCCGCGCAGGACATGGGGAATGGCCGGGTCTGGGAAGGCGGTCCAATGGGTGGAATGGGCGTGGTTCATGGTGACGATGTCGGGGATGAAATCAACATTTCCGACAAAGCCCGTGAAATCCGTGACGGCGGAGAGCCCGCCCGGGGTCTGGATTAGGAATGAGGCATGATGAATGTATTGGATACGCACGCGGCCTTCCGGGATGGGATCGGTGAAGGAGGCTTTTTGAATGTGCTCTATGCCGGGGACTTCGGCCAAGGACAGGCAGTGGCTGGGTTGGCGTGTTTCCTGTGCCAGAGTAGGGGTGGTAAGCAGAAGGAGGGCGAGGAGATATCTGAGCATGACAAGTTTCCTTTGAAAGGAAATATAGCCCGGACGGGTGCCTCGTCAGCCCTTCGGGCTGTCTCGGCGGGTGCTGGTGGCCGCGCTGCGCGCGGGGGGAGGGGCGCGCGCGGAGCGCGCAATATTGGGTCTCGGCTTTGCCTCGACGATCAAATCGAAGGGCGGCGTAGAGAACGTGGGTGCGCCAGCGGCCGTTTATTTGCAGGTAGCTTTGCGCGACGCCTTCATATTTGAAGCCGCATTTTTCCAAGAGCCTGCGGGAGGCATCATTTTCGGGCAGGCAGGCGGCCTCAATCCGGGACAGATCGAGGCGTTCGAAGGCGTGATGTACCAGCCCGGTGATGGCTTCGCGCATGTAGCCTTGACGCGCATAGGGCGACCCTATCCAGTAGCCCAGAGTGCCTGACTGTGCCGGGCCTCGGCGGATATTGTCCAGCGTGATCGCCCCGAGCAGTCGGTCGTCTTCGCGCCGCAGCAGAAAAAGGGGCAGGGCGGAGCCGTTCTTGATGCAACGTTGCGCCCAGTAGACGCGATTGGTGAAGCCTTTGCGGGAAAGGTGGTCGTTGGCCCATTGCGGTTCCCATGGCATGAGGAAGTCGGCCGATCCGCGGCGCAAGGTCGACCAACTGCGAAAGTCCGTGAGGATGGGTTGGCGCAGGGTCATGCGCTCCGTTTCGATCCGGACTTTCCGGCCGGGCAGGATCATCACGCGGCGCGCCTCTCCTGCAACGCCTCAAGCGTGGGGGCTGTTTCCACCGGCCCATAGAGCGCCATGGCGGCAGGCGCCTGAGCAATTGTGGTTTCCGCAAGGGCGCGCACGTCCGAGAGCGTTACGGCATCGATGCGTTCCACAACCTCGGAAAGTTCCGGCACGCGGCCCCAGACCTGGATCATGCGGGCCAGCCGTTCGGCACGGTTCGACGGGCTCTCGAGCCCCATCAAGAGCCCCGCTTTCATCTGCGCTCGGGCGCGGTCCAGTTCGGCCTCACAGAGGTCTTCGGCGGCGCGTTTCATTTCATCGATCGTGATCTGCGCCAGTTCCGGCACTTGGTTTCCGGAGGTGCCCGCGTAGATCGTCATCATGCCGGTGTCGGCATATGCACCCGCAGAGGCATAGATCGTGTAGCAGAGACCGCGTTTTTCGCGCACTTCCTGGAAGAGCCGAGATGACATGGAGCCGCCGAGGGCGGAGGCGTAGATTTGCGCGGCATAAATGCGCGGGTCGCAGTAATCGGGGCTTTCAAAAGCCAGCGCGAAATGGGCCTGTTCCAGGGATTTGATCGTGCGACTTTCGCCGCCTGAGAACTGGGCTTTGGGGACTTTGGTCTCTGGTGCGCCTTGCATGTCACCGAAGAGGATTTCAGCCGCGCGGACCAGTTCATCGTGATCAACAGCGCCGGACGCGGACAGGATCATTTGGCCGGGCCGGTAATGCTGACCCACAAAGCCGGTGAGGTCGTCGCGGGAAAAACCCTGGACGCGCGCTTCATCACCTAGGATCGCGCGGCCCAGAGGGTGATCGGGATAGGCCTTTTCCTGCAGCCAGTCGAAGATGATGTCATCGGGCGTATCGAGGGCCTGGCCGATTTCCTGCAGGATGACGCCGCGTTCAATCTCGATCTCATGGGGGTCGAAGATAGGCTGGCGCAGGATGTCGGCCACCACGTCGAGGGCGAGGGGGACATGTTCGCCCAAGACGCGCGCGTAGTAGGCCGTGACCTCGCGGGACGTGTAAGCGTTGATGTAGCCGCCGACATCCTCAATGGCCTCCGCGATGTCGAGAGCCGAGCGGGTGGTCGTGCCTTTGAAGGCCATGTGTTCGAGGAAATGCGCGATGCCGTTTTGCTGTGCTGCCTCATGGCGCGCGCCGGCCAGAACCCAGACGCCGATGGCTGCCGATTGCAGCCCCGGCATCGGCTCGGACACAATGCGAAATCCGTTGTCGAGAGTGGTCAGCCTGACGGTCAATTGCCGGTTCTTTCCTTGATGATTGTCTCAATGCTCCGGAGGTCATTTTCCACCCGGGTCACCCGTTCCGACCGCTCATACAGGTCGGCCATGTGTGAGGGCAAGGGGGGATGAATGCCGGTGGCGTCTTCGACCGCTGCCGGGAACTTGGCTGGATGCGCCGTGGCCAGTGTGATCATCGGGGTCGCAGGGTCGAGATGGTGTTCGGCTACATGGACGCCCACGGCGGAATGGGGGCAAAGCAATTCGCTGGTTGTGGCCATCAGGCGCTTGATTGCTGCGGAGGTTTCCTCCTCAGAGCAGCGGCCGGAATCGAAGGCCTCGCGCAGCGCTTCCTGCGCACCTTGGGAGACGTGGAAACCGCCCTCTTTCAGTTCATCCATCAATTGGCTGACCGCTGCGCCATCCTGATTGTAGGCATAAAAGAGTGCGCGTTCGAAATTGGAGCTGACCTGGATGTCCATCGACGGGCTGATCGAGGGGACGACGCTGTCGGGCATGTAATCGCCCTGGTTAAGGCAGCGGTGCAGGATGTCGTTCTGGTTCGTAGCGACCACCAATCTATCCACAGGCAGGCCCATCTGTTTTGCGATGTAACCGGCAAAAATATCCCCGAAATTTCCTGTTGGAACTGTAAAACTCACAGATCGGTGCGGCGCGCCCACAGACACGGCCGAGGTGAAGAAATAGACGACCTGCGCCAGAACGCGCGCCCAATTGATGGAATTCACACCGGCAAGGCCGACCCCGTCGCGGAATTCGAAATCGTTGAACATGTCCTTCACGCGGGCCTGACAATCGTCGAAATAACCGGTCAGGGCGAGGGCGTGAACGTTGCCTTCGATGGGCGTTGTCATCTGGCGGCGCTGTACTTCAGAGACGCGGCCATGGGGGTAAAGGATGAAGACATCGACTGCCTCCAACCCGCGGAAGGCCTCGATCGCAGCAGAGCCCGTGTCGCCCGATGTCGCGCCCACGATGCAGACCCGTTGGCCCGAGCGCTTGAGAGAGAATTCAAACATCTGGCCGATGAGTTGCATGGCGAAATCTTTGAACGCCAGCGTCGGCCCGTGGAAGAGCTCCAACAGGTGGTGGCCGGGCGCAAGTTCCACCAATGGGGCACGGGTGGCATGGTTGAAGCCTGCATAGGCGCGCGCAATGATGCCGCGGAATTCGTCGTTGCTGAAGGCGTCTCCGATGAAGGGGCGCATGATGCGGAAAGCGACCTCTTCATAGGGTTGCCCGGCCAGTGCGGCGATGTCGGCGTGGGTCAAGGTTGGAATGGTCTCAGGCAGGTAGAGCCCGCCGTCGCGGGCCAATCCGGTCAGCATCGCCTGTTCAAATGTCAGAACAGGGGCCTGACCACGGGTGGAGATATAATTCATCATGCGGCTCCTTTTGCGGGATTGCGCAAGCGGTAGAGGAAATAGCCCATCATGGCCGTCCAAATGGCGGCCAGGCCGAACCACGTGACAGCATATTGCAGGTGATCGTTCGGAATGGCGGATGTGTCTACCGGCAGAGGCGTCACGGCACCGTCCGCTTGCGACAGATCGCGGGCAACGATGAGAAGCGGTTCCGTGCCCAGCACCTGGGCCATCTGATCGAGATCGCGGGCAAACCATGTGTTACCCTCCAGATCATTTGCCGGCGTGGAGCTGTTGCGATCATCGGGCCAGTGCAGATTGCCGGTGACGGTGACTTGCCCGGCAGGCGCGGGCGTCAGATCCGCCGCAACAGGGATGAAGCCGCGATCCAAAAGAACAGTGCGGCCGTCGACCTCAAAAGGTGTGATCAGGCGGTAGCCTGCGCCGACCAGTTTCTGACTGACCAGCACCCGCAGCACGCCTGCGCCGAACTGGCCTGTCAGCTCAACGGGCAGGTATTTGTCAGCTTCTGCGTCAGGCCCCTCTGGCAGGGCGACGGGTGCCGCGGCAATGCGGGCTTCGATCTCAGCCAAAATGCCGTTTTTCCATGCCAGGCGCTGCAACTGCCACACGCCAAGCCATAACAGTACGACAAGGCCTGCAAGAGCAAAAACAAGGAAGAGAAAGGTGCGGGTCATGGCGCTGCTGGCTGGTTTGCTGCGCGCAGCTATAACAGGGCTGACACGGGTTGCAACGGCGCGCGCGCCGCGAATTTTCGGGGAGAACTCGTTTGTCTCAGGGCTTCAGGCGATAGCCTTTGGCAAACATGAGCCAGGACAATCCGACGATGACCGCAACCGTGCCCAGGCCAATCGCAAACCCAAGAGCCGGCGCGCTGTCCGACACACCGATCATCCCAAATCGCACGCCGTCGATCAGATAGAAAACCGGGTTCCAATGGGTGATGTCATAAAGCAGCGGCGGTAAGGCCTCGACGGAATAGAAGGTGCCCGACAGAAAGGCGAGCGGTGTGACGATGAAATTGGTGATGGCCGCCGTCTGATCGAATTTATTGGCGTAAACCCCTGCCAAAAGGCCCAAACCGCCCATCAACGTGGCCCCCAGCACCACAAAACCCAACGCGATGAGCGGGTAGGCCGGCACCATCCCCAAGGCGAGCCACAGACCCAAAGTGATGGTTGCCGCCACGCAAACGCCGCGGGCCACCGCGCCCACCAGGTAGCCAATCACAAGCTCCCCCGCGCTCAGCGGCGGCATCAGCGTGTCCACGATATTGCCCTGCACCTTGGCGACGATGATTGAAGAGGAGGTATTGGCAAAACAGTTTTGGATGACGGTCATCATCAGGATGCCCGGCGCAATGAAAGATGTAAAATCCACGCCCATCACGTCGCCACGTCGCGACCCGATGGCGATAGAGAAAATCAAAATGAAAAGCGCGGCTGTCACCAATGGTGCCAGCAAGGTTTGCGTCCAGACCGACATGAATCGCTGAATTTCTCTCAGGCACAATGTCCAGAGGCCCAGCCAATTTACCTGACCAAACCGTCGCGTGCCCTGTTGGAAGGCTTTGGGGGGTGTGTAATGCGTCATTTAACACCTCATGCTTTGCTTGGGTGGTGCGTCTTGTCATGCGCTGCCTATCCACTAGACTAGATCACAGGACACCAAAACCCATTCCGCGCTTGCTACACAGCCGCGCTTCACTCAGGGAAATCGGCCATGTCATGGACAGAAGAGCGCGTTGAAACGCTTAAAAAAATGTGGGCTGAGGGCCAATCGGCCAGTCAAATTGCCAAGGCGCTGGGTGGTGTGACCCGCAACGCGGTGATCGGAAAAGTGCACCGTTTGGGTCTCTCCAACCGGTCTGGTGGTGCCTCGGCATCTGAAACCGCAGCCAATCCGAAGGCCAAACCACAGGCCAAATCACAGGCCAAAGCCCAAGCCAAACCACTGGCCAAAAATCCGGATAAAATCGAAATGACGACCAACGCAGCGCGTAAAGCTGCGCCGGACTTAGGATCGAGGACGAAAGCGGATAGTCCAACGACTGCGCGACCGGGGAAAGCGATTGTCCCGGCCTGGCAACCGCTGCCGCCACAATCTGCGGCCCATGAAATCGATCCAGAGGCGATGGCGAAATTTCAGGAGATCGAGAAGAAGGCGCTCAAGCTCAGCCTCCTGGAACTGACTGAGAAAACCTGTAAGTGGCCCATCGGCGATCCTGCCACGGAAGACTTTTGGTTTTGCGGGCTTCCCGTAGAGCCGGGCAAGCCCTATTGCGCGCCGTGCGGGGGCGTTGCCTATCAGCCGATGAGCGCGCGCAGAGATCGCAGGCGTTAGGGATCTTGCAACACGCTTTTACCTCAATCTAGAGCCCGCAGCCTGTCGCGTCTTGTAACTGACGACTTCGCGACTAAAATAGAGGGCTGACACAAGAAACTTATGCGCGGCCGAAGCAAGTGCCAGCGCCGAGCCCGATGAGGTAGGACATGTCCTGGAGCGATGAGCGCGTTGAGAAGCTGAAAAAAATGTGGGGGGAGGGCCAGTCGGCCAGCCAGATTGCCAAAGAATTGGGGGGTGTCACACGCAATGCCGTGATCGGCAAGGTACATCGTCTGGGGCTTTCGAACCGTAACGGTGGGGGCGGGACATCGTCTGACGCTGCTGCCAAAACCAAAGCGAAGGCCGCGCCCAAAGCCAAAGCAGCACCAAAACCCGCTGCCAAACCCGCCGCCAAAGAAACCGCGTCTGAGGCGCCCGCAGCAGCACCCGTGAGCCGAGTTAGGGCGATCATTCCAGCTGGCCAGCCGTTGCCGCCGCAGCCATCTACCAATGAGATCGACCCAGAAGCCTTAGCCAAGGTCAATGAGGTTGAAAAGAAGGCCAAGAAGCTGAGCCTCATGGAGTTAACCGAACGAACCTGCAAATGGCCCGTGGGCGATCCGGCGACGGATGATTTTTGGTTTTGTGGTTTGCCTGTGCAGTCCGGCAAACCCTATTGCGAGGCGCATGTGGGTGTCGCCTTCCAGCCCATGAGCGCGAGACGCGATCGTCGCAGGTAGTCCAGTTCAGATCACTGGTGGCTGCGTTGCCGATCAGGCGGCATCTACTGATCCTGAGCGCCTCGGATTTCTTGTGCCTGCTGCGCAACCTGGGCCGCCGCTGCCATTGTACCGGGCCCGACCACCGCGTCTAGAAAGCCCAGGTAAAGCCCGCGATTTTGCAAGATGATCTGAAACTCCAATGCGGTTTCCCGATCCCAGCGGATAAAACGTCCGTTGACCAACCCACGCATCTCTTGCACTGGCAATCCGGCTTCCAACGCCCGAATGTAAAGGTCTGCCGCGCGTTTGGGGTCGTACTCCACGCCATCACCGCGTTCATGCATGAAGCCCAGCGTGTTGATCGCGCCGGGTTCACCGCGTTCAACCCCGCGATTGATCAGTTTAAACCGGACCGCCGGGTCATCAAAAAGTCCCTCTCCGTCGGCAAATTTATCCAACTCTGCCTGGGCGGTGGAGTTGCCCTGTGCTGCAGCCAACTCATAGAATTCCGTCGCCTTCACCGGGTCTGGCAGATCCAGCTTTTCCGCCAATGCAGGGGAAACGGCGTCGGGGCTCATATAAAGTTCCGCCAACCTCAATTGCGAAAAGTGATAGCCAGCATCCGCCGTTTCTTCGAGCAGGGCAAACATTGTGTCAAAGTCCTGCGGCACGCCGCGGCCGATCTGATGCATGATCGCCAGCGTGGCTTTTGCAGGCAAATCGTTCGCTTCTGCCGCTTGCATGTAGTTTTCCACGGCGCGCCTGTGGTTTTCCCGGATGCCGCCGATGCCGAAATTGTAATAGTCCCCGACTTTGGTGTACGCCGCCGTGACGCCGCCTGTGGCGGCCATGTTGAACGCCCGCAAAGCATACGTGTGAAATCCTTCCCGTTGCATGATCACGGCCATGTGGAAAAGCACGCGAGGATCCTGTTCTGGCCCAATCAAAGCCGCCTCACAATGGGGGCGTGCTTTGGCAAGAGCTGAAAATGTGGCTGTGCCTGCGTCGCGGCTGACGGGCGCCTCTGCCGTGGGTTCCCCGGCCAATTTTAGACACTCATCCAGCGCGCCAGGCATCTGCGCCTCAGATGCCCCTGCCACTGTCATTGCCACGGAAAATGCCGACCCCGCGATCATCGCCTTGAACCCTTGACGCATCTTCAATCCCTTTTCCCCAAATGTCATGCCGCGTGCGGCCGTGATACCCAACGTCTTTGGCACAAACTGCCAGTCATCAAAGCAAAAATCCACTGCTCGTTTTCCTGTCAGTCTATCGCGCTGAAGTAAGAACTTGCGCCGCCATGGGTGAAATATTGCGTGTCTTGCAGGAAAGACTCAACAGGCGACCTTTCGCCGTCTATGGTGGCAAAATATCGCGCAATGAAATTGTGGTTATTGTCGGTTTAACCATTGGGGTCTAGGTAGCCGGTTCGATGCTGGGCAGACCTGCCTAGGGTGGAAAAAAACAGGCAAGAAGAGGGGCTGACGCCTGACACATATGTCAAAGCATAAGCTGCACGCACGTCTGATGGGAAATCAGGGCGCGTTGATCATCGGTGTGTATCTGTTCGGTATGACGACCATCGCGGGCGGTGCCTATGCGCTGCGCGACACGCTGTTCAGTGTCCCTGTGGCGAGCACTGATGTGACAGACACGATGCAGCTTCCATCAGTTGGGAATGCACCGCAGCTGACTGCGCTTGAACGCAGTGAGCCTGTTTTGCCCGCGCCGCCGCGTATGGCGCGCCTGAACCCCACAAACACGACGCTGGATGAGGGTGTTTTGTCGCCGCTTTCTCGTGTTTTCCTTGGCGCCCCAGCGGTCCGCCCTCCTCAGCGCCCCGGTCTTGCCGAAGCAGAGGCGGCGGAAAACGGGGTTGATCCCGAAGACCAAAGCCGAGCGGTGGCCGAGGGCCTGGGCGTTTCGACGCGGCCGCGTCTGCGCCCGGCTGATCTGGCCCGTCGGTCGGCCACGGACGAGGCTGTGCGTCTGGCGAGCCTTTTTGTGCCGCAAAGCGCAGAGGACCCGGATCTGAATGCGGCGCCAGAAATCGTGCCTGAAACGCCCCGCATCGCCGCCCCTTCTGCGCGCTGCCCCAAACGTCTGGCTCGCGGCATGCCGCGGCGGAAAGGTGCTGCGGCCGGTGCCAGCTCTGTGCTGGCCTCGGCCAAGGGCATAGACGGGACAAAACGCGACCAGATGGTCGTGGCCGAACTGCTGCGGGGCAATATGCCCAGTTTCCAACGCAATCTTGTCCCCGTGACGCTGCGGGGCACCACCTCGGACGGGCGTCAGGCCAACATCACCTTGTGCGTAACGCCTGATTACCTGGCACTCGGCAGTGACCGCGATTTTGTGCGTGTGCCGCTGGGGCTCAGCGGGGCAAGCCGCGTAGCCAAATCCTTCAATATGGTTTTGCCCACCCCGCGCATGGTGGATGCCATCTATCGTCAGGCGGCCGTGCAATTGGCGCCCAGCCCGATGACACCGGGACCGCAAATGACATCAACCGCCTATTTTATGCGCCATAACAACACCGTCGAGGCGCAGCGCCGCAGCGCTGGCGGCACTCACGGTAATCTGATTTCCGGGCATAAAAAAGACGTGGTGCTGACCACGCGATTGGCCAGCAATCGTGGACGCGTCGCGATCTACGGCTGGCACCGCCGCAATGGCACGCCGATCCAACCGCTCAGCACGGTGCACGGGGCGGGCTATGCTGATTACAGCCACGGCATCCGTCTGGTGAGCCGCACCGCCTATCTGGACGGGCAAGAGGTGGATTTGCATCAGATTATGGCGAACCCGCGCTATGCCGGGATCATCAGCCATGAAGGGCCGATGGGGCGGTCTGTTCTGGCGTCGAACTGATCAGACTTCAAAATGGATGAGGCGGCGCCTCTTCTGTCGAGGCGGGACGCTTGCATGCGCCTGTAGATGAGTATTTTTAGAAAGATGAAACAGGGACCAGTCCACATGTTTCATCTTTCTAAAAATACTCAAAAACCGCTGTCGTCGTAGGTGCGTTTGTCAAAAACGGGGCGTCACCCCCGGGACGTATCAGAAGCCTTTGGCCTGCACGCGCAACTGCCGCGCACGCGTCAGAATGGCATCTTCCACGGCGCGCTGGGTCGCGGCGCTGACTGCAGCACCACCTCGGGTCTGCAGCGCGACGTTGAGAGAACGTGCATCCAGTGCCGGATCGCTGATCAGGATTGTGGCGCGGTAGACCTGCCCACCGCCTGGTGGGCGACCAAAACCCGTTGATATCACACCGGTGAACGGGTCGGCATTTTCAACGGGCAGGAAGTCGAGAACTTGCAGGGAAGCTGTCCAGAGAAAACGGTTCACTTTCACCTTCGTGCCGCCGTCCCGGAAAATGTCCAGCAGGCTGGTCCCAGACGTGACTGCAGATTTTGATTCCCGGCCGGTCGACACAGTGAAAGCATCTTCGCGCAATTGCCGGTCTCTGGAACAGGACGCCAAGATGGTCAGGCACGCGACCGCGATCACGGTGGTTTTGACGGATATGAACTTCATAACTGCAGCGGCCCGTTATTGTTTCCGTAGTCTCTACTATCCAAGCGCGCGCAAGTGGGCAAGGCAAATGGCGCGCTAAATGCAACCCGCGGGCAGGTCGCTGCCGATGAAACGCGCGCGCAAGATTTTACACTGGCCATCCCCTATGGCATTGAATGGCCATTGGTATTTACGACGCGAAAGGGCGAGACCATGGGTTTGGCTGACATCTCGGAACGTCTTCACAAAGCCGAAATCGATGCCGGTCGCGCCCCTGGCAGTGTGGAATTGATTGCCATCTCCAAAAAGCAGCCCAATGAACGCGTGGAGGCGGTGCTGAAAGAAGGCCATCGCATCTACGGCGAGAACCGCGTGCAGGAGGCCGCAAGCAAATGGCCTGATTTCCGCGACCGGTTCGATCGTGTCGATCTGCATTTGGTGGGGGCCTTGCAAACCAACAAGGCGCGCCAGGCGATGGAGCTATGTCAGGCGATCCACTCCGTTGACCGGCCCAAACTGGCCAACACCCTGGCGCGTCTGGCGCAAGAACTGGGTCATTGCCCTGATCTTTTTGTTCAGGTCAACACCGGCGAGGAAGAGCAGAAGGCGGGGATATGGCCGGGAGAGGCCGATGTCTTCATCGCAGAGGCGCGCGCGCTCGATTTGCCCATAAAGGGTGTGATGTGCATCCCGCCGGTGGAAGAAGAGGCCGCGCTGCATTTCGCGCTGCTGGCCAAAATCGCCGAGCGCAACGGACTGAGCGGCCTGTCCATGGGCATGAGCGGGGATTTCGAAAAGGCCGTGGCCTTCGGCGCCACCCATGTGCGCGTCGGCAGCGCCATTTTCGGCGCACGCCCGCCGCAGAGCGCCTGAACGAAAGGGATGAGCCTGGGATCGATACTCGTCACGGGCGGCGGATCAGGCATCGGCGCGGCCCTTGCGCTTGCATTGGCGCGCCGTGACTGCCGTGTCATCATCACGGGGCGTCGCGCGACCACATTGGAGGCGGTGGCCAATCAATCCCCGATGATTGAAGCGCTGCCCGCGGACGTGACCCGCCCGCAGGATCAGGACGAATTAGCCAGCTTGCTTGCAAAACTGAACGCGCCGCGCGGGCTCTTTCATGGCGCCGGGTACTTTCAATTGGGGAAAATCGACGCTCTGTCGCCCGACGAGTGGCAGCGGTCTTTCGACACGAATGTGACGGCGCGCTTGGCTCTGTCGACAAAATGCAAACCTCATCTAGCCGGCGGTCGCGTTCTGTTTGTCGGGTCGGATTCCGGGACCAATGTCAGGGCCGGGGCTGCCGCTTATTCGGTGGCGCAGGCCGCATCGGAAACCCTGCGCAGGGCGTTGCAGGAAGAATGGGCCGATTGTGACATTGCTGTCTCAGGGTTCAAACCGGGATTGGTCGACACCGATCTTGTGCGCGGTTTTCTGGCCCTGTCGGATGAGGATTTCCCGGCGCGCACCGCATTTCAGGCCTATCTGGACCGAGGTGAGATATCATCTCCCGACACCATCGCTGCATTTGCAGCCTGGCTCCTGTTGGACGTGGGTGCGCATCGCTTCAGGACGACCCCATGGGATATCCGTGACCCGGAACACCTTGGGGAATGGAATAATGGCCCGCTTTATCCATGACGGCAGTGGCGCGCCATTTGCTTTGTCAGAGCTGCGCTAAATTTTTCACCCAATCCATCTGACGCGGCAGGCAGATAGACCGCAAGTCATACTCTTTAACCATTTTCGCCCGTGCGGCCTGCCCAAGCCCGATGCGCCGGTCCTCATCATCCAGAAGCGTGCTCACCCTGTCGACGATCCCATCGGTGTCGAAGAAATCGACCAATTCTCCGGTCTGTCCATCCCGAATCACCTCGCGGACAGGCTCAGTGTCGCTGGCCACAATCGCCGCACCGCAGGACATTGCCTCCATCAGGCTCCAGCTGAGGACAAAAGGATAGGTCAGGTAGACATGCACACGCGAAATCTGCAGCAGTTTGGTGAACTGCCCATGCGGGATGCGATCGAGGAACCTTACGCGTTCCCAATCGTCATCTGAGATTTGCCCGCGCACCTCATCGACAAAGATCTGCTTCCAGGTCTGCCCTTTGGGCGGTCGCGCGCCGTAGCTGACATCACTGCCACCGACAATCACAACCGTCGCGTGAGGCCGTTCGCGCAGCAGGCGCGGCAGGGCGCGCATGAAGATGTGGTAGCCGCGATAGGGTTCCAGATTGCGATTGACAAATGTTATGATCTCATCGTCACGGCTCAGGCCTCCGCGCTTTTCCAAGTTCAACGTTACATCTGGGTCGGGACAGCTGAGTTTCGTGTTGATCCCGTCATGGCAGAGCGTAATGCGATCGCGAAAGACGGATGGAAAGGTATCAGCCTGAAAGGCGGTCGGGCTGATACCGGCGTCAGCGACGTCGAATTGCATGTGATTGTGCAGGTTCTTCATGCGGATGCGCAAGGCTGCTTCCACCGGGTCGTCGCCCTCAAATTCGGGGTCGAAGTCCAAATGAGGGTAGTTGCCCAAATGATAGAGTTCGCAATAAATACCCATGCGGGCTTTGGGCCATACATCCTTGAGAAACAATGGTTCGCCCCAGCCGGGATGGGCGAGGATCAGATCGGGGGAGAAGCCCTGGTCTTTCAGCGTGCGCGCGCCCAGGAAACACGCATGCGCCCGCGTGATCTTGGTATCGAAATCCAGCACCCAAGGATGGGTGTCTTGAGCATTACGTTTCGGCAGGCTGTAGGGGATCAGTTTCACGCCATTCCATGTCGTGGGCTCTTTCACTCTGAGTGTCAGCGCCAGGCACTCATGGCCCTGCCCCGCTAGAACTTGTGCCAGATGTTTGTACTGCCCAGGAAAATTCTGGTGAATAAATAGGATTTTCATGTAAGCCCGTGTTCTTGCCCCGGTTCATGTAACGCGAGCGCGCCCCTAGGGGCAAGAGTGTGCAAGGATCGTCTTTCTTGCTGGACCCCGCGCGCTAAGGTTCATATCACTCCCTCGACTGAGACGGGATCAGGGTAACAGACGACATGACGCGCTATTCTGCGGGCGAGATTGAGGCGAAGTGGCAAGCAGCCTGGGACGCATCCGAAGTGTTCCGGGCGGAGCGGGCGTCAGAGAAGCCTAAATACTATGTGTTGGAGATGTTTCCCTATCCGTCGGGTCGCATCCATATGGGTCATGTGCGCAACTACACGATGGGCGATGTGATCGCGCGGCACCGCTTGGCGACGGGTCACAACGTGCTGCATCCGATGGGATGGGACGCGTTCGGCCTGGCGGCTGAAAATGCAGCGATGGACAAAGGCATTCACCCCGGCGAATGGACCTATCAAAATATCAAAGATATGAAATCCCAGATGAAGCCGCTGGGTTTTTCGCTCGATTGGTCACGAGAGATCGCAACCTGTCATCCGGAATATTACCGCCACCAGCAAGCCATGTTCATCGACATGCTGGATGCCGGGCTGATCTACCGCAAAAACGCCGTGGTGAACTGGGACCCCGTCGATATGACGGTGCTTGCCAACGAACAGGTGATTGACGGTAAGGGTTGGCGCTCTGGTGCGGATGTGGAAAAACGAGAACTGACGCAATGGTTCTTCAAAATCTCCGATTACTCCGAGGACTTGCTGGACGCTCTGGGCCATCTCGATGACTGGCCTGCCAAGGTGCGCCTGATGCAGGAGAACTGGATTGGCAAATCGCGCGGCATTGAGATCCCGTTCCATCGCACCGATGGCGGCGATCCGATTGTCTGCTATTCCACCCGACCCGATACGATGCGCGGGGCGTCGTTTCTGGCTATATCGCCTGAGCATCCGGTCAGCCGCGCCTTGGCGGAAGGGAACGCAGACCTGGCCGTCTTTATTGCTGAGACCCGGAAGATGGACACGACCGAGGCCGCAATGGAGAAGGCAGAGAAAAAGGGCATCGACACCGGTTTGACGGTGCAGCACCCCGTCTATCCCGACAAGACTCTGCCGGTATGGGTGGGTAACTTCGTGCTGATGGATTACGGCACGGGCGCTGTCTTCGGTTGCCCGGCGCATGACCAGCGAGATCTCGACTTTGCACGCAAATACGACCTCGAGGTGCGCAACGCCTTTTACCTGCCCGGTGACGAAACAGAGGTGGGCAATGACGCTTTGGTCCCGGCCAAGTCAGAGCAGGTTATCTTTATCGATCATTTCGCGGGCATCAAGACTGCCACAAGTCAGGAAGGTATCGACGCCACGATTGATTGGTTTGAGGAAAACGGCATCGGCACCGGACAGATCAAGTATCGCCTGCGCGATTGGGGTCTTTCGCGGCAACGCTATTGGGGCTGCCCGATCCCGGTTGTGCATTGCGAAACCTGCGGCGTGGTGCCAGAGAAAAAAGAAAATCTGCCCATTCGGCTTCCCGATGATGTCAATTTTGATCAACCAGGCAACCCGCTCGATCGCCACAATGCCTGGCGGCAATGCGAATGCCCCAAATGCGGCGAAAGCGGCGTTCGGGAAACCGATACGATGGACACGTTCGTGGACAGTTCATGGTACTATGCGCGTTTCACTGCGCCTCGCGCCGAGACACCCACCGATGCGCAAGAAGCTGCGTATTGGATGAATGTGGATCAGTATATCGGCGGGGTGGAACACGCGATCCTACACCTGCTTTATTCACGATTTTTCGCCCGCGCGATGCAGATCACCGGCCACTTGCCCGAAAGCGCGGTGGAACCCTTTGACGCGCTTTTCACCCAAGGCATGGTGACCCACGCGATCTATGAAAATGCCGAGCGTCGGGCGGAAGGCGGACGCGCCCTCTATCACTTTCCAGAAGAGATCGAGGAAAAAGGTGGCGACGTGATTGTGCGCGAGACCCGCGAGCGCGTGAAGGTGATCCCGTCGGCCAAGATGTCGAAGTCGAAAAACAATGTGGTCGACCCGGTCAATATCATTGCACAGTTCGGCGCCGACACGGCCCGCTGGTTTGTCCTTTCCGACAGCCCGCCCGAACGTGATGTGGAATGGACCGCTGCGGGGGCAGAGGCCGCGCATAAACACCTCACCCGCGTCCACCGCATCGTCTCCGACATAGCCAGCAGCGACGAGACTGCCTCGCAAGAAGCGGACGAGCTTCTGCTGAAAGAGATGCACAAAACCATCCATGATGTGACAGTCGGTGTCGAAAGTTTCGGCTTCAACGCCGCCATCGCGAAGCTTTACGCCTTTTCCAACACGCTGTCGCGTACCAAGGCAGGCAGTGCGGCGAAACGGGATGCGGCCACCGCATTGGTGCAACTGATGGCGCCGATGACCCCGCATCTGAGCGAAGAGCTTTGGGCCATGCTTGGCCATGACGGTCTGGTCGCGACCGCGCCCTGGCCGGTGGCAGATGAGGCGATGCTGGTCGATGACCAGATCACCTTGCCCATTCAGATCAATGGCAAGCGCCGGGCTGAAATCAGCGTGCCCAAAGATATGGACAAGGCAGAGGTTGAAAAAATCGCGCTGTCAGAGGATGCTGTTGTCAGGGCGCTGGATGGGGCCACGCCCAAGAAAATCATCGTTGTTCCCGGTCGGATTGTGAACATTGTCATTTGATCGCCGCCTTTTTCTGCTCTCATCCCTCGCCCTCACGGCGGGCTGCGGCTTCACGCCTGCTTTCGCGCCCGGTGGCGCGGCGACGCGGCTGCAAAACTCTGTCTCGCTCGATGACCCCGATGACCGCGCCGATTACCTGCTGGTGCGACGCTTTGAAGAACGCATGGGCCCTGCCAGTCCTGCGCGGTATGGTCTTTCCTATTCAGTGTCCATGACGCAAAGCGGGATCGCGGTGGCCTCCACTTCCGTGACCACGCGGGTCAATATCCTGGGCTCTGTCACCTATGCCCTGCGCGATCTGGAAACGGATCGCGTTCTGACCTCGGGCACGGTGGATCAGTTCACCAGTTATTCCGCAGAGGACACGACCATTTCAGCGCAGAGTTCCCGCCAGGATGCGGAAGAGCGTCTGATGGTGATCATGACCGATCAGATGATCACGCGGCTGACGGCTGAGGCCGACAAGTTGCCTGCATGAAACTTTCGTCGTGAAACTTTCCGGGCGGGATGCCCCCGGTTATTTTGCCAAGCCCGATCCGGGCCGTCCCGGTCTGTTGATCTACGGCGCCGATGCGATGCGCGTGGCTTTGCGGCGGCAAGAAGTGATCGCTGCGCTTCTGGGCCCCAACGGCGAAGAGGAGATGCGGCTCACGCGTCTTTCAGGGCCGGAGTTGCGCAAAGACCCCGCGATGCTGGATGCGGCGATCAAGTCACAAGGGTTTTTCCCGGGCCAGCGCGTGGCATTTTTGGAAGAGGCCAATGACGCCGTGGTCGATACGGTCTCCGCCGCGCTGGAGGATTGGCAGGCAGGCGATGCGGTGATGGTGGTGACCGCTGGCGCGCTGAAACCGACGTCGAAACTGCGCAAGCTCTTTGAGGGCCATAAGGGCGCTTTTGTCGCCGCGATCTACGATGATCCACCCTCGCGGGCAGAAATTGAGGCCACGTTGAAAGCCGCTGGTCTGGGCGAGATCAGTCATGACGCCATGGGTGATCTCACTGCACTGTCGCGCGGACTGGACCCAGGGGACTTTCGCCAGACCATTGAAAAGATTGCGCTTTACAAGATAGGCGACCCGGAGCCCCTGCAGCCCGAAGATATCGCGAATTGTGCGCCGGTTTCTGTGGAGGCCGAACTTGACGATATCCTTCACATTGTGGCCGAAGCCCGCCCTGGTGAAGTGGGCCCAGTGATGAAGCGGCTGCGCGCGCAGGGTGTGCAACCGGTGGGCCTTTGCATGGCCGCGTCCCGTCATTTCCGCGCGCTTTATGCAGCGGCTTCTGACCCGGGTGGCGTGGCCAAGGGCATGGCGAGCCTGCGCCCGCCCGTGTTCGGACCGCGCCGGGACCGGATGCAACGGCAGGCGCAGAATTGGGGCGCGGCGCGGTTGGAGGAGGCGCTGACCATGATCACAGATACTGATCTTGCCTTGCGCTCTGCCGGACAAACCGCACCTCCCATGGCAGTACTGGAACGCACGCTGATCCGCCTGTCGATGATGCCGCGCAGCTAAATCTGCTGTTCGCTCACCTCTGCGAACAACGCCATGACGTCGGCCTCGGTCATCGTCGCGGTCTTTTGGGAAAAGCTGTAGCCCTCAGGTTTGAGATCGATGAAAATCTCTTCCTCCAGATGCATGCCGCTTTGATCGTCGAGTGTCCCAAATCCGAGATGCAAATCACCCGCATGCGGCCCGGGGGCGGTGACCCGGTAGAACAGGCTGGACCCACAGATGCGGCAAAACCCCCGCTCGGCCCATTCAGACGATGTGTAGCATCCGATATGCGCTTCGCCTTCAAACCGCACCTGATCCTTGGTCAGGTGAATGGCCAGGTAACTCCCGCCCGACCACTTGCGACACATCCCACAATGGCACGCGCCAACCTTGGTGGGAGGGTCATCGATTTCGAATGTCACAGCGCCGCATAGGCATGATCCGCTTCTTTTCATGATGATCTCCTTTCTGCGCGCAAGCGTGACACGAATGACTGACACGTCGTGTCAGGATGGTTCACTTGCCATCCTGATGCCCACGGGGCAGCATGAAAAGCGGTTGCAATAAAAGGCAGGCACAAGATGAAGTTGATTGGCAGCAAAAGATCCCGTGCGTTTCGCGTGCTGTGGATGCTGGAGGAGATGGGTTTGGACTATGACCATGATCCCAGCCCACCGCACTCGCCCGGAGTGTTGGACGTCAATCCATCCGGTAAGATCCCGGCGTTTGTGGTGGAAGGCACCGTCATCACCGATTCCACGGCCATTTTGACGTATCTGTCCGATGCTCATGGCCGGTTCACACAGCTTGCAGGCAGCATCGCGCGCGCCCGTCAGGATGCGGTGACATGCGCCATTCTGGATGAGGTAGAGGGCGCGCTTTGGACAGCATCCAAGCACAGTTACGTGCTTCCAAAGGATAAATGTGTGGGTGATATCGTGGACACGGCAAAGTGGGAATTTCAGCGCGCCCTAACCCGATTTGAGACCGTCTTGAAGGAGCCATTCCTCTTGGGTGAGGAGATGTCTGTTCCCGACTTCATTTTGGTGCATTGCCTGGGCTGGGCTAAAATCGCAGGCTTTCCCGAACCCGGGGAGAGGGTAGAGGCCTACTTTCAAAGCGCTCGGACGCGAGAGGGTTACAAACGCGCGGCGGCTTTGCCCTGACCGGATTGGATGATCCTCTCTGCCCGTTGTGCGGTCGACCCATTCCCCAGGATGCACGGCAAAGCCTGCACCATCTGGTACCCAAGCTGAAGGGTGGCAAGGGCGGCCCGGTCGTGCGGCTGCACCAGATTTGCCATAATGAAATTCATGCGACGCTGACGGAGGCGGAACTGGCGCGGGATTACTGCACCATTGAGGCCCTGCGTGCGCATCCGCGCCTTGCCAAGTTCATCCGTTGGGTGGCCAAACGCCCGCCGGGGTTTCACTCCAAAACCCCGGGTCCAAGGCGCAAACGTTAGTGTAAGCACCCAGATTTTTGCAAAAAATCCGCCGCCAACGTTGGCGTGCATTTTTTTAAAAAAATGCGGAAAAATACTTTGCAAGATTTTTGGCTCTTTGGCTTAGCTTCCAAGGGGGTCCACCAAGGCCGCGCCGCTGGCTCGGTTGGAATTTACGGCCCTGTCCACGCGCCAGAAGGTCAGCATATCGTCCGGGGCCGCGCGCATCAGCTTAGCCGCGCCATGGCCCGCTTCGCCCAGCCATAGAGACCAGTCCTTTTCGCCCAAGATCACCGGCATGCGGTGATGGATTGCGCTCATGGTTTTGTTTGCTGACGTGGTCACTATCGCGCAGGTTTGCATCTGCGTATCCTCCTTGCCCCAGCTTTGCCATATACCGGCAAAGGCCAGAAGCCTTTCATCTTTGCGGCGGATGTACCACGGCAGTCGATTGCCCTCTTCATCCTTGGTCCATTCATAGAACCCTGTTGCCGGGATCAGGCATCGCCGCGCCCGGGCTGCGGCTTTGAAAGAGGGTTTTTCGGCGATGGTTTCTGCGCGCGCGTTGATCAGCAAAGGACCGTCAGAGGGCGTTTTGTACCAATGCGGCAGAAATCCCCAGCGAAAGGACCGGAGCGCGCGCGCCCCGTCTTCTGACGTGATCACATGCACCGCGTTGGTGGGGCAGACGTTGAAATTTGGCACATCGGGCAAATCATTGGCGGGCCGCGCCGCAAAGAGGAGTGCCATGGCATCGGAAGGCAGGGTCACGGCAAACCGACCGCACATGGGCTACCTCAGCACAGAGGAAAATAGCAGCATCCCCCAGGGGGAAAGCTGCGCTTCGATCTTTGCCCACAGGGTGCCAAAGCTGATCGGATCTTGTCCTGTGGCGGTGGCGATGTCTGCCAGCGATCGCCGACCGTCTATGGCAGCGAGAACGCGCGCGGCAGAGCCGGGCAGATCAAGCGTGTTCGACAGCCCGTCGGAACCAAGTTTCACCCTCTGCCCCTGGTGCACAGCCTGGGCCAAAGGGGTCGCTTGAATACCCTTGAGATGGGGCACCAGCGATCGATTTTGGCCCGTTGCGGGGCGGGCCCCCGTTGCAGAAGCATACCCTGTATGGGTGCGAATTGTTCCGATCAGGCGCTCCGCCGTCGCCATCGCTTCGGCGTCGGTCATGCCCTCTGGCCGCAGGGTCCAGCGATTAAGGTCATAGAGCGTGGGCACAGTAAAGCCGCTGAAGTGCCAGCCTGTCCTGGACAGGGTATCCAAAAGTTGGGCCACATCGTAGGCGCGATCCTGAGAATGGAGCAGCAGATCATAAAACCCCGCCGCCCCATTTTTGTGGTCGTTGAGATTGATGTTGGATTTAAAGGGATGCCCGTCGGGCAGTTTTTCAAACAGCTTTTCCGCCGCCTTCAATTTTTCCTTGGGCGAGGATGATCCGTACAAAGCACCAAAGGCCTCTTGCAAAGGATAGACACCCGACCGGCCGTAAGGGGCATAGACCATGAACCCCATGCCGCCATCTGGGGTCACAGCCTCTCTTAACGCGGAAAAGCCGATATCAGGGTCGGGCAGGTGATGCAGCACGCCGCAGCAGTCAATATAGTCGAACGGACCATGCTCCGGCGCGTCCAGCAGGCTTCCGGTGAGAAAACGGATGTTTTTCAGCCGGCGCACTTTTGCCCGCGCCTCTGAAATTTTGCGGGAGGCTTTTGAGAGGTCAATATAGGTCGCCTCGTAGGGTTTGCCGTATTGCGTCAACAGCGCGGTCAGTTGGATTAGGCCATCGCCCGTGCCGCCACCCGCGACCAAAATGCGCAGGGGTTCGCGCCAATCCCTCGCACCGCCGAAGAGAAAATGATCGATCTCCTGCGGCAAGGACGGCGAGCCGGTGATCAGGCGCTTCTTTTCATCCTTTGGGTCGCGCTCGGGGTAGGGATAGGCCTCATACTGATCTTTGACTTTGCTCATGAACGCCCGTGATCCCCACATGTTTACGCGGTTTTGGCAAATCGCTATGGATCAGGCAAGACTGGAGGCCTCATGACCGGATCTACAAAGATTGTGATTCCCTACTATACCGGTTCCGGGCACACGCATATTTTGGCCGAGGTGATAGCCGAAGGAGCCGGTGAGGCTCGTCTCATTGACGTTGAGCATGTGTCAGATGCGGACTGGGACGCGATGGATGAGGCGGATGCGATCATTTTTGGTGCGCCCACCTATATGGGGTCGTCTGCGGCGCGCTATGACGCGTTTCTGGAAGAGGCCTCAGAACGTTGGGCGGACCAAACCTGGGGTGACAAGATCGCCGCCGGGTTCACAGTGGCGACCTATCCGTCGGGCGACAAGTTTTCGACGCTCATGCGACTTTGCGTCTATGCTGCGCAGATGGGGATGATCTGGGTCGGTCAAAAAGAGATCGGCGCGCCGGTTCATCCGGATCGCGGTGCGGTGAATGCGCAGGGCAGTTGGCTGGGCCTCATGGCCATGTCCTCACGCGACAAAGCGCAGATGGTCGAAGAGAGTGATCTGATCACCGCACGGTCTTTTGGCGCGCGGATCGCAATGGCCGCCGACCGATGGAACACGTGAGCCGACCTCAAGTTGACGTCGTCATCATTGGCGCCGGGTTTTCGGGTATTTTTGCCCTGCATCGTCTCCGACAATTGGGGTTTTCCGCGCGGGTCGTCGAACGGGGCAGCGATGTGGGCGGCACTTGGTTCTGGAACCGCTATCCCGGTGCGCGCTGTGATGTGCAAAGCCTGTCCTATTCATACTCTTTTGATGAAACACTGGAGCAGGAGTGGTACTGGCCTCATCGCTACGCCTATCAGGCCGATATCCTGCGCTATGCCGCCCATGTGGTTCAGCGGTTCGATCTGCGCCGTGACATGGTCTTTGACACCTCGGTGACGGCTGCACGATATGATGACGCGGCGTGTCTTTGGACCGTGGAAACAAACCAGGGCAATTCGATCACCGCCCGGTTCGTGATCCTTGCCACTGGATGCCTGTCGCAACCCAATTGGCCGCGATTTGATGGGTTGGATGATTTCGAAGGGCATCTCTTCCACACGGCTTACTGGCCGCATGAAGAGGTGGATTTCACCGGCCAGCGCGTTGGCATCATCGGCACCGGTGCTTCGGGTGTGCAGGTCATCCCCAAACTGGCAAAACAGGCTGCACATCTCACGGTCTTTCAGCGCAGTGCCAATTTCGCTGTGCCTGCGCGGAATACACCGATGCCAAAGGCCCATGAGGCGGACATCAAATCCCGCTATCCGCAACTTCGCACCAAGGCGCGCGCGTCGCTGTCTGCGGATTTCTGGGAAGGTGACGTGGTGGCGATGGCCGATCTTTCCAAAAAGGAGCAGGAGGCCAGGCTGGAAGACATGTGGGCGCAGGGTGGGTTTGCAATTCAGTATGGGTTTTCGGATTTGCTGACCAATGCTGCGTCCAATGCCACAGCCGCAGAGTTTGTGCGCAGCAAAATTCGACAGGTTGTTCAGGATGGTGAGACAGCAGAACTGCTTTGTACGCAGGATCACCCGTTGGGGACCAAGCGGCTTTGTGTGGATGATGGATATTTTGAGACCTACAATCGCGACAATGTCTGCCTGGTTGATCTGCGCGCCAATCCCATCGAGCGAATTGCAAGCGGTGGCGTGGTGGCAAGAGGAACCTATCACGCACTGGACTGCCTGATCCTGGCCACCGGGTTTGACGCCTTCACCGGATCGGTGGGCAAGATCGACATCCGGGGCCTCTTTGATCAAAGGCTCGGTGAGCTTTGGCAGAAAAGCGCGGAAAGCTATCTGGGCCTTGCCATCGCGGGGTTTCCCAACCTTTTTACGGTGACCGGGCCGGGCAGCCCATCTGTATTCACCAATATGATGGTGGCGATTGAACAGCATGTAATCTGGATCACCGATTGTCTGAACCACTTGCGCAAAGCCGGTTACCGTGAGATCGCGGCCCAACCAGAGGCGCAGGCGCGATGGTCCAAACGGGTGCAAAAGCTTGCGTCACGCACGCTCTACGGGCAGGCGCAATCCTGGTACCGGGGAGCGAATATCGAGGGTAAATCTGACGTGTTTTTGCCATTTGTTGGCGGGCAGGGGCCTTACAGGGACTTATGTGATCGGGTAGCGGCGCAGGGTTACGACGGGTTTCTCTTACGCTAGGGGCGGCTCATCGCTCCCTTTCGGGCGCGCCTCGCCTCAGTGCGCGATCAGCTTGATACGTCCATCGGTATAGGGGGTGTAGGGCGAATTTTGTGCCAGATATGCGGCGACAAGCTCCGCAAGGTCGGGGCCAAAGTCGTAAGCATCTTCGGCGTTTTTGAACATGTCAAACCCATCCCCGCCACCGCGCAGAAAATCGTTGGAGGCAACGAGATATGAGGCGTCCAGATCAATGGGCGCGCCGCCCACTTTTAAATCGCGGATGCGCTCGCCTCGTGTCGCCGTCAGCGCGATCGAGAACGACATCCCGGCCACCTGTGGAAACCGCCCCTCGCCCATCGTAATCCCGCTCACCCCATGTTCCAGCGCCTCCAGCAGCGTCTGCCCGCTGATCCGAAAGGTCGAGAGCGTGTTTTGGAAGGGCAATACGGTCAGAATTTCACCCATGGTCACCTCACCCGCGTCGATGCCCGCGCGCAGCCCGCCGCCATTCACGAGGGCCAATTGAACGCCTTGGTTTGCGACCCGCGCCAGCATGGCATCCGCCACCAAAGTGCCCATCTGACATTCTCGCGTGCGACAATTGATGCTGCTCGCGTTGACGGCACTTGTCGTCTCGGCCACGGTGCGGTTGCGAATGGTGTCGAGCGGGATCGCAGCCTCGGCGATGCGGGCCTTTACAGCGGGTGCCTCAGCAATGGCGGCGTCCAAGAGATGCGGATTGCCGGTGGCGGAGACCAAACGACCGGCATCGTCAAACACAACCTTAAGCTTGCCAAGAAACTTGCCAAACGCGTAGGCCTGCACCACTGCCACGTCGCCTATCATTGTGGGGTAGGGGCCAATCGCGGCCGGGTCATCGTTGGCCAGATAAGTGTTGGTATGTCCGCCCACGATGACATCAACGCCGGTGACCGCTTTGGCGATTGCCAGATCTCTTTGGTAGCCCGTGTGGCTGAGCAGGATGATCTTGGTGATGCCTGCCTCGGTCAGGCGGTCCACCTCTGCCTGAACGGCTGGGATCGCGGCGTGGAACTGGACGTGGTCGCCGGATGAGGAGGTCTTATGCGTGTCTTCCGGCGTTATACCTATAATGCCGATTGCTTCACCACCGCGTTCAATCACGGTGGATTTCTGAATTTTCCCTGCCAGATGCGGATCGGTGTCCAAATGGGCATTGGACATAAGAACCGGGAAGTTGACGGCATCGGCGAAGCCTGCCAGAACTTCAGGTCCGTCATCGAATTCATGGTTGCCCACCGCCATCGCGTCATAGCCCATCCGGTTCATCATTTCGGCGGCAAGCTGGCCTTTGTAATAGGTGTAAAAGAGCGTGCCCTGAAACTGATCGCCCGCGTCGAGCAGTACGGAATTTTCGGCTCGGTTTCGTTCTGTCTCAATTGCGGTGGTCAGTCTCGCGGAGCCGCCAAAACAGGTGCCTGCATCATTGTCTTCGGGTGGGCATGTGCTGTCGAACGGGCTGATGGGCTCAAACCTGGCGTGAACGTCATTGGTGTGCAGGATGGTGAGGGTGAAATCAGCCGCCGCTGGGGTGGTCATCAGGGCGATGACAAACAGAATGGAAAATCGGTGCATCAGATCTCTCACAGGCGCGCCATGTCATGTTGCACCTTTCACGCTTGCAGACCAAGTCCTGGTTCCTTTGGTTGCGTTTGGATATGAGTGTTTTCAGCCAAAAAGAAGACCCAAGGTGGGCCTGCTTCTTTTTGGCCGGAAATACTCAATCAATATGTGCCGCAAAACGCAAACGCGGGAATACAGGCCCCGCTGCTGCCTTCGCGCTTGACCGCGCAGGGGTGGCGGGGCATCACGCGGCTCATGTTGATCCTCAAGATTTTTCGCGCAGATGAATGGCGTGCCTTTCGGCGAGATGGCGTGACATGGGGTGCGCCAATTGATCTGGCCGACGGGTTCATTCATTTTTCAACGCCCGCTCAGGCCGCAGAGACTGCCGCGTTGCATTTCGCGGGCGTTGAGGGCCTGATGCTGATCGCTGTTGACGCCGATGCGTTGGGGGATGCACTCAAATGGGAAGTGTCGCGGGGAGGAGCGGAATTTCCACATCTCTTCAGAGAGTTGCGATTGCAAGATCTGGAACGGGTGGAGCCGCTGCCCTTGATTGGGGGCAGGCACCGCTTTCCGGAGGATTTGATCTCTCATGTGGATCCCGCGCGCTCTGAGTTTGTTTTCTTCAAGGCGCTGGATCGCGACCATCCCATTGAGATGCTCAATCTTGTGCGGTTGCATGTACGGGCCAACTATCCAGAGGGTCATGAGCTCGTCGGGCAAGGGCTGAGCGGAGCCGAGGCTTATCGCAAATACGGCGAGGCGGCTGCTCCGATTGTGGAGCGCGTCGGGGCGCGTATTCTGTGGCGCGGGGCGTTTGAGGCAGCTTTGATCGGCCCTGCCGGAGAGGTCTGGGATCACGTCTTTATCGCGCGCTATCCCAGTGCCCATGCGTTTTTGGACATGATCAGTGATCCGGTGTATGCGCAGGCCGTGATACATCGGCAGGCGGCGGTCAAGACGTCGCGCCTTATCCGTTGCAGACCCACCGACGCGGGGGGCAGTTTCGCATGAGTTGGCTGGAACAGGCGGGTCTGCCGTTGTTGCGGATGTTTGAGCCTGAACGCGCCCATGGCATGGCGCTGAGGGCTCTGAATTCGGGGCTTGTTCCCCTGCCGGGGCCGGTGACATCTAAGCGGTTGAGAACCCAGCTTGCGGGGCTTTCCTTACCAAATCCTGTGGGCCTCGCTGCAGGGTTTGACAAAAATGCAGAGGCGCTGGGGCCGCTCTCGCGCGCAGGCTTTGGTTTTCTCGAAGTGGGCGCCATCACGCCGCGCCCGCAGGAGGGCAACGCGCGCCCACGGCTCTTCCGCCTGACCGAGGAACGGGCCGTGATCAATCGTTTTGGGTTCAACAATGACGGTATGGAGGCGGCGCAGGAACGATTGTCCAAACGGCCAAAGGAGGCTGTGATCGGCGTCAACCTTGGGGCCAACAAGGACAGTGCCGACCGGGCGGACGATTTTGCCCGGGTGCTCAGTCACTGCGGGGCGCATTTGGATTTTGCCACGGTGAATGTCTCGAGCCCCAACACCGAAAAACTGCGCGATCTGCAAGGGGTGGAGGCGCTTTCCAAGCTGTTGACCGGCGTGATGGCCGTGCGCGAGGATCTGAAAAACCCGATTCCTGTATTTCTCAAGATTGCTCCGGATCTTACAGATACCGGGATTAGCGAAATTGCAGATGTGGCCATGGCAGCGGGGCTGCATGCGATCATTGCCACCAATACCACGCTGTCAAGGGACGGATTGCGCCACCGGCATCGAGAGCAACAGGGCGGTTTGTCTGGTGCACCTTTGATGCAGAAATCCACGCGCGTTCTGGCCCGTTTGGCGGTGGCAACGGGCGGGCGCATACCGCTTGTGGGTGTTGGCGGGGTGAGTTCTGCAGAGACAGCCATGACCAAGATCCGAGCAGGGGCCAGTGCGGTGCAACTTTATTCGGCGATGGTCTATGACGGGATATCGCTGGCTGGGCGCATCGCGCGCGATCTGGATGCGCTGCTGGAACGGGACGGCTTTGCCAATGTGGCTGAGGCGGTGGGAATGGATACGCATATCTGGGCGGAATAGAGTCGGTCGCGCAAACGTCAGAGAGGGGCCTCTTGAAGCGTGCCAGTCACAACGCCTAAATCACGCGGGGCGAGGAGGGCGCATGTCACACGCGATCCAAAAAGGATGGTTTGACGCGGTCATTGTCGATCTGTTCCGGCAAATACGCTGGTCTTTTCTGCCGCCGCTGATGGTCTATTTCGCCTTTGGCTTCACCGGTCTTACGGCAATTGTTGGCACGTTTTTTGTCAAGGAGTACCTTGACCTGTCGGCGGCTTATCTGGCGGGGCTTGCGTTTTGGGCGGGTATTCCCTGGGCGCTGAAGATGCCGCTGGGGCATTTGGTGGATATCATCTGGCCCTGGAAATGGCTTTTGGTGTGGCTGGGGGCGGCACTGGTCGCGCTGAGTGTGGGCATCATGTATCTGGTGCTGACAGCGTCTGCGATGATGACGGCCATCATGCCGCTCGCCAGCTGGTATGTGGCCAGCACGATCATCGCGCCCTGCGGACTGGTTGTGCAAGATGCGGTGGCAGACGCCATGTCTGTGGAGGCGGTACCCAGGGTGGATTCGTCCGGCCAGCCCATCCCGGAAGCGCAGGAAAAGGCCATGCATGTGACCATGCAGATGCTGGGGCGCTTTGCGCTGATCACCGGAACACTGGCGGTGGCGTTGCTCAATATCGTGATGTTCTCGGGGATCGAAGATTTGACCCAGCCGGAGAAGGCGGAAGTCTATGCCTCCATCTATCTTGCCGCGCTCTTCATCCCGGTCATTTCCGTTTCTGGCGTGGTGCTGGGCGGATTGCAAAAGCGCGCGCATCGGCGGCGCTTGATGCACACGGGTATGAGCGCCGATGAGGCATTTGAGACCACTGAGGTTCGGCAGGAAAAGACCGAAGTGAACCCGTGGTACTTCATCGGAGGTGGGGCTTTTGTCGTGCTGACGCTGATCATTGGGCTGGGGCAGGTGCCATACGGACAAGAGATCATCTTCGCCGGTTCCATGACCATTGTGCTGCTGTTAATGCGCCAGTTGATGCAGGCGCTGCCGCAGGCGCAGGCGCGCATGTTGATCGGGACGGCGGCGATCATCTTTGCCTTCCGCGCGACCCCTTTGCCGGGTGAAGGACAGACATGGTTCAATATTGATGTCCTGGGATTTGATCAGCAATTTCTATCGGTTTTATCGCTGATCACGGCCGTTATAACACTGGCCGCAATGCTGCTATTGCGCCCGCTGATCGCGCGACGATCCATGGTCTATGTCGTGGTGGTGCTGACGCTGGCTGCAGGTGTGCTGTCGCTGCCCAATCTGGGACTTTACTATGGGGTTCAGGAATGGACCTCTGCGATGACGGGCGGCATCGTGGATGCTCGTTTCATTGCGATCCTTGATACCGCGGTGGAAAGCCCGTTGGCGCAAATCGCGATGATTCCCATGCTGGCCTGGATTGCGCGCAATGCGCCGGGGCATCTCAAGGCCACGTTCTTTGCGGTGATGGCATCGTTCACAAACCTCGCAATTTCGGCGGCCAGTCTGGGGACGAAATACCTCAACCAGTTCTTCACCGTGACGCGCGAGGTGCGCAATGCAGAGACCGGCCTGGTCCAAACCGCCGCCAATTACACGGAGCTTGGCCTTCTTCTGATCACAGTGGCCGTTCTGACTGTTGGGATCCCACTTCTGGTGGTGTGGATGGTGCAGCGCAGTGCATTGCGCACAACGGACTGAGCCCGAAGTCTTTGAAAGACTTCGACCGCATTCTTTCAAAGAATGCGATCTACTCTTGCGCCCGCCTCGCGCGTCTCAATACTACTTCCGACATGCTGCGCGTTCGTTTCATATCTCTGATCTGGTTTTGCCTTGTCGCTCTGCCGGCTCAAGCCGAAGACGTGACCATTTTCGCCGCGGCTTCGCTGAAGACCGCGCTGGATCAGGTGACGGCGGGTCAGGATGCGACGGTTTCGTACGCCGCCTCCTCCACGCTCGCCCGGCAGATAGAAATGGGCGCGCCAGCTGACATTGTCATTCTGGCCAGTCGCGCCTGGATGGAACACTTGAACACCAAAAACCGACTGATCGAAAAGACGCGCCGCGACCTGCTGGGCAATGAGCTTGTTCTGGTGGCCCCGTCGGACATGATGTTTATCGCACAGGCGGACCGCCCGGTGGACGACATCATCGGGGATGAGCGTATAGCGTCTGCATTGGTGGATGCTGTTCCGGCCGGGATCTATGCCAAGCAGGCTTTGGCCTCACTTGGCATCTGGGACGCGCTTGCACCGCAGCTTGTGCAAACCGACAATGTGCGCGCGGCGCTGCGGCTTGTTGCGTTGGGGCAAGTGTCTTTCGGCATCGTCTACGTCTCTGATGTGCGGGCAGAGCCGCGCGTTCAGGTGGTGCATCGTTTCGATGCAAGACTGCATGACCCGATTGTCTATCCGATGGCGATTGTGGCGGGGTCGGACCGCCCCGCCATTCGCGCGATTTGGGATCACATTCAAAGCCCTGAAGCGGCGGAGGTTTTCGAACGCCACGGGTTTGCATCCTTGAGGGCCGGAGAATGACAGATTGGCTCGGTCCGGCTGAATGGCAGGCGGTGGCGCTGTCGCTCAAGGTCTCGTTATGGGCGACTGTGCTGAGCCTGCCTTTGGGCATTTTTACTGCTCATGCGCTGGCCCGCTGGCAGTTTCCCGGCAAACAGATCGTAAACGGGCTCGTGCATCTGCCGCTGGTTCTGCCACCCGTGGTGACGGGGTATTTGCTGCTGCTTGCGTTCGGGGCCAACACCGCTTTTGGTGGGTTCATGGACAGCATCGGCCTGCCCCTTGCGTTCCGCTGGACCGGCGCGGCGCTGGCGGCGGCGGTCATGGCCTTCCCGTTGATGGTCCGTGCGATCCGCCTGTCCATTGAAGCGGTGGATCCCGGGTTGGAAGAGGCCGCCGCGACGCTAGGTGCCTCGCGCCCATGGGTGTTCATGACCATCACCCTTCCGCTCATTGTGCCGGGTGTTCTGGCGGGCAGTGTTTTGGCCTTTGCCAAGGCCATGGGAGAGTTTGGCGCGACGATCACATTCGTGGCCAACATCCCCGGTCAGACACAAACCCTGCCATCCGCGGTCTACGCCTTTCTTCAGGTGCCAGGCGGTGAAAGCGCCGCAGGTCGATTGGTTGTCGTCGCCATCATCATCGCCATGAGCGCGCTCATCCTGTCAGAATGGTTGGCCCGCCGCGTTGCCAAAAAGGTGGGCGGGACATGACGCTTTCGGTTCAGATCTCCCACCAGTTTTCGGGGTTCAGTCTTGATGTGACGTTCCAAGCCCCCTCTGGTGTGACGGTGCTTTTCGGCCCCTCGGGTTCCGGCAAGACCAGCGTGATGCGGGCGGTGGCGGGGTTGCTACGGCCTGATACAGCGCAGATCACATTGGGTGAGGACGCGCTCACTGAAAAGCCGCCCCATAAGCGCCGCATCGGGTGTATCTTTCAGGATGCTCGGCTCTTTCCGCACATGACGGTGCACCAAAACTTGACCTATGGCGCCCGCTTCGCCTCTTCGGGCAATGGACCATCCGAGGCGCGCATCATCGAAATGCTGGGCCTCAACCATCTGCTCGATCGTCGCCCGGCCACTCTGTCCGGAGGGGAGACGCAGCGCGTGGCCATCGGGCGTGCAATCCTCGCCCGTCCGCGCCTGATCCTGGCAGATGAACCGCTCGCCTCCCTCGATGAGGCCCGCAAGTCGGACATTCTGCCCTATTTCGAACGCCTCGCGGCTGAGGTGGATATGCCGGTTCTTTACGTCACCCATTCGGTCACTGAACTGGCGCGCCTTGCGTCGCATGTGGTGGTGATGGAGGGCGGCCATGTGGTCCGGTCGGGCACGGTCAATGAGGTGCTGAGCGATCCCATCGGGCTGGGTGGGAGCGTTCGCGCGATGGGGTCGCTCCTGCATGCAACTGTCGCGCACCACCATGATGACGGGCTCACCGAACTTGATTCTGGCGGCAACTCGCTTTTCCTGTCCCGGCTGGAGCGCCCCGAGGGGCAGGTCGTTCGCCTGCGCGTGGCCGCTCATGATGTGATCTTGTCTCGCAAGCGGCCTTCGGGCCTGTCTGCGCTGAACATATTGCCCGGCAAGGTGCTTGTCGTTCGCCCCCGAGACGGGGCTGGCACGCTAGTCTCGATCGACACACCCGCAGGTCACTGTCTGGCCCGCATCACTGCCCGGTCTGCCAAAGCGCTGGATCTGACGCCCGGTGCCGATTGCTTTGCCATCATCAAAACCGTCTCCATCGCGCCTAATGACATTGGCGGTGTCCTGCGCGACTGACAGGTTATCCTTGACGCAAACGGGGTCCGTGACCCAGACTGGTGTCACGGATCAGGCGACAGCGTTCGCAGTCCACGGCAGTCCACAGGCAGAACCCGTTTCACGGTCAACTTCCGTTTTGTCGAGCAGCATGATTGGCTGTTTGATACATAGAGGGAGGAACATCATGCGGGTCTTTACGGTTCTCGGACCATCGCAATCCGGCAAATCTACACTCATCCACGGGCTGACAGGGTTGGAGGCGCAGCGCCCGACCTCTCTGAGCATGCAGGACGCAGCCACCATCACGCAGTTCAGCTTCATGGGTGATGATTGGTGCGCCATCGACATTGCGGGCGGGGCCGAAAACCTCTCCACCGCCGGGCCTGCGCTGGCGGCCAGTGATGCGGCGGTCCTCTGCGTGGGGGCCGATGCGGAGGGGGCGGTGCTCGCAGCCCCCTATTTCAGGCTGATCGAAGAAGCAGGGATCCCCTGCTTTCTTTTTGTGAACCGTGTGGATGTGGCTCAGGGCCGGATGAGCGAAGTGATCGCAGCACTGCAAGTTTACTGCCGACACGGGATCGCGCTTCGCCAAGTGCCAATCCGCGAAGGCGGGCAGATTGTGGGCGCGGTGGATCTCATATCTGAGCGTGCCTGGGCGTATCAGGACGGCAAACCCTCCGCCCTGATCGAATTGCCCGATAGCGTGGCCGGACGCGAGCAGGAGGCGCGCACTGACCTTCTGGAAACGCTCGCCGATTTTGATGATGCGCTGCTGGAACAGCTGATTGAGGACCAACAGCTGCTGACGGAAGACGTCTATCAGACCGCCACGACCGTGCTGCAACAACATGAATTGGTGCCCGCGCTGATGGGATCAGCAGAGCATCGTAACGGTATGCTGCGTCTGATGAAATCCTTGCGCCATGAGGCGCCGGGCGTGGACGTGGCGCGGGACCGGCTGGAACGACCCGGTGCGTTGGCTGTGGCCTGCATGGGGGATCATGTGAAGCATCTGGGCAAAACTGTTCTGCTGCGTGCCATGGGCGAAGGCGTGGGGCAGGGCGACGCGCTGGGCGGCGCGTCCCTGGGCAACGTCACAGGGCTTGATGCCAAGACGCCCAAACCCGCCCTCGCGCCGGGTCAAATCGGTTTGGCGCTCAAAAGTGATCATCTGAATGTGGGTCGCTGCTTTGATCTAGAAGTGGCTCACGCCCTGCCTGATTGGGCCTCTGCACATCTTGGTACATATGCCCGTGTCATCAGCCCTGCCCGGGATCGCGATGAGGTGCGTCTATCGACCGCTTTGGATCGTCTGGCGGAGATTGACCCCGGCCTGAGCGTCGCCCCCGATCCGCAATCGGGTCACGCGGTGCTGTCGGTTCAGGGTCCGCAGCATTTCCGCAGAGTGATCGGCAAACTGTCGGATGCCTTCGCGGTAGAGGTTGAGGAGAAAAACGTTCCGCCCGCTTATCGCGAAACCATCAAACGGCCCGTGTCGCACCGTCATCGCCATCGCAAGCAATCTGGCGGGGCCGGGCAATTTGCAGATGTGGCCATCGATCTGCGGCCTTTGCCGCGCGGGTCAGGCGAGACCTTCGATGAGGTGATCAAGGGCGGTGCCGTGCCGCGCAACTACATCCCGGCGGTGGAGGCGGGTGTGCGCGAGGCGCTCTTGGAAGGCCCCTATGGCTTTCCCGTGGTGGATGTCGCCGTGACCCTGACCGATGGCAAACACCACGCCGTCGACAGTTCCGATTTTGCCTTCCGCATGGCGGGCAAGGCCGCAATGAAAGAGGCCGTGGAGGCCTCGGGTGCGCAGGTTCTCGAACCTATTGCTAAATTGCGGATCCATGTGCCGTCCATTTACGCGGGCGGGTTGGCGCCTACGGTGTCAGGCCTCAAAGGCCAGGTGCTGGGCTTCGAAGGCCATCCTACGGCGGCTGGCTGGGACGTGTTCCGCGCCATGCTGCCGATGACGGCGCTGGATGATCTCTGCACAGCACTTGCCAGTTCCGCGCGCGGCACCGGTTGGTTTGTGGCGGAGTTTGATCATTATACCGAAGCGCGCGTGGAGGACTTGGAAAAGGCGTGATCGGGGGGTCAGCCCCCAAACGCACTTAGATTGGGGGACAGCCCGTCGCCATTGGGCTTGGACCAATGGCGCACCCTAGGATGTCTCCAGCCAAAAGAACGAAACAGCTTCATGCTTCTTTTGGCTAAAAATATCCCCGCCGGAGGCACTAAGTTTTTAAAAGGTGCAGCGCTTCCGCCAAGTCAATCGCGCCGTCATAGAGCGCGCGGCCTGAGATCGCGCCGTCAAGCGCGGCGCCGCTGTCCTTCAGGGCTTGAAGATCAGTAAGGCTGGACACGCCTCCAGATGCGATGACAGGGATAGATACGGCGCGCGCGAGCGCGGCGGTGGCCTCCACATTCGGGCCCTGCATGGCGCCGTCGCGGTTGATGTCGGTGTAGATGATCGCTGCGACACCTGCGTCTTCAAAGGAACGAGCAAGATCGGTTGCGTCTATGTCCGTGTCTTCCGCCCAGCCTCGCGTGGCGACACGGCCGCCGCGAGCGTCAATACCGACAGCGACGTGTCCTGGGAAAGTCGTGGCCGCTTCGCGCACCAGATCGGGGTTTTCCACCGCCACGGTCCCTAGGATCACGCGCGCCAGGCCTTTCGACAACCAGCGCTCAATCGTTGCCATGTCGCGGATGCCGCCACCCAACTGTGCCGGAACCTTGGTGCGCGACAGGATCGCCTCCACCGCCGCAGCGTTCATCGGCTCGCCGGCGAATGCACCGTTCAGGTCCACAAGATGCAGCCATTCGCACCCCGCTTGCACGAAAGCCATGGCCTGCGCGGCAGGGTCATCATTGAACACTGTGGCGTTATCCATGTCCCCTTTTACAAGGCGCACGGCCTGCCCGTCTTTGAGGTCGATCGCGGGGTATAGAATCATGGATTTGCCTCTAAAACACGGTCATGTGCCATGTCGCATGACGCTACGGCATTTGCAACGCGACCTCCAAAAGACGACCTAACGTCATTCTTGATCGGTGAAACGGAACGCGTCAGGGTGCGACCAGTTTTTTTGGGAGGAACCATAATGAAAAAATTGATCGCAGCCGCCGCCGCTTTGATGATGACCAGCGGCGCATCCTTTGCAGACCCCGCTGCAGGCCTTTGGCAAAGCGAACGTAGTGCAGAAACAGGCCGTTTCATGCACGTGCGCCTCGCACCCTGCGGATCCGAAGTGTGCGGGACGATTCAGACGGTGTTTGACCCAGATAATAAGCCCATTGCGAACCACGAGTTCCAAGGCAAGCGCATGATTTGGGCCATGAAGCCACAGGGAAATGGGGCTTATGCCGACGGGCAAATTTGGGCGCCGGATGACGAAAAAACTTACGAATCTAAGATGCAACTGAAAAGCGCGTCTCAATTGGAAGTGGAAGGGTGCGTTCTCTTTATTTGCCGCGGCCAGACCTGGCGACGTGTGCAGTAACTCTCGCTGCAAGCATAAAGCATGTAAAGCCCCTTGCCGCTTGGCTGGGGGCTTTTGATTTTTTGGGTAAAGCCCTGCACAAGTCGCTGGAACACAAGGCGAACATTCACTTTCCTTGAGGCCCGCCCTGCGCTATGTTTCCGCGCAATGAGCAGTTACGACGATAGCGACGTCTTCGAAGGCGCCTCCCTTGCAGCGCGGGCTATGGCCGCGCGGCCTCAACCCTATTTGGACAGTCTCAATCCCGCGCAGAGAGAGGCCGTTGAGGCGCTGGATGGCCCTGTTCTGATGCTGGCGGGTGCGGGCACGGGCAAGACCAAGGCCCTGACCACGCGGTTGGTGCATTTGCTGAACACCGGGACGGCGCGGCCCAATGAAATCCTGGCTGTCACCTTCACCAACAAGGCGGCGCGGGAGATGAAAAACCGCGTGGGTGGCATGCTGGGCGAGGCGGTCGAAGGTATGCCCTGGCTCGGCACGTTCCATTCGATCTGTGTGAAACTGCTGCGCCGCCATGCGGAACTGGTCGATCTGAAATCGAACTTCACCATTCTGGACACCGACGATCAGCTGCGGTTGCTCAAGCAACTGGTGCAGGCTGCGAATATCGATGACAAACGCTGGCCCGCGCGCATGCTGATGGGGATCATCGACAATTGGAAAAACCGCGCCTGGACGCCGGAGAATGTACCGGCTGCAGAGGCCGCCGCCTATGATGGCAAAGGGCCCGCGCTTTACACCCAGTATCAGGCGCGGATGAAGGAGCTGAACGCCGTCGATTTTGGCGATCTGCTTTTGCACATGGTCACGATTTTCCAGACCCATGAAGACGTGCTGAGCCAGTATCAGCGCTGGTTCCGCTACATTCTGGTGGACGAATATCAGGACACCAATGTGGCGCAGTACATGTGGCTGCGGCTGCTGGCAGGCGGGCACAAGAATATCTGCTGCGTGGGAGATGATGACCAGTCGATCTACGGCTGGCGGGGGGCCGAGGTGGGCAACATCCTGCGGTTTGAAAAGGATTTTCCGGGCGCGACGGTGGTGCGGTTGGAGCAGAATTACCGCTCCACGCCGCATATTCTGGCCGCCGCCTCAGGTGTGATTGCGGGCAATAAAGGGCGTCTGGGCAAAGAGCTTTGGACGGATACCCAGGAGGGCGAAAAGGTTCGTCTGATCGGCCATTGGGATGGCGAAGAAGAGGCCCGCTGGATCGGCGAAGAGATTGAGAGCATGCAGCGTGGCACGCGGGGCTGGGACCCGTACAGCCTCGATGACATGGCCATTCTGGTCCGCGCCTCTCACCAGATGCGTGCCTTTGAAGATCGGTTTTTGACCATTGGTTTGCCCTACCGCGTGATCGGTGGGCCGCGGTTCTATGAGCGGATGGAAATCCGCGATGCCATGGCCTATTTCCGGCTGGTGGTGAGCCCATCTGACGATCTGGCATTCGAACGGATTGTGAATACGCCAAAGCGCGGATTGGGTGATAAGGCGCAGCAGAAGATACAGGTGACAGCCCGTAAACACGGCGTCTCGCTTCTGGAGGGGGCGGCGATTCTGCTTGAAGAGAAGGGCCTGGGCGGCAAGGGCGCAACAGAGTTGGGCCTGTTCATCGAAGGTCTGCGGCGCTGGGGCCGGATGGCCGGTGACCCGACCGTCAGCCATGTGGAACTCGCCGAGGTGGTTCTGGACGAGTCGGGCTATACCGGCATGTGGCAGAACGACAAAACGCCGGAAGCGCCGGGGCGCCTCGAAAACCTCAAGGAACTTGTGAAAGCGTTGGAGCAGTTTGAGAACCTGCAAGGGTTTCTCGAACATGTCAGTCTGATCATGGACAATGAAAGTGAGGAGGCTGAGGAGAAGGTCTCTATCATGACGCTGCACGCGGCCAAGGGGTTGGAATTTCCGGCTGTGTTCCTGCCGGGCTGGGAGGATGGGCTTTTCCCGTCGCAACGCAGCATGGATGAAAGCGGCGTAAAAGGCCTCGAGGAAGAGCGCCGGCTGGCCTATGTGGGGATCACCCGGGCGGAGGAGATTTGCACGATTTCCTTTGCGGGCAACAGGCGGGTTTACGGACAATGGCAAAGCCAGATGCCATCGCGGTTCATTGATGAATTGCCCGAGGATCACGTTGAGGTGCTGACGCCACCCGGCCTTTACGGTGGCGGATATGGTGCGGCCGGGATGGGCGGTTTCGACAGCGGAATCGAAGCGCGCGCGATGGCGGCGGATGGGTACAATTCGCCCGGTTGGAAACGGCTTCAGGCGCGGGCCGGGCAGAGGCCGATGGTGCAACCCAAGGAAAGCAAAGCCAGTGTGATTGATGCGCAAGCCGTAAGCAGCCACACGGTGGGCGAGCGGGTGTTTCACCAGAAATTCGGATATGGTGAGATCACGGGGATCGAAGGCGACAAACTGGAGATCGCGTTTGACAAGGCCGGCATCAAGCACGTGGTGTCACGTTTTGTCAGTGGGACAGGCGATATTCCATTCTGATTTCTGCACCGCATGGCAAGAGGGCATCATGGCAAAGCACGCACGCAAACTGGCCAAGGCTCATCGCGCCTTCATTGATCGGCAGCCCATGTTTTTTGTCGCAACGGCGGACCGGGAGGGCCGTGTGAATGTGTCGCCCAAGGGCCTCGACACCCTACGAGTGATGGGTGCAAACCGGATTGTGTGGCTGTCGCTCAGCGGCAGTGGCAATGAAACGGCAGCGCATGTGCAGGCGACGGGGCGCATGACCTTGATGTTTTGCGCCTTTGAGGGTGCGGCGCAGATCCTGCGCGCCTACGGGCGGGCCAAGGTCTATCACCCGCGCGATGCGGAATGGGGCGGATTGATCGATCTTTTCCCTACACTCGCGGGCAGCCGACAAATTTTCGATCTGGAGATCGACATGGTGATGACCTCTTGCGGTACGGGCGTTCCGCTCATGCGGTTTGAGAAAAGCCGTGGGGAAGAGGAGCTGGAGCCGTTTTTCGATCAATTGGGGCCGGCAGGCGTGGAAGACTTCTGGCGCCGAAAGAATCTGGAGACCGTTGATGGAAAGCCCACTCGACTCTTCGGCGACTGATTTGGAACCGATTTTTAAAGTTCGCTTCCAACGTTGGGGCGCATTTTCATATAAGAAAATGCCGCAGAAAATTTTGATTTTCTGGTGCCAGCGTTGGCAAACAGTCTTTCAAAGAATTTTTTGACGTTTCTTCCGTCGGTGTGCTGCCTAAGATCAGTAGTCCCGCTCAAAGAATATTCCGACCCCAGTGTTGCCGTCATTGCCCGCGCTGCCCTTCACGGTCAAGGAGGGGCTCAGATCAATATTGAGGTTGATCTCATCATTGCCTTCGCTGTCCGCCACAATCTCTGAGTAGATATTGTCCGAAATATAAGCCCCGGCGCTGAACTGAGTCGCGCCATCATCGGTGGTCGTGACATCGAAATCGGCGATTCCTAATTGATCGCGCAACCGTCCCTGCAGCCCGCCACTGCCCTTGCCGGAAAGCGTGGCCACCGCGCTGACCAACTGCGCGGCCTGCAGGGCGGACATTTCTGAGAAGTCCCGTCCAAACAGAAGCTGCGCCAGCACCTGTTCCTGCGGCAAATCGGGGGAGGAAGTGAAGCTGATATTGGGTTCGCTGGCCAAGCCTTCCAGCACGATGTTGATGGTGTATTCATTGCTGGTGGTCTGGGCCACAAAGCGCAGATACGGATCCAATGCGCCGCGCAGGTCAATCAGCCCTTCGGTCAAATCCAGACGTTTGGTCAGCACATCAATGCGCCCTCGGATCAGTTCAAAAACCCCGCTGGCTGCGACATTTGCCGTCGTGCCGCTGAGGCGTAAAGACCCGCCCAGTTCAGCATCAAGCCCGCGACCCCGCACGAAAATCTGGGAGGGCGCGCTGATGGTCAGGTCGAGGGGGAACCCTCTGCCAGCACTTGACCGTCGCGTTTCAATCAGGCCCGCGCGGGCACGGGTTCGGCGCACGTCAGAGGGTTCACCGACATGGCGGATACCGTCGGGTGCGCCCGCTGCCGTGGCCCCGCCCGAGGGCACGCGTAGTTCGGTCCGGCCCAGGGCGATGGCCCCGCCAATGCGGGCCGAGCCAGTGAGCGGTCCGGTGACGGACACATTGCCATTGACAGTCGTTTCATAAAGCGACGGGTCGCGCAGACCGAGCGCCGACAGTGCCACGTTGAGATTGGCATTGAACGGCGCGGACAGTGTAACAGGCCCAGTCACCCGAAACTGGCCGCCATTGCCTAAAGAGCCGGTGACATCGGGTGAGGCTTGCCCCCCGGACAGGCGCACCGAGCCGCCCAAACCGGTGACCGCAAGACTGGCTGTCGGCACCGATACCCGCGCGTCGCGGAAACTGGCCTGACCTGAAAGCGCGGCAAGACCCGGTGGACCTGCTATCTGCAGGTCAAAAGACAGGGGGCCGGTGATGGCATTGGGGGAGATAAACCCGTTCGCAAGGGCCAAAGGCGCACTGCCGCGAATGGCGAGGTCAAGCCGTTGCCCGAGGTTTTGCACCTGCCCTGCAATAGTGGCCGCAATGCCCGATGGACCGTCAAAATTCAGGTCCACATCCACCGCCTCCCCGCGGGCATCACGCGGCGACAGCGTACCATTCAGGGCAGCAGGGCCGTTGATGCCCGGCGCGATAAGGCCCAGACTGGCGAGCCGCGCGTCGATAGAAATAGGCGCGTCACGCGCGGCAGCATTGGCCGAGGCGGTGAGGTTTTGGGTCACCAGCGACAGCGCCTCAAGGAACGGCACCCCGTCGCCATAGGCAAGATCGGCGGCAAAATCGACATCACCGCCGGTGATGCTGTCGACCTGAGCGTTACCCGTGCGCAAGCCACTGGCCAACAGGGCAACGCGGCCGTCAACCGACGCGTCACGTAAAGACCCTTTTCCCGTCACATCAAGATCGACTGCCCCGGCCAGAGGACGCCCCAACAGATCCGCCAGACGTGCCATATCGCGCGCTTGCAATGAGACCGTGCCGGCAGCGGGTAGGCTGTCATCACCAGTATTGACGGTTCCAGTGGCCGCAATATCGGCATCAAGAGCGCTCAAGGCCAGCCGCTTGAAGTCCAACGCGCCGTTTGCTTGCCAGGTCACATGCGTGTCGATCTGCGCCGGACCGGATAGTTTCGGCTCTACCAGGGACAGATCGCTGAGATTGCCCGACAGGGTGATCGTGCCCGTTTGGCCGTTCAATTCACCGCTGAGATCGGCCTTGGCGGCGGCATTGCTCAGGGTCATTGCCTCGATAAACGCACCCGCCTCATCCCGCCGTGCGGCAAGATCGAGAGTGGAAAAACCGCGCAGCAAAGGATCAAGCCGCGCTTCGCCGGTCTGCAGGTTTTGGGTTTCAGCGGTCAAAGTGATGTCGAATGCGCCGCTCAGCGGTGTGCCGTCGCCTGTGACTTCCAGATTGGCCGCCCCCGCCAGCGGCCGCCCTGCAACGTCTGCAAAGCGAGACAGATCGCCTGCGTTCAATGCGGCGCGACCATCGACGGGGAAGCCTTCGGTGAGGCCATCCACCTGGCCGCTGGCCTGCAAAATGGCATCGCCGCTGCGGATATCCAGACCGGTGATATCCAAAGGCGCGCCTTCCGACCAGCGCAGGGTCACGCGACCCTCTGGTGAGGGGCCAATCGCGCGGGCAAGACCTGCATCGGTATGGGTGAGGCCGCGGGCGTTGAAGGTCACATCGGCGCTGACCGCCGGGTTTGCGCCGCTGATGATCTGACCTGCGCCTTCGATCACGGCACGGTTCACGGCCAACCCGTCACGATCCAATCCGTTGACCGTGACATCGGCAGACCACGCATCGCCTTCGTTGGCGTCAAAGCGCGCGTTGAGGGTGACATCGTCCACCCGCACCGGGGGTGTCACAGTCGGCAGGCGCACAGGGCCGTCCCCTTCGATGCGCCCATCCAGTGCAAACCGGGTCGGTAACCCACCCGGTGCCAAGGCCAGATCGCCCGACAGGGTCAACGCGCCAGTCGATAAAACCATTTGGTCGAGCACGACACCGCCGACCCCAGTCGAACCATCCAGCCGCAATGCAACAGTGTCGCCGAAAAACGGATGCAGATCGGCGGCCAGCAGGGGCCGCAGATCGCCGTTCAAATCGGCAACGAATCTGTGTGCGCTCACAGTTTCGTCTTCACCTGCGATACTCGATATCCCTACCGTGCCGCCCAACCGTTCCGCCCCGTTCGACGACAGCGTGATCACCGCTTCAAAGTCGGAAAGCGGCGCTTCCCCGGTGACGTTTAGCCCCAGCGCAGGCGCGCCCGGAACATTGGCCGCGCGGGATACAAGCCCCCCCGCAGCCTCTTCAAAATCCAGATCAATCTTGAGGTCCTGCGTGGCATTGGCGAAAGCGGCAATAAGCGTCAGCCGGTCGTCGCGATCAATGCGCTGCACGGCCAGGTCCACATCCGCCGCGCCATCGATGAGGGACATAGTACCCGTGACCGAAAGGGTTGCGGTCTCACCCAGAATGGCCTCGCCCAGAACCACCTCATCGGCGCGCAATTCACCCAGTTCAATGGACACAGGCAGTTCGGGCAGGGCAAACGGTTGCGCCTCAGCATCCTCGGGCGTGGGCGGGGGCGGGTCGCTTTCGGGAATGCGCGTCAGTTCGATGCGACCGGCGGTCAGTTCGTCCACTTCCAGCCGACCGCGCAGAAGAGCAGTGCGGGACCATACCAGGGACGCATCTTCGAGGGTGAGCCATATGCCATCATCATCCGCGATGGTCAGGCGGTCCATAGTGGCATTGGACGACAACGCGCCGCTAAAGCCCGTCACCCGCACCTCCCGGCTTGTGCCTGACAGCGCGTCTTGAATAAGCCCCTCAACGTAGGACGGGTCATCCTCCTGCGCGGGCAAAGGGCCAGCGGTGGCAATGGCCAGTGTCGAAATCAGGATCAGTCGGCGCATCAGAAGGCCTGCCCGATGCCGATGTAAAGTTCAAAATTCTCGCCTGCATTGCTGCCGATGGGCGTGGCCACGTCGACACGGATGGGGCCGACGCCCGTGTCATAGCGCACGCCAAAGCCCGCGCCCGCGTGATCATCGGTGAAGCCATCAAAGAAACTGCCTTGCCCGATCGTTGCGTAATCAACAAAGCCTACCGCACCCCATGGGCCTTTGATATCCGCGCGCAGCTCTGCCGAGATGGCCGCAAAGGACCGACCGCCGATCTGCTCAGTGGGGCTGATGGGCACGCCCAGGGATTGGTAATCCTGCCCGCGCACCGTTCCCGCCCCGCCCGAAAAGAACAGCATGTCCGGCGGCACTTCAGAGGCCCGCGCGCCGGACACAAATCCGATCTGACCCCGGGCCGCGAATACGAAGCGGTCGTTTTCGCCAAAGGCCTGATAGTTCCGCACATCCAGAAAGACCCGCGCGCCCGCTGCATCATTGTCGAGGCCGATGAACGGCGTCACTTCCAGGTCTGCAAAGATGCCCTTTGTGGCGTTGAGCGGGTCATCGCGGTCGTCGTAGGTCAAGCCACCTGGCAGCAGAACATGTTCCAACCGGCGCGATCCAAACGCGTCGTCCACGTCAGAGAACTGATACTGAATGCCAAGGTCACCGCTAAGATCATCGGAAAACCGATGCCGCACGCCGCCACCTATCTGAATGCTGCGTTCGCGGAAATCGGGTTCGTCCAATTCCTGTATCCGCGAGCCGAGAACCAGCGTGGTGTCGGGCGTGAAGGTGGCGGGGCGTTCATAGAGGACGGACAAGATGTAATCGATGCCGCCGGACTCGCCGCCGATGCCGCCCACTTCCCCGTCAAAGCGCAGCCGCTCTGCTCCGCCAAAGAGATTGCGGTGCAGCCAGAACCCGCTCAGCGTCAGCCCCTCTAGCGAAGACAGCTCCGCGCCCGCGCCAATCCTGCGAGGGGCCGCGTCTGTGACCGTGGCGTTGATATCCAACGTGTTCACGGGGCGGATCGTGTCTGCATCTTCAAGCACAACGGAGGAAAAGGCGCCCGTGTCGCGCAGCCGTTCGCTCGACCGGCGGAGGTCTTCGGTGGAATAGATCTTTCCTGTGGGCAGACCTGCAATTTCCACGATCCGTTCGGGCCGCACATTGCTGGGCTGGGTGACGATCAGGTTGCCAAATCTCAGGCGCGGCCCGGGATCAAGGGTAATCCGTGCCGAAAGCTTCGCGTTGCGATGATCCGCCGTCAGGCGTTGATCGGTGATTTCGACCTTGGCGTGGCCGACCTCGCGCCATGCATCCACACTGTCGCGGACGGCATCCCCAATCGTTTCGCTGAATGCTGGTTGTCCCGGTGCAAACCCTTCAGGTGGCGTCGTTCCGGGCACCAAAGGCGTGATCGACGCCTCCGAGAAGGAAAAGCGGGGGCCTGGTTGGACCCGGATGACGATCCGCGACACTGTGCTGGCCTGCGCCAGAGGGGAAATATTTGCCGCCTCGCGCCCGTCCACAAGGATAGATATGACGCCCCCATAGTAGCCTGCCTGATAAAGCGCCGCAGACAAGCGCCCGTAATCAGCCCGGGTCGCCGCCATGATGTCTTGCGCGGTGGCGTCGTCGGAGGCCGCAGTCTCAACACTGAGCGATGCACCCCTGAGCGAAGCGTCAAGATCGTCCGCCCCGGCGGGCACCTGCAAAATTACATCGGTCGCGGATGCTACAGTGACCCAAAGGCCCAAAATTGCGCCTGACAGGCTGCCAAGAGCTTTGTGTTTTACTGTATTCATTCCGCTCCGCCTGATTTCCGCAAGATATAGTGCAATGGCGGTGGAATTGCACGCAGTCTTACCGGCAAAAACGGCACGTTCCGGCTTTTTTGGCGCCGGTCAGGCGGGTTGCGCCTCTGCCACTTCAATCTCTGGCGTATCGCGCAGGAAAAAGAGGTAATAGAGCACCGGCGCTGCGATCAAAGTGAGAATAGACGCGAAGGCCAACCCACCCATGATGGCCACTGCCATGGATTGGAAGAATGCGTCCGTCAGCAGTGGTATCATGCCCAAAATTGTCGTGGCCGCGGCCAAAATGACGGGTCTTAGACGGGACGTAGACGCCTCGACAATGCTGTCGAGCAAGGCCTGTTTGGGTTGTTCTTCACGGACGATATCGATCTCTTCTACCAGGACGATCCCGTTTTTGATCAGCATGCCCGAAAGCGACAGCACGCCCAGAAGTGCGGTGAACGTGAACGGCAGGTCTGTCCCCAACAAAGCCAGGGACACCCCATTGATCGACATGGGCACCAGCAGCCAGATGATGAGAGGTTGGCGCAGAGCGTTGAACAAAAAAACAGAAATCAGCACCATCACCAGCAGGCTTAAAGGCAATTGCGCAGCAAGGCTTGCTTGACTGTCGGTGGAGTTTTCAAGTTCGCCGCCCCACTCCTTTTTGTAGCCGTCGGGAATTGGCATCTCATCAATGGTGTGTTGCACCTGCGATTGTACCTGTGCGGCGGTAAATCCGGCTGGAATATCGCCCCCTGCCGTGATCGTAAGAACCCGGTCGCGGCGGTAGATCAGCGTGTTCTGACTTTCAAAAACCATCCCGTCGATCATCTGCTCAAAGGGGACGAATTGATTTCCGGTGGAGGAGAAGATCAGGTGATCGGTCAGGGCCATCCCGCTGTCTTGCGGTGACCTCACAACGATGGGGATCTGACGCTCGCCTTCGCGGTAGACGCCGCTGTTGATGCCGTCGGTTGCGAAGCGCAGCGTCGCTGTCACGTCATCGCGGGTGATGCCAGCTTCCTGCGCGCGGTCATCGGCGTAAATGGGCCGCAGCACCTGTTCCATTTCGCGCCAGTCGGTTTTGGGTGTCTTGAGATTGGATGTGGCCGCCTCCATGCGGAGGATCGCCTCATTGGCCAACTGCCGCAGGACCACGGGGTCGGGTCCTGAGAAACGCACCTGCACCGGGTCACCGCCGCCCGGCCCGAAGGCGAGCCGTTTGGCGCGGAATTCACCCCAAGGCAGCGCCTCATTTGCATAGGCCTTCATGCGCGCGATCAGCGGGGCGATCTGGTCAGTGCTTAGGGTCCGCACAATGATGTGCCCATAGGTTGGGTTTGGATCTTCTGATTGATAGGTCAGCATGAACCGCACTGCCCCATCGCCCACATAGGCGGTGGAGGCCAGAACATCGTCCTGTTCAGCCAGCCATGCCTCAAGAACCGCAACATCCTGCGATGTGTCGTGGATCGAAGAGCCCTGTGGCAGTTTGTAATGCACGAAAAAGAGTGGCGTGTTGCTGTCAGGGAAGAACTGCTGCTTGATTGAGCCAAAAAGCATGAAACAAACCGCTGTGATCCCGATGAGGGCAGGGACCACAAGCCACCACGCCTTGATGCATGCCCGCAAAACACCGCCATAGGCTCGGAAAAGCGCACCGTCATAGCCGCTGCCGCCCTCACCCGTGCCCTGATCGAAGAAGTAGTGTCCCAACAAGGGCGTTGCCGTCAGCGCAAGGATCCATGACAGGGTCAGCGAAATGCCAATCACAGCAAATAGCGAGAACATGAACTCTCCGGTGCTGTCGGGGCTCAGACCGATGCCTGCGAAGGCCATGATGGCGATCACCGTGGCGCCAAGCAGCGGTATTTGCGTTTTGGCGGCGGCCTCTTTTGCGGCCTGGCGCGAAGTTTTCCCCCGTTGCATTGAATTTTGCATGCCCTCCGCAACCACGATGGCATTGTCCACCAACATCCCCATCGCGATGATCAGAGCGCCCAAGGATATCCGTTCCATCTCAATGGAAAAGATCGCCATGAAGAGGATCGTCCCGACCACAGTCAAAAGAAGCGTCAGCCCCACGACCATCGCGGCCCGCCACCCCATGAAAAGGGCAAGCACGACAACCACTATGGACACCGACATCGCCAGGTTCACCAAAAACCCGTTAGAGCTTTCCTCAACCACCAAATGCTGTTGATAGATCGGCTGTATCTCCACCCCGGCGGGCAGCAGATGTCCCATGTCCGCCAATTTGTCATCGACGCGGTGTCCCACATCGACGATGTTTTCAGTGCTGATCCCGGCCACACCCAACGTGAACGCCTCCTTCCCGTTATGGCGGATCATCA
>JBCCCZ010000005.1:0-47864 GCA_039033255.1 Pseudomonadota bacterium
CCTCGCAATATATCGACATCCTGGAACCGGCCGAACAGCCCAAATCCGGCGATGGCCTCTACTTCATGGACAGCTCTTCGGCCGCCGCTGAATGCGTCACCCTCATGGCCGCCGGTGGCGCGGTCGTCCACACCTTCCCCACGGGGCAGGGCAACGTGGTCGGCAACCCGATCGTTCCGGTGATCAAGATCACCGCAAACCCCCGCACAGTGCGCACCATGTCCGAACACGTGGATGTGGACGTCTCCGGCATTCTGCGCCGCGAGATGACCATTGATGAAGCGGGCGATGAACTGATCGATATGATCCGTCGTACTGCCAATGGTCGCAATACAGCCGCTGAAGCCCTTGGTCATCGGGAATTTTCCATGACCAAACTCTACCGCTCGGCCTGATCTGTCGGAATTGAGTATTTTCAGCCAAAAAGAAGCCCAAACACGCGCTTCTTTTTGGCCTGAAATACTCCCGCCGGAGGCCAAAAATCTCAGGGAGCATGATGGGCAACAGCACGCGCATGTCGATTGAGGCGCTCACCGATCTGGTGGAGCGCGCGTTTCTCCATAACCAAACGTCTCGCAAGAACGCCCGTATCGTGGCCGAGGCTTTGGTTGCGGCGGAAGTGGACGGGCAGGGCGGGCATGGTCTCTCGCGCGTGGCCTCCTACGCGGCGCAGGCCAAATCCGGCAAGGTGCAAGGTGAAGCAGAGCCGCATTTGACGAAACCGCGCAGCAGTGTCCTGCATGTGGATGCGCGAAATGGGTTTGCCTTTCCCGCGCTGAACCTTGTCCAAACAGAACTGCCTGTTGTCGCCGAAGCCCATGGGGTCGCGGCGGCCTATGTCTACAACTCTCACCATTGCGGTCAGCTTGGTGCCCATGTGGAAGCGCTGGCCGAGGCGGGTGTTATTGCGTTGATGGTGGCGAACTCTCCGCCTGCCATGGCACCCTGGGGCGGGTCCCGACCGCTCTTTGGCACCAACCCAATCGCATTCGCGGCCCCGCGAGCGGATGGCCCGCCGCTCGTGATTGATCTGTCGCTGTCTAAGGTCGCCCGTGGCAAGGTCATGGCCGCCTCAAAGACCGGCACTCCGATCCCGGAAGGCTGGGCACTGGATGCGGCAGGGCAGCCGACCTCTGACGCCGCCGCCGCGCTCAAAGGGACAATGCTGCCCATGGGGGACGCCAAAGGGGCCGCGCTTGCGCTCATCGTCGAAATTCTTTGCGCGACGCTGACCGGGGCCAAACATTCCTATGAGGCCACCTCCTTCTTTGACGCAGAGGGCCCGCCGCCTGGCGTTGGCCAAACACTGATCACCTTTTCACCGCAACCAGAGTTTACCACCCGGCTTGAAGCGCTGTTGCAGATGATCCGGGCCCAGGACGGCACACGCCTGCCGGGGGAGGCACGCCACGCAAGGCGCGCTGAGGCCGCAAAAGCAGGTCTGGAGGTGCCGGATCACCTCCTGACAGATATCAAAGTACTAGCAGGTTGAGCACAGCCGCACGCGGCATGCGTATCCGTCCCCAAATCCAGTCCCATTCAGATTGCTGCGAAATCCGTGAAAACGCGCGCTGAAATGGTTTTTGGTCCATTGTCCTCACCGGCGCTCTTCGTCGTCGGTTGAGGTGCTGGTTTGCCTGCCTCGGTTTTTGTTGTATTTGCCATTTTACCTCGCGGCGTACAGCCGCTCCCTTGGTTACAAAAAAGAGCGCCGCCCGGCCGAAATCTTGAGGTCTTGGTGCCTTGCGTCGAGCGGCACAAGGACAAGCGTTTCACAAAAGCCAATTTCAATCCAGACTTATCCATAGGTTCCGGGCAGAAAATCCGAGGTCTTGTTGCCCATATGTCAACAATTTAGGCGGTCCACCACGGTCACTCCGGCGCCTCGGAAACAATCCATTTCGCGCAATGCGGTTTCGACACTCGAAAGCGCGATCCTTTGTGTGACCAGACGCGCCGGATCAAGCCGTTCTGACGCGATCATTTCAAAAAGTGCCGCGAATCGGGCCGGTGCAATCCCCCGCGTGCCATGCAATGTCAGCTGACGGGCATAGACCAGACCCAAAAGCGGTAGAACGGGCGTGGCATGGTCACCCGTGGGCATCCCGATCTGCACATGACGTCCCAGTTTACGCAGAGATTTCAGGGAGTTCTGAAACGTCGCGTTGAGCCCGAGCGCCTCGATGGACACATGCGCGCCGCCGCCGGTGATCTCGCGCACGGCCTCTCCAACGTCACCGTCAGCCAGCAGCGTATCACTCGCCCCAAAGGTTCTCGCCAGTTCCAGCGCCTGCGCGTTCACATCCACCGCCAACACCCGCGCGCCCACTGCCGCGCCGATCATCACCGCCGACAGGCCCACACCACCGCAGCCATGTACCACCATCCATTCGCCCGGCTGCACCGCGCCGCGATCCACCACCGCCTTGAACGCCGTGGTCACGCGGCACCCCATCCCTGCGGCAGCAGTGTAATCCACAGCCTCCGGCAGGGGCACCAGATTGAAATCCGCGCGCGGAATGGCGATGAATTCAGCAAACGCCCCCCAATGCGTGAAGCCAATCACATCTTGGCGATCACAACAGGTCGCATCGCCACCCAGACAGGTGGGACAGGCCCCGCAGCCCAGAATGAAAGGCGCTGTCACCCGGTCGCCACAGGCAAAGCGGCGACAGTCGCGACCCACATCCACCACCTCTCCGGCCAGCTCATGGCCCATGACGTGGGGCAGATGCACATCGGGGTCCTCGCCTTTCCATGCGTGGTGATCGGATCGGCAGACCCCGCAGGCGCGTATTGCCACGATCACCCCATCGGCCGGGCAAGTCGGATCGGGCACGTCCTGGAGCGGCAGCGCGCCGTCAAATTCCGTCATCACCGCCGCCTTCATGCTTCGCGCCCCTTCACCGTGTTTTCTGCAATGATCGCAATCATCTCAAACATCACCGCCGCCGCCGTCAGCGCCGTGATGTTGTTGGGGCTGTCCTTCGTGGGCATCATGCACACCACATCGCCGCCAATCACATTCAGCCCCCGCGCCGCACGCAGGATCCCCACGGCCTCATCAATATCGAACCCCTTCTCTCCGGGTTCCAGATTGCTGACGGCCGGCGCCACGGTCGGGTCCAGACAATCGAGATCAAAGGTGATGTAGACCGGCCTGTCGCCCAGCACCGCGCGTGTCTGCGCCACCACATCCTCCACCCCCCGGTGACGAAACTCGGCCATGGTCACGATGTTGTAGCCATAATCATAAGAAGGCTGCAGCCAATCGAGCGACCGGGGATGCCCGCGCAGCCCGATCTGCATGGACCGCGTGGGATTCACATCGCCCTGGTCCGCCAGATACGCCCCCCAATGGGCCGCTGATTTCTTGGCGCCCAAAAAATGATCCACCTTGGTGAACACATCCGTATGGGCATCCAGATGCAGAAACGACACCGGCTCGCCCCCGGCCAGCTTGCCCCGCCCGAGCGCCTGCACGATCCCGCCCGTGATCGAATGGTCGCCGCCGATGGAGACAGGCCGCGCACCCGCCGCGTCGATGTGCTCATAGAACTCCGTGATCCGCGCAATGCAGTCTTCATTGTCATTGGCGCGCGGAAAAGGCACGTCGCCCACATCGGCGATTTTCACGTCATTCCAAGGGTCTAAACCGAATACCGAATGCACCCGCCGCTGCACGGCTGACACATGTCGCAACGCGCGCGGGCCCAAATGCTGATCCCGCTCCGTCGTGCCGTTTCCGGTGGAATGGGGCACGCCCACCAGCGCAATATCCTGATCCTCAGGCCCCACATTGGGACAGCGGAACATGGTGGGGATGCCCCACCAGTAAAGATTGTCCATCATGGATTTCTGGTAACGATCGCTCATCGCACCCCCCCTTTTTCCCGCAGGCTAGGCCCGGTTGAAGGGCGCTGGCAAGCGCATCCGCGACACCAGCAGGTCAAACCACGCCCAGTTCCCGCCCGCCGCGTCATTCACGATCAGATGCTTTTTCCTCGCGTAAATCGGCGCATCGGTGGATTGAAAAAGTCGCCCCTCCGCCACGAAGGGTGCTGCCAGCGCGCGCGGAAGATAGGCCGATCCGCCGTGATCCAGCATGTATTGCAGCGCCGGACCCGCGCTGTCGAAACTGATCCGTGCCACCCCCGCGCCATGATAATCTTCCCCATGTTGGCGTCGGTAATCCTCGCCGTGATCGACGAAGATATAAAGCGGATCGGCATCTATCGGCGTGCCTGGCCGGTCGGAATACAGCACCAGTTCCTCGGGCGGCAAAGCATGCACCGTCTGTGCCCCGCGCGTCACGCTGTCAAACGTCAGGATCACGTCGACCGCGCCTTCGGCCAGCCAGGCCTCCAACGCCCTCGCGCGTCCCTGTCGGACCGACAGCGCCATATCCGGGTTCTCCGCCAACACTCCATTGAAAAACGCACGCCCCGGCCCGTGCCACAGCTCCGGATCACAGCCGAAGGTGCAAACCGAGGCCAGTCCCGCAGGCAACCCCGTCTCATATTTCGCCTGCCGCCAAAGCCCGGTCATGATCCGCGCGTAACTCAAGAGCCGCGTGCCAGCAGGGGTCAGCGTGGTCCCCGATTTCTGCCGGTTGAGCAATTGCTGGCCCAGTTCATCCTCCAATGCCTTCAACCGGGCCGTGACGGTGGATTGCGTGACATTGAGCGCTTGCGAGGCGCGGACGAGCGATCCGGTGTCCACGATGGCCAGAAACGTTTGCAGGGCGGAGATGTTCATATGTTCCTCATCAGTCCAACACAGCGCCTGTGTCACGTCCCGGTCTGGCGGTCCCGATCTTGAAACAGCAGCGCTTTATCCCAGTGATCTCGGACCCCATTTGAGCGATGCCCTGACCCGACACATACGCCACGCCCCGGGTTGGGCCAGGCGACAGCGCGGCGGAGTTCGCCCTGGCTGTCGCGCCGGTACACGGAATTTCAATTCGCATTAGTCGAACTTTCTCCGCAAAATAATTCAATTTCAAGAAGTGAATTTCTGTGGCACGCTCAAAAGAGGAGGGCCCCATGACAGACATCTACCAAATGCTCATCGACGGCGCTCATGTCCCGGCCTCCGACGGCGCGCGTTTCGACACGTTCAACCCCGCGACCGGAAAGGTCTGGGCCACCGCGCCCGAGGCCACCGCAGAGGACGTCGACCGCGCCGTCCGCGCCGCGCACAAAGCCTGCTATGAAGGCCCGTGGTCAAAGATGACCCCGTCTGAGCGTGGCAAATGTCTGCGCCGCCTGGGCGATCTGCTGGCCGACACGTCCGAACACTTGGGCGCCATCGAATCGCGTGACAGCGGCAAAATGTTCAAGGAAACCCGCTGGCAGGCCAAATACATCGCTGAGTTCTTCCACTTCTACGCCGGTGCCGCTGACAAGATCTCGGGCGAAACGCTGCCCATCGACAAACCCGATCTCTTCGTCTTCACCGACCGCGAACCGCTGGGCGTAGTCGCCGCCATCGTGCCCTGGAATTCCCAGCTTTTCCTCACGGCGGTCAAAATCGGCCCGGCACTCGCGGCCGGCAACACTGTCGTGCTCAAAACGTCTGAGCACGCCCCCGCCGCGATCCTCGAATTCGGCAAGCTGATCAAAGAGGCGGGCTTTCCCGACGGGGTCGTCAACATCCTGTCGGGCCACGGCGATCCCTGCGGCAAGGGTCTCACGCAACACCCGCTGGTGGCGCGCATCTCCTTTACCGGTGGGCCGGGGGCCGCGCGCCACGTGCTGGCCAATTCCGCTGAAAACTTCGCGGAGGTCAGCTTGGAACTGGGCGGCAAATCCCCTTTCATCGTATTTGAGGACGCCAATCTCGACAGCGCCGTTAACGCGTGCGTCGCCGGAATTTTCGGTGCCTCCGGTCAGTCTTGTGTCGCCGGTTCCCGCCTCATCGTCCACGCGTCCATCGCCGATGATTTTCTCGCCCGGATGAAGACAATCGCAAGCGGCATCAAGATCGGTGATCCCATGGCCGAAGAAACCGAAATGGGCCCGCTGTGCACCCATGGGCAAATCGACACGATAGAGCACCAAGTGGCAGGCGCGCTGAACCAAGGCGCGATGCTGGTGACCGGTGGCAAACGCGCGCCGCAGGGCGATCTTTTCTACGAACCCACCGTGCTTGACTGCCCATCGCCTGATCTCGACATTGTCGACACAGAGCTTTTCGGCCCTGTCCTGTGTGCCCTTCGGTTTGAGACCGAAGAAGAGGCGCTGACCCTCGCCAATGACACCCAGCACGGGCTGGCCGCGGGCATCTTCACCCGCGACAGCGCGCGTTCCTTACGCATGTCGCGCGCCGTGCGGGCCGGGATCGTTTGGGTCAATACTTATCGCGTGATCTCTCCTGTGGCGGAATTCGGCGGGATGAAAGGATCAGGCTATGGTCGCGAAAGCGGGTTTCAGGCGGTTTATGACTACACAAGGCCCAAGACGGTCTGGATGAACATGTCGGATGCGCCCATGGCTAACCCGTTTCAAATGCGTTGAAGAACAGATAGATAGGAGGCAAAGATGAAGTTCCACCTGGCCATCAATCTCGAACGGATGACCCCGTCCACGGACATGAAAGCCGTGCGCGATCACACGCTGGACATGGTGCAGATGGCCGATGAGGCCGGTTTCGAAATCGCCTGGGCGGCGGAACACCACGCGCTGGAGATGACCATCGCGCCCAACCCGTTTCAACTGCTCACCTGGTGGGGTGAACATGCCAAGCGCATCCGTCTTGGCGTGGGCGTGGTGAACGCGGCCTATTGGCATCCCATCAATCTGGCGGGCGAGGCCGCAATGCTTGATCTTCTGAGCGATGGACGCCTGGAATTTGGAATAGGATCAGGGGCTTACCAGCGAGAGTTCGATCGCTTGAAGCCCGGCCTCGACCAGCGTGACAGCTGGCGCTACATGCAGGAAAGCCTGCCCGTGGTGCAGAAACTATGGGCGGGCGACTACGCCCATGACGGCGAATTCTGGCAATTCCCCACCGCCACATCCTGCCCCAAACCCGTGCAGAAAAACGTCCCCGTCTGGGTCGCCGCCCGCGCGCCGGTTACCTTTGATTACGCAGTGGAACATGGATGCAATATCCTGAGCTGGCCGCTCACCATGCCGATGTCTGAGGTCGAAACCTACCGTCGTCGCCTGGACGATGCGGTTGCGAAGGCGGGCAAGCCTTTCGCCGGCGAATGGGCCGTCATGCGCCACGCCGCCGTTTACGAGACGGAAAAAGACCGCGCCGATGCAATGGCCTCTATCCGGCATGTGCTGGGTCAGTTTGGCAACCTGATGATGAAAAAAGGTCAGGTAAACAACGGCTTTCCGGATCAAGTTCCACTCAAAGATCTCGACGGCAACGCCCGCGTAGACCCCGAGATGCTGGAAACCAACCTGATGTTCGGCGCCCCGGACCAAGTGATCGAAAAACTGAAAGCCCATCGCGCCTATGGCGCCGATGCGTTTGTCTACTATGCGTCCATGGGCATGGATATGGGCCAACAGAAACGCTCTCTCCAGCTTTTCATCGACAAGGTGATGCCTGCCTTTGCCACGAGGGAGCTCGCCCATGCCTGACATAGGGACCGAACCCGACATCCGTCGCACCCTGTTGCACGTCCAGGACACGTTTAAGGAAGGCTTCAAAGCTGTTGAAAACCCTACGAAGCTGGTCGCAGCCATGGTCATTATCCGCAACCCATGGTTCGGGCGCGGCCATGTGGAAAACCTGCGCCCTGACATCCAAAGCCACGCGCCGGTGCTGGGCAAGCTTTTGACCGACATGGTGCTGGAGGCAACAGGGGGCGCAGTGGAAGGCTATGGGAAGGCATCCTTGACCGGCATGGGCGGCGAAAACGAACACGGGCAGGCTTTGACCCACACGCTTTGGTTCGGCAATCAGTACCGTGAGGCGGTGGGCGCCAAAAGCTATCTGGTCTTTGCCAACACCCGAGGCGGCGCTGGAACATCGCTTGTTATCCCCTTGATGGATAAGCACGATGGCGGCAAACGCTCTCACTATCAGACGATTCACCTGGCGATCCCGGATGCGCCGGCGGAGGATGAAATTGTCCTCGCGCTCGGAGCCTCCATCGGCGGGCACCCCAACCATCGGATCGGCGACCGTTATCAGGATCTCAAGGAAATGGGCCACGACGTGGACAACCCCGCCGGGGTCTAGACAAAAAGAAGCGCCACTGACTGGCAGCGGCGCTTTACATCTCTTACGCGCGACGGATCAGCCTTTGGCAGCTTCAATCGGCTTAGGATCCAAAGGCTTTGCCGCGGCTGATGCGGCAGCGGCCGCTTTGGATTTCGCGTTCAGCGGATCATCCTGACGCTGTACCGACCCTTCGAAATGCGCACCCGATTCAATCGCGATCGTCTTGTGGATGATATCCCCTTCGACCCGTGCCGTCGATGTCAGGCGCACTTTCAAGCCGCGCACTCGGCCCACAATGCGACCATTGACCACCACGTCATCGGCCATCACCTCGCCTTTGACGGTCGCCGTTTCTCCAACCGTCAAAAGATGGGCTCGAATGTCGCCTTCCACCGTGCCTTCGATCTGGATGTCACCGGTGGTCTTGATATTGCCAGTGATGTGTAGATCCGAGGACATCACGGATGCGGGCGGCTTTGCCTTGGGCGCGGTTGCGCGGAAATCTGCCGCGCCCGCGTCCGTCATCGGCTTATCGACCGCGGCTGGGGGGATCGCAGGCTTTGCCGCCTGTTCGGGTTTCGGGGCAGGTTCGTTGATTTTGCTTTTAGAAAACATTTCTCGCAGCCTTGATATAGATCATGGGGTTGACAGCTTTGCCGCCGACACGAATTTCGTAATGTAGATGTGTGCCGGTAGAACGTCCAGTGTTTCCCATATCACCAATCCTGTCGCCGCGCGAGACCCTTTGCCCTTCGGACACGCGTATGCGCGACAAATGGGCATAACGCGTCTCAATCCCGAACTCGTGCTGGATCGTGACCATGCGCCCATATCCTCCTTCCCATTCGGCGCCTTTCACCACGCCATCTGCGGTGGCATAGATCGGCGTGCCGTGCTTTGAGGCGAAATCGGTGCCGCTGTGCATCCGGCCCCAACGCATGCCAAACCCGGAAGTGTAGCGGAACGATCCCTGCACCGGCATAGCAAAGGGCGCTTGCTGGGCGGCAATGCGGTATATGTTTAGGCGGTCCAACTCATCAATAACGCGATTGGCGCGCAGCGCATCCACCGACAGCTCCGCCCCGCGTGTGGAAAAGGACAACGGCATCAGCGGACCACCCTGGCCCGAATACCCCCGCCGAACAGCGTCGAGCATGTCGTCCGTATTGAGGCCTGCGGCCGAGAACATTTTGTCCAGCGGCTCCACCGAGATGGTCAGCGCATCCTCTAACTGACGGAAAATCGCATCGTTTTCATCGCGCATCAGCTGGATCGTGGTCTGCATTTCTTCGGCATCCAGAAACGCCTGTCTTGCATCTTTGACGACCTTGTCGCGTTCTCGCGCGGTCTCTTCCAGTGCGGCGGTCAGCATGTCGCGGATTGGATCACCCGACGCGCTGCCGGGTGCAAGGCCTGCAACGGCCGTGTCACCAGGCCCCGCCGATTGCAGCGCATCCGCCAGAGCCTGCGCACCGTCGCGTTCCTTGATCGTCTTGCGCAGCGTGGTTTGGATCACGTCAATCCCCGTCTCCAACTCCCGGCGCCGCACCTCCGAGGCCAGCAGTTCCGACTGCATGGTCGAGATTTGCTCAAGCGCAGTGTTGAAGCGCTCCTGCGCCGCCGCCGCCTCAGCGGCGCGGGTGTTGCGCTCGGCCTCCAGCGAATTCAGGCGCTCTTCGTAGGTATTCTGATCGCGCTTGGCCTGCTCTCGGAAGTTTCCTGACCCGATCGAATCCATCAGTAGAATGGCCGTGGCGATGATTGTCCAAGCCACCAGACAGGTGGTGCCCGCGAAGGCAATCAACTGTGTCTCGGATTTCAGCCGGATAAAACGCGTGTCGGTATCAGAGCGCAGAAAGACGCGGCGCTCAGGGAAATAATGCTCCAAAAAGGAGTGAAATTTAATCGCGATATGTGAGCGCACGAGCCCCCGTTCCCCATTGTCTGCCGTCGTTTACCTCATACCGCGCATGGCTGTTCAAAGCTTCTGCGACGCGGCGCGTGGGCGATTGCTTACAAAAGCGTTGAGAACTGGGCAAGGGATTTGACCATTTTTCAGTCGGTTGTAAGCAACAAAGGGCCGTTCGGGCGGAAAATTGCCGATTTTTTCGAACGACCACGCGCCCATTCAAGAGACGCACCGCGCTGATGTGGCGCCATGAAACGCCGTTTTTCAATCGCGGGGCCAATTGAGCGAAAAATGCCCAAAGCCCCGCGCAACATCAGCTGTCCTTTATTGTGCCTTCACAGCCTCAAGCACCGCGTCCACATGGCCCGGCACCTTGACCTTGGGCCAGACCTGCACGATCTTGCCCGATCCGTCGATCAGAACGGTCGTCCGTTCGATGCCCATGTATGTCTTGCCGTACATTTGCTTTTCTTTCCATACGCCATAGGCTTCACAGACATGCGCCTCTGCATCTGACAAAAGCGGAATGCCAAGCCCATGTTTGGCAACGAATTTGTCATGTTTGGCGATGGTGTCCTTGGAAATACCGAACACCTTGACGCCTGCGGCTTCAAAGGCGCTGGCGTTCTCGGTGAAGGCAACGGCCTCCTTGGTGCAACCCGATGTGTCGTCCTTGGGATAGAAGAACAAAACCACCGGGGCCGGGCGCAAAGCGGACAGCGTGACATCCCCGCCGCCATCCCGGGGCAAGGTGAAATCAGGGGCGTCTGAGCCGGGTTCAAGCATTTTTGGTCTCCATTTGTGAAATTTCGTGTTTCAAATTAGGACGCGAACACCCAAAATAAATGGGGCAGACCCAACAACAATAATCCACAGCAACCAACTGCGCGCAGATCTTGACCCAGACACCAGAGCAGACGGACCAAAAGCCGGGCCAAAACGCGGACCAAAGTCCGGGGCCCAAACCGCGCAAATCGCGGCTGAAACGTGCGGCCATTTGGGTGACCGGCAGTACCATGGTCTTGTGCGTGCTGGCTGTGATCGGGCTCATGTCGCTGGTGGGCAACCGCATCGCACTGCCCGAATGGGCCCGCGCGCAGATCTCTGAACGGATCAACGGTGATATTGATGGCATGGCGCTGGCGTTCGGCGATTTGTCGATCCTGGTGGAAGACGACTGGATGCCACAGCTGGCGATGCAGAATGTCGTGATCAGCGATGCGGTGGGCACGCCGCTGGTGCAACTGTCCGATGTGCAGACCACCACCGGCCTGGGCGGCATCTGGGAAGGGGAACTGCGCCCCTCAACCATTCGCCTTGCCGGTATCCAATTGCTGGTGCGCCGTGATGCCGATGGCCAGATCAATTTCCAACTGGGCGGATCGGGCGGTACGGCCAGTGATGGCAGGGCCGCCGGGATCGACGGGTTCATCGACTGGATGGATCGTTTTGCCAGCCGCGATCGCTACGCGCAGTTGTCCCGCGTCAGCGTCGAAAACCTGGCCATCCGGTATGAGGACGCCCGCAGCGGACAGGCCTGGAACGTGGATGGCGGCCAGATCGATTTCACCCGTGACGGCAATTCCCTGGTGATGGATGCCGATCTGACCTTGCTGGGCAATCGCGGGTTTGCCACCACCATGGGCATGAGCCTGCGAAGCGATATCGGCAGCGGCGCAACGGATATGACCTTCACTTTTGAAGACATGCCCGCACAGGACATCGCCGGGCAGGCCCCCGCGCTGAGCTGGTTGCGCGCGCTGGATGCACCCATCTCTGGCGGGTTGTCAGCCCAGCTTGATGAAAACGGCGAGCTGGGCCCGATGGCGGCCAGCCTTGATATTGCGGCAGGCACGCTCAGCCCCAATGACGCCGCAAAGCCCATCGCCTTTGACCACGCAGGCGCGCAGCTCACCTATGATCCCGTCACCTCGATCATGAATTTCGAACGCCTCGCGGTCACAAGCCAATGGATCACCACCCAGATCGAAGGCCAGACACGTCTGCACGGCATGGAAGACGGCTTGCCCGACGCGCTCACCTCTCAATTCAAGGCCTCCGTTTTTGAGGCCAACCCGTTCAGCATCTACGATACCCCCATCGCGCTGGACGATGCCCGCCTTGATATGCGCCTCACGCTTGATCCTTTCCGCGTGGAACTGGGCGAGTTGGCCATCACAGATCAGGGCCGCCACATCCATGCACAGGCAGACATCGCAGCCGGCGATGACGGTTGGGCCATCACTGCCTCCGCCATGGTGCCGGGCATTGCCCCTGACCGCTTGCTTGAGCTTTGGCCCGAAACCCTGGAACCCAAAACCCGCAAATGGATCACGAACAATGTCCGGGATGTGGACCTCAAGGACATCAAATTCGCCATCAATATGCAGCCTTCAGCCAAGCCCAACATCTATCTGGGCTTTGATTTCGAAAACCTCGCCTCGCAATTCATCAAGAACGTGCCGATCATCGAAAACGGGCGCGGCACCGGGATGATCCAGGGCAAACAATTCGCCATCGCAGCCCATGGTGGCGTCGTGATCCCGCCCGATGGGGGCCCCATCGACATTTCCGGCTCTACCTTTGAGATCAAAGACATCTTGATCCGCGGCGGGGAAGGGGAAGTGCAGCTGCGCACCGACAGTTCCGTCACCGCCGCGCTGTCGCTTCTCAATTCGGGGCCCTTCGGTTTCATCGACAAGGCCGGGCAATCCGTCACGGTGGCCGATGGGCGCGCGCGGCTCTCGGGGCAACTTAACTTTCCGGTGATTGACAGGCTGACCTTCGATGGCGTCGATTTTTCCATGACAGGTGAAGTGACCGAAGTGACCAGTGACCAACTGGTGCCGGGCCGGGTCCTCAAATCGGCGAAACTCACGGTGGATGCCACGCCCGAGCGTTTGGCGCTCGGTGGGCCGGGGCAGGTGGGCGACGTGCCTTTCGAAGGGCTCTACACCATGCCGCTCAGCAAAGGCAGCAATGGACGCGCCTCGGTCGAAGGCTGGATCGAACTGTCGCAGCGTTTCATGGATGAATTCAAAATTGGCCTGCCCCCGGGCAGCGTTGGCGGTGCCGGGCGGGGCGATATCACACTCAATCTGGAACGCGATACACCCGCGACTTTTTCCATGACTTCCGATCTTGCAGGCCTGTCGCTGGCGCTGGTGCCCCTTGACTGGTCCATCGGTGAGACGCAAACCGGTGAGCTGTCTGTCTCCGGCTCTCTGGGTCAGCCGCCCGCCATTGACAGCCTCACGCTCGATGCAGGCGGGCTGCGTGCCACAGGATCGGTCACGCTGGAACCTGACGGTCAGTTGCAGCAGGCCAATTTCTCCCGCGTGCGGCTGAGCAACTGGATTGACGCGCCGGTGGATCTGGTGGGGCTCGGGCCGGGCCAGGCGCCGCTCATCCGCGTGCCAGGCGGCACGGTAGACTTGCGCAAGACTTCCCTCACGAGGAAACAGGGCCGGGGCGGGCAGGGTGGCGGGCCGGTCTCTCTCCGACTGGACCGGCTGCAGATCGCCGATGCCATCACGCTTACGGATTTCAATGCCGAACTCAGCACCGCGCGCGGCGTGTCAGGCGATTTTACCGGCCAGATCAATGGTGGCACCGCCATCGCAGGCCGCATCGTGCCACAAGCCGGCGGCAGCGCATTTCAGATCACCTCTCAGGATGCCGGCGGCGTGCTGGCCTCGGCCAATCTGCTGAAACAGGCCCGCGACGGGCAAATGGAACTGGTATTGGTGCCGGGGCAGGGCGAAGGCGTCTATGAAGGGCAATTCACCGCGACCCGCCTGCGCGTCAAGGATATGCCCACCATGGCCGCGCTGCTGAATGCCATCAGCCTGGTGGGCATCCTCGATCAAATGAACGGCGACGGGATCCATTTCTCTGAAGTCAACGGCCGCTTCCAACTGGCCCCCGACCGGGTCACCATCTATGAGGTCGCTGCCGTCGGGGCCTCCATGGGGATATCCATGGAAGGCTATTACTACGGCGACCGCAAATGGCTCGATCTTGATGGGGTGATTTCGCCGGTCTATGCCCTCAATCTCGGCGGTTGGTTCGGTCGCCCTGGCGAGGGGCTCATCGGCTTTGGCTATGATGTCGAAGGCCCCGCCAGCGACCCCAAGGTAGAGGTCGACCCTCTGTCAATCCTGACGCCCGGCATGTTTCGCGATCTCTTCCGCGGCCCGCCGCCCGCCAGACCGGGGGAGGCCTCCCGCGATGACACCTCAACGACCACCGAACAGATCAACAACCGTACAGGCAAACAGGCAGATCGCTGATGCAACTCAGTGATTTCGACTTTGAACTGCCCGAGCGGTTGATTGCCACACGCCCTGCGCGGCCCCGCACCTCTGCCCGGTTGCTGGTGGCAGAAGGGGCGCAGATCACCGACGCGGTGGTGTCTGACATCACCCGGTTCCTCCGCCCGGGCGACCGGCTTGTGCTCAACGACACGCGCGTCATTCCCGCCCGCCTCACCGGCAGGCGTCATCGCGCGGATGCCGCCGCGAAGATAGAGGTCACGCTGCTTGACACCACCCTAGGTGGCGATTGGCGCGCCATGGTCAAACCTTTGAAAAAACTAAAAGACGGCGAAGAGGTGGTGTTCGCCGCAGACCTGCGCGCAACTTGCCTCTCTCGGGAGGACGGGCTTGGCATCCTGCGCTTCAACCTGACGGGTGAAGCATTTGATGCCGCGCTGAACGCCGCCGGTGCCATGCCGCTGCCGCCCTATATCGCCACCCGCCGCGCGGCCGACGCCCAAGACGTTGAGGACTACCAAACCGTCTGGGCCGCCCGACCGGGGGCCGTGGCCGCGCCCACTGCGTCGCTGCATTTCGACGACACGTTGCTGGCGCGCATTGCGGGTCATGGCGTCGATTTCACCTATGTCACGCTGCATGTGGGGGCGGGCACGTTTTTGCCTGTGAAGGTCGATGACGTCACCACCCATAAAATGCACGCCGAATGGGGCGAGGTGACCGAAAAAGCCGCCCAAGAAATCCGCAACACCAAGCAAAACGGCGGCCGCATCATCCCGGTTGGTACGACCGCGCTGCGCCTCATCGAAAGCGCGGGCCGATCAGGCGTTATCGCGCCATGGGACGGCGAAACCGACATTTTTATCTATCCCGGGTTTCAGTTTCAGATTGCCGACGCGCTGATGACCAATTTCCATCTGCCCAAATCCACGCTGATGATGCTCGTCTCCGCCCTGATGGGGCGGGACCGCATCCGCGCCATCTATGACCACGCGACCCGCGAAAACTACCGCTTCTTCTCCTACGGCGATGCCTCCCTCCTGATCCCGGACCAACGCAGTCTTTGAAAGACTGCGGCCGAAATCTTTTAAAGATTTCGCGCCCCTGACGCCCAGAAACGACCTCATCAGGTCGAATTTCCCCGCGACATCACCCTGCGACTCAGGCAAGAGGCAGCCACCACAGGTCGGAGGCCCGCCATGTTCACCGTTCTCAAAAACGCCTGGGCGCTTCTGCTCGGTATGATGCTTTTGCAAGTGGGCAACGGCATGCAGGCCACGCTTTTGGGGATCCGAGGCGAAATCGAAGGCTTTTCCACCGCCTCCATGTCCGTGATCATGTCGGCTTACTTCGTGGGCTTCCTGTTCGGCTCCCGCATGGCACCTGAACTGCTGCGCCGCGTGGGCCATGTGCGCGTTTTCGCGGCACTGGCCTCCCTCATCTCCGGTGTGATGATCATGTATCCCTGGCTCACTGATCCCTATGCCTGGATGGCAGGCCGCGTGCTGGTGGGCTTTTGTTTCTCCGGCGTTTACGTGACCGCCGAAAGCTGGCTCAACGACAGCGCGGACAATGAAAACCGCGGTAAAGCGCTGGCGCTTTACATGATCATGCAGATGGTGGGAATCGTATCGGCGCAAGCGCTTCTGGTGCTGGCCGATCCGGGTGGGTTCATCCTCTTTATCATCCCCTCCGTGCTGATCTCTCTGGCCTTCACGCCGATCCTGCTGTCGGTCAGCCCCGTGCCCTCGCACGACACGGCAAAACCGCTGACCTTGCTGGAAATCTGGCGCGCCTCGCCACTGGGCTGCGTGGGCATGTTCCTGCTGGGCGGCGTCTTTTCGGCGCAATTTGGGATGGCATCCGTCTATGGCACCCAGTCCGGCCTCAGCGTTGCGGAGATTTCCACTTTCGTCTCCGCCTTCTTCGTCGGCGCGCTGGTGCTGCAATTCCCCATCGGCTGGATTTCCGACCGGATGGACCGCCGCGTTGTCATCATGGCCGTCTCTGCCATCTTGGGCACCGCGGCCCTGTTGGGGGCGCTTTTTGGCGGGGCGTTCTGGGCGATCATCGCGGCAGCGCTCATCGTCGGCGGCATGTCGAACCCGCTTTACTCGCTGCTTCTGGCCTATGTGAACGACTATCTTGATCACGACGCCATGGCCGGCGCAGCGGGCGGCATGGTCTTCATCAACGGGCTGGGCGCCGTCACAGGCCCGATCCTCATCGGCTGGATCATGTCCGCCCTCGGCGCGCCCGGGTTTTTCATCTATATTGCGGGTTTGGGTGGCGGGCTAGCCGCCTATGCCGCTTACCGAATGACGATCCGCCCCGCACCCGCGGCCGTGGACACCGACAGCTACGCCATCGTTACCATGTCCTCATCACCCGCAGCCGTCACCTTCGCGACCGAATATGCCATCGACACTGCCCAGGATGACACCGACACCCCGGGCGATATGGGCAACAATCCGCGCGTCGTCTGAAAAACTGTGCCTCACGGAGTGTTGCCCCTGTTGCAATATTTTACTGTTCACATACGTGAGTGCGCGGTTACCATTGCGTAACGATTGGGACATGACATTAAGGGGAACGGGAAAATGGCCACGCCGCAAGAGGTGTTGGAATTCTGGCTTGATGAGGTTGGACAGGAGGGTTGGTACAAACAATCCGATGAACTGGACGCCACTATAAGAGAGCGGTTTTTAACAACGTGGCAAAACGCGTCTGAGGGGACATACGGGCTCTGGCTCACCTATCCCAACGGCACCTTGGCCTACACCATCCTGATGGACCAATTCCCCCGCAACATGTTCCGAGGTGAAGCGCGCAGTTTTGCCACCGACACCCACGGTCTGGCCGCCGCCAAGATGGCGATCCACCACGGCTGGGACAAGCGCATCGATGCGCCCGCGCGGCAATTCTTCTACCTGCCGCTCATGCATTCTGAAAATCTCTGCGACCAGGAACGCTGCATCCGGCTGATGCTGGAACGCATGCCGGATTGCGATGACAACCTGCTGCATGCGCGCGCCCATCGCGACGTGATCCGTCAGTTCGGCCGCTTCCCATACCGCAACGAAGCGCTGTCTCGCAGCACCACGGGGCCAGAGAAAAGATATCTGGCATCGGGCGGCTACGGGGCCACCCTGCGCAGTCTGCAAAAGGCCGACGCGGCATAAAGCACCGCGTCGCGACATCTGCGTTGAGGTCTCTTAAGAGATAGTTTAACATCAAACTATCTTTCAAACGCGCCTTGCTGGAGACCGAAAATGGCAGCCCAGAACTTCGACGTAATCGTAATCGGCGCAGGCCCCGGTGGCTATGTGGCTGCCATCCGCGCCTCTCAACTTGGGCTCAAGGTCTGCGTGGTGGAGCGCGAGCACATGGGCGGGATCTGCCTCAACTGGGGCTGCATCCCCACCAAGGCCATGCTGCGCAGCGCCGAGGTTTTCCACCTGATGCATCGCGCCAAGGAATTTGGCCTGTCCGCCACCGGCATCGATTATGACCTCGACGCGGTGGTCAAACGTTCCCGCGATGTGTCCAAACAGCTCAACTCCGGCGTCGGTCACCTGCTGAAAAAGAACAAGGTCACGGCCATCATGGGTGAGGCGACGCTTGCTGGCAAAGGCAAGGTGTCCGTCAAAACCGAGAAGGGCAGTGAAGACCTGACCGCCAAAAACATCATCCTTGCCACCGGCGCGCGGGCCCGCGAATTGCCGGGTCTTGAGGCCGATGGCGATCTGGTCTGGACCTACAAACATGCCCTGATGCCGCCGCGCATGCCCAAGAAACTGCTGGTCATCGGATCGGGCGCCATCGGGATCGAATTCGCCAGCTTCTACAACACGCTGGGCGCAGACACGACCGTGGTTGAGGTGATGGATCGCATCTTGCCCGTCGAAGACGCCGAAATCTCCGCCTTCGCCAAGAAGAGCTTTGAAAAGCAAGGCATGAAGATCATGGAGAAATCCATGGTCAAACAGCTCGACCGCGCGAAAGGCAAAGTCACCGCCCACATTGAAACCGGCGGCAAGGTGGAAAAGCACGAATTCGACACCGTCATCTCCGCCGTGGGCATCACTGGCAATGTCGAAAATCTCGGCCTGGACGGTGTTGGCGTCAAAGTCGATCGTGGCCATGTGGTCACTGATCCGATGTGCCGCACTGGCATTGACGGCATTTACGCCATCGGTGACATCGCCGGTGCCCCGTGGCTCGCTCATAAAGCCAGCCATGAAGGTGTCATGGTCGCCGAACTCATCGCCGGCAACCATCCCCACGCCGTCGACCCGGCCAGCATTGCCGGTTGCACCTATTGCCATCCGCAGGTCGCCAGCGTCGGCCTGACCGAGGCCAAGGCGAAAGAGCAGGGGATCCAAGTCAAGGTTGGCCGCTTCCCGTTTATCGGCAACGGCAAGGCCATCGCCCTTGGGGAGGCCGAGGGCATGATAAAAACCATCTTTGATGCCAAGACGGGTGAACTCCTCGGCGCCCACATGGTCGGCGCCGAAGTGACCGAACTCATCCAGGGTTACGTCGTCGGCCGCCAGCTGGAAACGACCGAGGAAGACCTGATGAACACCGTCTTCCCGCATCCCACGCTATCTGAGATGATGCACGAGAGCGTCCTCGACGCATATGGTCAGGTGATTCACATGTAATGGGCACATGTAACCGTCTTGCGATCTGAGGCGGGTGCGCACAAAACCACACCATGGCCAGTCTCAACCGCATCATCATGCAGCGCAAATCCCGCCGGATGCTGCAACGCCTCGATCTGGCGGGCATGGATGCGGCCGAGATTTCCGGCAAGCATGGCGGCCGGTTCGGTTTCAAATCCTACCAGGTCTTCCGCTACCCCAAATATGACATCTGCGCCGGTGCTTTCACGGACGCGGACGGGTCGGTGCGGCAATTCGACATCATCCTCGCCAATCAGGTCTGGGAACATCTCGACCGCCCCTACGCCGCCTCCCGCCACGTTCTCGAAATGCTCCGCCCCGGCGGCTATTTCTGGATCGCCGTACCGTTCTTCATCCCCTACCACGGCGCACCCATTGATTGTTCCCGCTGGTCCGCGCGCGGCCTAAAGAATCTTCTGATCGAGGCAGGCTTCGAGCGCGAAAACATCACCGCCGCCCAATGGGGCAACCGCCACTGCGCCCGGCGCAATCTGGAAGAGGATTGGCCACCCGTTTACGACCCCGAGGTGGATGATCTGACCAATGAAGAGGATTTCCCGCTGGTGTCTTGGGCGCTAGCGCAGAAATCTAAGTAAACGAACTCTTTAAAAGAGTTCGTCCGCAGTCTTTTAAAGACTGCGCACCTTAGCCGCGCTCACATCCTACCCCGTCATTGTCGCGATCAAGATCATAGATATCGTCGCCGACCACATAGACTGGCCCACGAACATAGGCCGGGCCGTTTCCTGATCCCGATGCGCAATCCACATCGGAGGCGATGGGCACGCAAGCACCGGTATAATTTGGATCGCATCCTGAGGATTGTGAGTGAAGGATAGACGCGGGCAGCATGAGTGTGGCTGTCACGAAAACAAAACGTTTCAAAATGTTAGCTTTCGTTAAAATTGCGCGCCCCACGACTGTAATTGTTAACGCTTTCTTAACTTTTCAAGCCCCCGCCAGCGTCGGCCTGGCGCACCGACGCAATACCGACGTCATACCGACGCGATACCGACATGCCTTTTTCCGCGGCAGAAACCTGTGGATGACTGACTCGTCCTGTCAGTTGTTCATCCTTTGTTCACATTTTTGACTTGGATAAAAATCGCAATGCCTCTATCTCCAAATGAAAGGTAGGTAGGGGTCCCATGGCCGAGCTGAAAAACATCGAAGTCCGCGGTGCGCGGGAACATAATCTCAAGGGGATCGACGTCGATATCCCCCGCAATGAGCTTGTGGTGATCACGGGCCTGTCGGGCTCCGGAAAATCGTCCCTCGCGTTCGACACGATCTACGCCGAAGGCCAGCGCCGCTATGTCGAAAGCCTGTCGGCCTATGCTCGCCAATTCCTTGATATGATGGAGAAACCTGACGTCGATCACATCTCCGGCCTCAGTCCCGCGATTTCGATCGAACAGAAAACAACCTCCAAAAACCCCCGTTCCACCGTCGGCACGGTGACGGAAATTTACGACTATCTCCGCCTGCTTTTCGCTCGCGTCGGCACGCCTTATTCCCCCGCCACCGGTCAGCCCATCGAGGCACAGCAAGTCCAGGACATGGTCGACCGCGTCATGACCATGGAAGAGGGCACGCGCGCCTTCCTTCTGGCCCCCATCGTGCGCGACCGGAAAGGTGAATACCGAAAGGAATTCATGGAGTTACGCAAACAGGGGTTCCAGCGCGTGAAGGTCGATGGCGACTTCTACGAACTTGATGACCCTCCCACGCTCGACAAGAAATTCCGCCACGACATCGACGTGGTGGTTGATCGTCTGGTCGTCAAAGAGGGCTTAGAGACTCGCCTCGCCGACAGCTTCCGCACTGCCCTCGATCTCGCCGACGGCATCGCGATTCTGGAAACCGCGCCCAAGGACGGTGATCCGGAACGGGTGACGTTCTCCGAGAATTTTGCCTGCCCTGTCAGCGGTTTCACCATCCCCGAGATCGAACCGCGCCTCTTCTCCTTCAACGCCCCCTTCGGCGCGTGCCCCGATTGCGACGGCCTGGGCGTTGAACTTTATTTCGACGAGCGCCTCGTCGTCCCCGATGAGGCCCTCAAGATCGCCGATGGCGCGCTGGCCCCGTGGCGCAAGGGCAAGTCGCCTTACTTCCTGCAAACCATTGAAGCCATTGCGAAACATTACGAGTTTGACCAGAACACCCGCTGGAAGGATCTGCCCGCCCATGTGCGTCAGGTCTTCCTCTACGGGTCCGGCAACGAAGAGATCCCGTTCCGCTATGACGAAGGCGGCCGGGTCTATCAGGTGACCCGCAGTTTTGAGGGCGTCATCCCCAATATGGAACGCCGCTATCGCGAAACAGACAGCAACTGGATCCGCGAAGAATTCGAGCGTTATCAAAACAATAGATCCTGTGGTTCATGTGAAGGCTACCGTCTGCGGGAAGAGGCGCTGGCGGTGAAAATCGGGTCTGAGGACGACGGCCTGTTGCATGTGGGCCAGGTCGTGCAGATGTCGATCCGCGAGGCCTATGCGTGGTGCGAAAGCGTGCCCGGAAACCTCACTGCGCAACGCAATGAAATCGCCCGCGCGATCCTCAAGGAAATCCGCGAACGCCTTGGTTTTCTTAACAATGTCGGGCTGGAATACCTGACGCTGTCACGGAATGCTGGCACGCTGAGCGGTGGAGAAAGCCAACGTATACGATTGGCCAGTCAAATCGGCTCAGGCCTCACGGGTGTGCTCTACGTGCTCGATGAGCCCTCCATCGGGTTGCACCAGCGCGACAACGGGCGGCTGCTCACCACGCTGCAAAACCTGCGTGATCAGGGCAACACGGTGATCGTCGTGGAACATGACGAAGAGGCGATCCGCACTGCCGACTACGTGTTCGACATCGGCCCCGGCGCAGGTGTGCATGGTGGTGAGGTGGTCAGCCATGGCAAGCCCGAACAGGTGGCAGGTGATGCGGGGTCCGTCACCGGGCAGTATCTGTCGGGCACGCGGGAAATCTCCGTTCCTGCAAAACGCCGCAAGGGTAAAGGAAAATCTATCAAGGTTATCAAAGCCCAAGGGAACAATCTTAAATCAGTGACGGCTGAATTTCCCCTGGGAAAATTCGTATGCGTGACGGGCGTTTCGGGCGGCGGAAAATCCACGCTGACGATTGAGACGCTTTTTAAAACCGCCTCCATGCGCCTGAACGGCGCGCGCCAGACGCCGGCACCTTGCGAAACAATCAAGGGCTTGGAGCATCTCGACAAGGTCATCGACATCGATCAACGCCCCATCGGCCGCACACCGCGATCCAACCCTGCCACCTATACCGGCGCGTTTACGCCGATCCGCGACTGGTTTGCGGGCCTACCCGAAGCCAAGGCACGCGGTTACAAGCCCGGGCGATTTTCCTTCAACGTCAAGGGAGGTCGATGTGAGGCCTGCCAGGGCGACGGGGTGATCAAAATTGAGATGCATTTCCTGCCGGATGTCTATGTCACCTGTGAAACGTGCCAGGGCAAGCGATACAACCGTGAAACTTTGGAAATTCTTTTTAAAGGCAAGAGCATAGCCGACGTTCTTGATATGACAGTCGAGGACGCACAGGAGTTCTTCAAGGCTGTCCCGTCGATCCGCGAAAAGATGGATGCGCTGATGCGCGTGGGGCTGGGCTACATCAAGGTGGGTCAGCAAGCGACCACGCTTTCGGGCGGTGAGGCGCAGCGGGTGAAGCTGTCAAAAGAACTCAGCAAACGGTCCACCGGGCGCACGCTTTACATCCTTGACGAACCCACCACGGGTCTGCACTTTGAGGACGTGAAGAAACTGCTGGAAGTGCTTCATGAGCTTGTGGAAAATGGTAATACAGTCATCGTTATTGAGCACAATCTCGATGTGGTCAAAACCGCCGACTGGATCATCGACATCGGCCCGGAAGGCGGAGATGGCGGCGGCGAAATCGTGGCCGTGGGCACGCCTGAAACCGTGGCAGAGGAACCCCTTAGCCATACGGGCCGTTACCTCAAGGACATGCTCACCACGCGCAAGGTCGCAGCTGAATAAACGCGGGGCCTTGCAAGGGCCGCGTAGGATTTGTATGACGCCGCTCACGGGTCGTTAGCTCAGTTGGTAGAGCGCTTCGTTTACACCGAAGATGTCGGGAGTTCGAGTCTCTCACGACCCACCATTTCCAACTATTCCCAGCCGTTTTCCACCGTTGATCAGCACATAGTTGCAAGCTTTCGCAAGTTTCTTTGAATAATTGTGCATCAGCCCTTTGCCTGCCCGACTGTTTCCCGATAGGAAACAATGACGATGGGATGGGCAAGGTGCGCACGGGCGAATGGTAAGGTCGCTTGATCTGATCAAGGTGGGGGGCGAATGCCTGGGTGCCTTGGCTGAATCGGGGCTTGAGGTCGATATGATCTCGGACTTCGATGAGGCCGAACGCATTGTCACGTCCATGGGCAAGAATTCCATGACGGCGAAACTGTCAGGGCGGCACAATGACTTCACCGAAGACAGCGGGTTCTGGCTCTTTATGAAAGAGCAGGGCGAATACGTCACCGGGATCGCCACGCGTTTCGATGTGGTCGGGCGCGAAAACATGGGCGATTACATGATACGCACCATGCGCCGCCATTACCCTCACCCGTCGGGCGAAACATTGACCGCGTTCACCACCGATCTGCCGCCGAATTTCCATGGCCGCATGGCCTATATCGGGGAACTTTTCGTGCATCCCAACCGGCGCGGCAGCCGCCAGAAACTACGCTACCTGATGTTTCTGCTGCACAGTTGCATTGCCACCAAATGGCAGGTGGACTGGATCTACGCCATGATGCGCGACCGCGATGTAAAGGCAGGGTTTGCGACCAATTACGGCTTCACCACGCAATTGCCGGGCGTGGCGAAATGGGTCCAGCCGGCTCCGCCGGGGCGGGACGACTCAGAATGGTTGGTGGCCATTTCCGCCAGCCATCTCAGCCACATGATGCAACATTATGCGGGCTCACTCGAGCGCTTGTGAGTAGTTCAGCACATAGGCATGACCGTCACTGTCGCGCACGGGCAGCAGCAGACGTTTGTAGGAAAAGCGCAGCGGGAAGGTGTGGCCGGGCAATTCCACGTCGATCTCTTCGATACTCAGACGCGGCTCACCTTTGGAGGTTTCCACGTGACTGAGTCGCACCCTTTCGACGAGTTCGCCGTCAAAAGTGGTCAGCAGACTGCGCAGGTGGTCGGCCGATTGCACGCCGAAGGATTGCGCGGCCAGAGAGTTGTATCCCACGCGATAGGGCTCAGGCAGTTTACTGTGCACATCTGGAGTGACGTAAAGATCCACGTGCTCTGACAATTTGTCAAAATTGTTCAGAAGCCCGTTTTGTTGATGCCACCAGGTCAACACGTCGTCCAGAAGCGGCTTCACCCCTCGACGCGATAGTTTGCGATAGGTTTCCCGCGTGACGGCTGTCAGGATCTTTTCGGCCTGCGCGGACACCACATGCTGGTCAAGGTCTTCGCTGAACAGTGTCACTTCATCGGTCAACCCTGCGATCTGATTGGGGCTGAGGCCCAGGGCGGCGCAGATTTTCACGACATTTGAGAAGCCCGGGTCGCTTTTGGTGGATAGTAGATTTGAAATGTAACGTTCGCCCTGACCGATTTGCAGCGATAAAGACTTGAAATCATAGTCTGATTTATGAATTTCATCTTTCAGGCGGTCGTGAAAATCCGGCATGAGCAGTCCTAAATCGGGGATCGTTGATCCCTTATATTGACTTTTCGTTGAAATCGTCAAATATCTATTCAGCGTCTTGAGTTTTGGTGAGGAAAACAGCGTGAGTGACCTGACGCCGGATGGCGATCTTTTCAGTGATGCTGGGGTCGCCATCCGATCTTTTATTTCAAGCAATTCCAATGGCTTGTCGGATCGTGAACTGTCTTTGATGGCGGAATGGGCGCGTGATTGCAAAGATCCTGCAAACAGGCAGCGCTTGACTCGGTTGATGGATGGTCTGTCCTCCGGGCGGTAAGCCGTTCCGGAAAAAATGACTGTCGGGAAAGCTGGGAACACAGGATTTCTGCGCCGCGTTTTTGGGTATGTCTGCCACCAATTCAGAAAAATCTTACATGGTCATCGATTTGGCGGTTCGCAGTGCTTGACGCAGGGCGGACAGGCGCATATGACACGCCTCACGCCACGCTTGCCGTGGCTAGCAGTGGGCGGTTGTAGCTCAGTTGGTTAGAGTACCGGCCTGTCACGCCGGGGGTCGCGGGTTCGAGCCCCGTCAACCGCGCCACCGCTGCTTTTTCACCACAGACGACGCCGAGACAGCGATCCACAAACGCGTGGGTCGTGCTTTGATCAGGATTGCGTTGGATGGAAAAAGTCGCGCAGCGCTTCGGTGGTTTCGCGCGGCGCTGTATCCGGAAAGAAATGCCCGCCAGGAATGTCCAACACGTTCATTTCGCGGCATTTATCCGCCCAAACGGCTTCCATGTCGTATATTTTTCCCATGGCTCCGTCCGCGCCGTAAAGCACCAGGGCCGGGCAGTCGACGCGCGCTTCAAGATCTGCGACGTCATCCTCAAAATCATGGGCGAGTGCCGCGCGATAGTCATTGCACATCCCTCGGATCGTATCGGAATCGCGCCAGGACGCGCGATAGGCTTCCAACTGTGCGGGAATGAAATCTTCCAACTGTGCGGCGCTCCATCCCAGCAGGCAGGACGTGAAATAGGCATCGGGATCCTCACCGATTATGTTTTCCGGGAAAGGTTCCGGCTGCGCGAGGAAAAACCAGTGGTAATAGGCCTGCGCCACGTCCGGCCGCAGGGGCGCAAGCAGCGTATGGGTGGCCACGATGTCCAGTAGGGCCACGCGCGTGACGGCCTCGGGTGCATCCAGTGCCAGGCGATGGGCCACCCGGCCACCACGGTCATGACCCGCCACCGCGAAACGCTCAAAGCCCAGATGCCGCATCAAGGCCAATTGATCCTGCGCCATCGCGCGAAAGCTGTATTCGGCGACTGTTGCGGGCTTGCCGCTCTGCCCATAGCCGCGCAGATCAGGGCAGATCACACGATGGTCGCGGGCCAGTTCCGGTGCAATCTCAGCCCAGAGCGCGCGGGTTTGCGGAAAGCCATGCAACAGCAGGAGTGGCGGGCCTTCACCGCCCTGCGTCCAGGCGATTTTCACCCCGTTGAGGACTTCAATATGATCTTCGAAGGTATTGATTGGCAATGTTTTATGCCTTTGCAAGTCGATCCAAGACCCGCGCCCAGCTGCGCGTGCCCTTGTGAAAGCTTTCTACGTTGTATTTCTCGTTGGGTGAGTGGATTGCGTCATCTTCGAGGCCAAAGCCAATGAGCATCGAATCGAGCCCCAGAATGTCGGTGAAAAACCGCGTCACGGGGATAGATCCGCCCATAGCCGAAAACACCGCTTCACGCCCCCATTCATCCGATAGCGCCTGGCGCGCATTTTCAAATTCTGGCCGGTTGGTGTTCATCACGGACGCGGGCGAGCCATCGAGATTGTTGTCCCAAGTCACACGCGCGTCAGGCGGCAGGCGATCCTCCACATGCTTGCGGATTTTCTGGCGCAGCGTGTCTGGATCCATCTGACCCACAAGGCGACAGGTCAGTTTGCAATGGGCCTCTGCCGGGATCACTGTTTTCGTGCCAACCCCTTGATAGCCGCCCCATAACCCGTTGATTTCTAATGTTGGGCGCGCCCATTGTTGGACCAACGTGGAATAGCCTTTTTCCCCATGAGGTCGCGACATGCCAACAGAGGTAAGATAGTCCTCTTCATCAAAACCGCAGTTTTCCCATTGGCGCAGAAGGTCTTCGGGGACCTCTTCTACACCCTCGTAAAATCCCTCGACCGCCACGCGGCCATCATCGTCATGAAAGGTGGCAATCAGGCGCGACATTTCTTTCAGCGGGTTGAGCGCGGGCCCGCCGTAATGGCCTGAATGCAAATCAATTTTTGGCCCGTGCAGGGTAAATTCATCCTTCAGCATGCCGCGCAGCTGCGACGCAATGGACGGCACGCCCGGCGCCACCATGCCCGTGTCACAGACCAGCGCCAGATCGGCGGAGAGTTCGTTTTTATGCGCCTCCAGAAACGGGATGAGCGACGGTGAGCCAGATTCTTCTTCGCCCTCGAAGAAAAACGTCATCTTGCAGGGCAGGGCGCCCGTGACCTCTTTGTAGGCGCGACAGGCCTCAATAAAGGTCATCAGTTGCCCTTTGTCATCGGCCGCACCGCGCCCCCGGATCACCTGACCGCCGGGTGTGTCCTGCACTTCCGGCTCAAAAGGTGCTGTGTGCCAAAGATCAACGGGATCAACTGGCTGTACGTCATAGTGGCCGTAGAACAGCAAATGCGGTCCCGATGCGTTTTGGGGGCCGTCGACATGCCCGACCACCATGGCCCGCCCGGGCGTCTTGCGCGCCTCCGCCGTGACCCCGATGCTTTGCAAATCGCGCACCAGCCAATCCGCGGCCCTGTTGCAGTCGTCATCAAACGCCGGATCGGTGGAAATGGAGGGGATTCGCATCAGCGCCATCAGGCGGTCCAGCGCCTGGGGCAATTGGTCATCAATGCGGGTGAGAACGGTGTCGAGCGACATGGATGTCTCCGGGGTTACACAGGGAATTTAATTGCACCCTAAACCGGAGCTGCAAATGTTCACAAGTTTGCCCGCAGAGTTAAGGCGGAGTAAATCGCGTTTCATCAATTTAGAAATAGGGTAGGTCTTTGAAAATGCAATTCTTTTAGCACAATTCGCAACATGGTCAGTCATCAAAATCAAAGGAACAGACTGATTTAGATCAAAGAATGTCGCCGTGGCGTTTTGTACCCTGTGGACTTAGAACGATTCAAACTATATTTCGATCATACCAGCGGAGACGTCGTCATACGCCGGATCGACCCAGTACCAAACCCAGAACCGTTGCGTTCAAGGAGACCCAAGGTGGATTACAACGCAAAGCTAGACGAAGCCATTGCGAGACTGCATGACGAAGGCCGGTATCGGACATTCATTGATATTGAACGACAGAGCGGCCATTACCCTCACGCCACGTGGACGCGGCCCGACGGGTCTGAACAGCGCATCACGGTGTGGTGCGGCAACGATTACCTGGGCATGGGCCAACACCCGGTCGTTCTGAGTGCGATGCATGATGCGCTGGAGGCCACGGGCGCGGGGTCTGGCGGGACACGCAATATATCAGGCACTACGGTTTATCACAAAAAGCTTGAGGCCGAGCTTGCCGATCTGCACGGCAAGGAAGCATCGCTGCTGTTTACATCCGCCTACATCGCCAATGACGCGACGCTGTCGACATTGGCGAAACTTTTTCCGGGTCTGATCATATATTCTGATGAACTGAACCACGCTTCGATGATCGAAGGTATCCGGCGCAATGGTGGGCAAAAGCGTATCTTCCGGCACAATGACCTAGACCATCTGCGCCAGATGCTATCCGCTGATGACCCCGATACGCCAAAATTGATCGCCTTTGAGTCGATCTACTCCATGGATGGTGATTTCGCGCCTATGGCCGCCATTTGCGAACTGGCGGACGAATTCGGCGCGTTGACCTATCTTGACGAAGTTCACGCGGTGGGCATGTACGGTGCGCGCGGGGGTGGTGTGGCGGAACGCGATGGTCTGATGGACCGCATCGACATCATCAACGGCACGTTGGCCAAGGCCTATGGTGTGATGGGTGGCTACATTGCGGCCAGCGAGAAAATGTGTGACGCTGTAAGGTCTTACGCGCCCGGCTTCATCTTCACAACGTCCTTGCCACCCTCTGTGGCAGCGGGCGCCGCAGCCTCCGTGGCGCATCTGAAAACCGATCAGGCACTGCGCGACACACATCAGGAACGGGCGCGGGTGCTGAAGACGCGGCTGAAGTCGCTTGGTATGCCGCTTATTGACCATGGCAGCCACATCGTGCCGCTGATCGTGGGCAACCCGGTCCACACGAAAATTCTGAGTGACATGCTGCTGGAGCGACACTCCATCTATGTCCAGCCGATAAACTTCCCAACTGTGCCGCGCGGCACGGAGCGTCTGCGTTTCACGCCATCCCCGGTCCACGGAAGGTTCGAAGTGGAAGCCCTTGTGCGCGCTTTGGATGCACTCTGGAGCCATTGCGCGCTAAATCGCGCCGATTTGACAGCCTGACCGCCCTGCCTGTGCAAAACTGCTTGTTTTGTGGTAATGTCTTGTAAACAAAGGCAGCCGAGCCGAATCAACAACGTTTGGTTAACGATGTTTGATTATTGATTGGGACAGGTTCGGGAAGAAAGGCAGGCACATGGTCCTTCGCCGAAAAAGGACGAAGAGCGTTGACACCGTGGAGGAGCCGCGCGGCTTCGACGCGTTTGAGTTGCGCTTGGGCGACCTGATGCGCGGTGAGCGGGCCACGATGGGCAAGTCCCTCCTGGATGTGGAGCGCGAAATTCGCATCCGTGCGTCCTATATCGCTGCCATCGAAAATGCCGATCCCGATGCCTTTGATACGCCCGGCTTCGTGCCTGGTTATGTCCGGTCCTACGCACGGTATTTGGGCATGGACCCTGATGAGGCCTTTGAGACCTTTTCCCGCGAATGCGGCTTTGCGTTGGCTCACGGCATGTCGGCTGGAGCGTCTTCCATGCGCAAGGCGGACAGCGTGGCGGACCGCGTCGTCTCGCGTAAAGATCCGATCATGGAACCGGCCACACCTTTCCTGCCAGCCCGCGAAAGCATACTGAGCGGCATTGAACCGGGCGCGATTGGGTCGGCGGTGGTTCTGCTGGGTCTGATCGGGGCGATTGGTTTTGGGGGCTGGTCCGTTCTCAAGGAAATTCAGCAAGTTAGACTTGCGCCCGTGGAAAATACACCTGCCGTGCTGACTGATCTCGATCCGCTTGACGGTGCGCTTGTGGCGCAGGTGGATGACACCGCATCCGGCTTCCAGCCGTCCAGTTTCGGCACGGCGGAATCGCTGGACCGCGTTTACCGACCTGAGGCGCTGGACGTGCCTGTGATTGCGGCCCGTGACGGCCCCATTGCCACGATTGACCCGTCCTCTTTCGGCACTCTGCAACCGCAACAGCCAGAGGTCGAACCGATCGATCCGGTGGAGGCTGCGATTGCATCAGTCCTGTCGCGGTCGGATGGCGCAACGCCCGCGCCGCAGGTTCTGGCAGATGCCAAACCGCAGGTGCGCGTGGTGGCCGTGCGCCCTGCATGGATCCGCGTGACCTCTGCTGAGGGTAATATCGTGTTCGAGGGCACGCTCAACGGTGGGCAAACCTATGAGGTGCCCGCACTGGAAGAAGCGCCTAGCTTGCGCGTGGGCGAATCTGGCTCTGTGTATTTCCAGGTGGCCGATGCACATTATGGCCCGGTTGGGCCGCAAGGTACGATCACGCGGGATGTGGCGTTGTCGGTGGATGCTCTGACCGAACGCTATGACCTTGCCGATCTCAGTCAGGACGAAGACCTGTCCACATATGTGGCGGAGCTTGGGCTGGCCGCTCAGTAATCCTTCCCAAGAAGTTTCGCGCAGACATTCGTCAACGAAAATTCTGCGACGTTTCTAGGATCAGCCCCGCACCAACGTCATGTCTGGATCATAGGGACTGGCCGCTATCACCGTTGCAGGTGTCATAGTTCCGATGATGTCGATCTCTACCCCTGTGTCTTCCTCAGAAAACTCTGGTGTGACAAAGGCATAGGCCAGATTCTTGCCGACCCGGTGCCCGTACTCACCCGACGTGACAGTGCCCACAACGGCACCATTCACCATCACCGACGCACCGCCATGAGCGGGCGCCTCGGGGCTTTGCACCTCCAGCGTCACCAGCTTGCGCCGCACTCCCTCCGCGCGGCGGGACTCCAACGCTGTTTTGCCCACGAAATCAGGCTTGTTCATACGCACGAAACGGTCAAGCCCCGTCTCAAAGGGATCAAATTCCGTCAGAATGTCCGATTTCCAATGCAGGAACCCTTTCTCCATGCGCATCGAGTCCACCGCACGCGCACCGAAGAGCCGTATACCATAGGCATCACCGGCCTGCTTCAGTGCCAGATAGGCTGCATAGACCTGCGCGTTGGGGACATGGATTTCATAGGCCAATTCGCCCGAAAAACTGACCCCCAACACCACAGCAGGTGCGATGCCGATGAAAGCCTCGCGCACAGACAGCCAGGGGAAGGCTGACGCCGACCAATCGTCACGGCTCACTGCGTTCAAGACATCGCGCGCCTTCGGGCCTGCCAGCACGAGGATCGTGTGGTCATTCGTCAAAGAGCGGATCTGCACATCGTCATCGTTTCGCAAATGACCGCGCAGCCAGTCCATGTCATGCCATTCCGCTGCCGCCGCCGAACCATACCACACGCGACCGTCGGGAAGGTTGGCCACGGTCGCTTCGCCCTTAACCATCCCATGGTTGTTGAGCAGATACCCCAGCCCCACGCGCCCCGCCCGCCGGGGCACCGCGCCGCAGATCATCCGGTCGAGAAAATCATGCACGCCGGTGCCCGTCAGTTCATAGCGGTTGAAGCCGTTCACTTCCGCGAGGCCAACACGGGTCTGCACTGCGTCGACTTCGGCCTTCACAATGTCAAACACCTCATTGAAGCGGAAGGAATGCGTTTCCTTGAAATCAGGTGTCGGTTTGAAAAAATCCGCGCGTTCCCATCCGTTCACGACCGTAAACTCGGCCCCCTCTGCGGCCAGAATCGGCGTCAGCGGTGTGGTCTTCATGGGGCGTCCGGCAGGCCGGTGTTCATGGGGGAAGTGGAAGCGGAATTCATTTTGATAGTCCTCAATGGCCTTCAGCGCGCAAAGCTCCACATTGCCATGCCCGGTGAAGCGGCGCGGGTCGATCACCCAGGTGTCATAGCAGGCCTCCCCATGCACAATCTGTTGGGCCAGAAGCCAGCCATGTCCGCCGCCCTCACCAAGGCCCGCCCGCAGGCCGATGATGCAAAACGCGTTGCGCTTGCCCGGGATTGGCCCCACCAGCGGAGCACCGTCGATCGTGTAGGTAATTGGCCCGTTTACTACCGTATGAATGCCCACTTCCATCAGCGCGGGCATCCGGGCGAACGCCCCCTCCAAGACATCAGTCACCCGATCCAGATCGTCGGGACAGAGCGCGTTGACGAAATTCGGGTCGATCCCGTCCATCCCCCAACTGCGGCAATCCTGTTCGTAGAATCCCACCAGCAAACCCTGCTTTTCCTGACGACAATAGTAATCCGAGATCGGGCATCGCAGCAGCGGCATCCGGTGCCCCGCATCGATGATTTTCTGGATTGGCTCGGTCAGGAAATACTGGTGCTCCATCGACGTCACAGGGTGATGCACGCCCATCATTGCGCCCACCTCATTGACGCGGTAGCCGCAGGCATTGACCACGACCTCACAGTCGATATCGCCCTTTTCCGTGTGCACTGTCCACGTATCATCGGCGTGCTGCGTAAGCGCCGTCACCGGGCAATTGCGATAGACTTCCGCCCCCGCTTTACGCGCGCGCCGCGCCAGCGCCTGACACAACTGCGCGGGGTCAATGTCGCCGTCCAACGGATCCCACAATCCCCCCACAAGATTGTCAGTGGACATCAGCGGATGGCGGCGGGCACATTCTTCGGCATCGATCACCTCAAAATGCACATCCATCCCGCGCGCCATGGAGGCAAAGTGACGATAGCCATCCATTTGTGCCTCAGTGTTGGCCAGTCTTATGCCGCCATCGCCGTGATGGTAGTTGATCGGATATTCAGGATCGTCCGCCAATTCCTTGTAAAGATTGATGGAATGGGTCTTCAACCCCACCATCGTCTGGGTCATCCCGAAATTCGTCACCTGCGCGGCCGAATGCCAGGTGGTGCCGGATGTGAGTTCATTGCGCTCCACCAGAACCACATCTGTCCAGCCTTCCTGCGTGAGATGATAAAGCGTCGAACAGCCCGCGATCCCGCCGCCGATCACAACGCATCTGGTTTGGGTTTTCATGTCGCTCCTCCGGTCAGGTTTTCGCCACAGGGCGGTGTTACGCCGCCCCGGTCAATGGCTCAGGGGTCTCCATTTATTTATTCGCAATCCAGTTTCGAATAATTGCGCATAAAGTGAAGCCGCTTGCCCAAAACGCGACAAACTTGAAAGACCGTAGACATGACAAGCACGACGCGCAAAACCCGACGATCTGGCCGTAAGGAAAGACTGGCCAAGGCGGCGGCCCCTCCCGTTGTGAATCCGGCCCCGCCCGGGCAACGGGGTGGGTTCTATCAACCGCTATCCAGGGTAGATCTTCAAAGCATCTATGACACAGCCATCCGGCTGCTTTCGGAACTGGGTATGGGTGAGGTGCCAGAACGCCTTTGGAATGCGCTGGTCGCGGCGGGTGCACAGGATTTAGGTGAGGGCCGCATCGGCCTGCCCCGTGACCTGGTTGAGCGCGCGATTGCGCTGGCGCCGAAGGAATTCCCCCTTCACGGTCGCGATCCGGCGCGGACGATTCATGTAGGCGGTCGCAATGTGCATTTCGGCACCGGTGGCGCGGCCGTGCAGACACTGGACATGGAAACCGGGCTCTACCGCGCCTCTACGTTGCAGGACCTGCACAGTTTTACCCGCCTGCAGGATGCCCTGACAAATATCAGCTGGTTCACCCGCTGCTGTATCGCCACGGATGTGGAGGGCGAGTACGCGCTGGATGTGAACACGGCCTATGCGCTGATGAAAAACACCACGAAACCGGTGGCCACCGCGTTCACCCTGGCCGACCATGTGGCCCCGTTGGTGGAGATGTTCGACATCGCCGCAGGTGGGGCAGGGGAATTTGCCAAACGCCCCTTCGTGAAGGCCCATATCAGCCCGGTCATTTCACCCATGCGATTTGGCGAAGATGCGGTCGATGTGACCTTTGCCTGTCTCGAACACAACATCCCTGTTTCCTGTATTACCGCAGCCCAGGCGGGCGCGACGGCCCCGGCCACGCTTGCGGGCTTTCTGGCGCAATCCCTGGCGGAAACACTGGCAAGCCTCGTGATGGTCAATGTGATCAAACCCGGCCACCCGATGGTGTTTTCCAATTGGCCGCTGGTCATTGACCTGCGCACCGGGGCCTTTGCGGGCGGTGGCGGGGAGATCGCCCTGCTGAACGCCGCCTCGGCACAGGTCTCGAACTGGTTGGGTCTGCCCTCGGGGGTCGCGGCCTCCATGACCGATGCCAAAGCGATTGATGCTCAGTATGGCGTGGAAAAGGGGATGACATCGCTCGCTGCGGCCTTAGCCGGAGCAAACCTGATCTATGAAAGCTCCGGCATGACAGCGTCGCTTTTGGGGGCGAGTTTCGAAGCCTTTGTCCTGGACGATGAGATGCATTCCATGTCCTACCGCGCGCTTAGGGGCGTCGAGGTGACGCCGGAAAACCTTGGCTTTGAGGCGATTTGCGACGCTGTTCTGGGCGAGGGGCATTTCCTTGGCGGTGATCACACCATTGGCGCGATGGAGCGTGACTATTTCTATCCGCTGCTGGCAGATCGGGACAATCCGAGGACCTGGGAAGAAAAGGGCGCGCCCGATGCCTGGGGCATGGCGCGGCGTCGGGCGCAGGACCTCTTACAGACGCACAGGCCGCAATATCTGAGCGCGGAGCAGGATCAGGCCATTCGAGATCGGTTCGAAATTCTGATCTGACTTTCGGAGCATTTCCGAGACATTTTCGCAAATGATCTTTCCTCGATAAATCTCTGATGCTGCGATATAATGGTGCACCTGTCGTTTGGAGACCAGGAATATGCCCAAACTCTACACGGGCGGTTGTCTGTGCGGCGACATCCGTTTTGACGCAGAGGGCCCGCCCGAATTTCCCCACACCTGTTCCTGCACCATGTGCCAACGCCATTCCGGCGCGCTTACGGTGGCCTGGGTCGAATTTCCCAAGGACAAGGTGCGCTGGACCGGCCCGCTTGGCGCGCCGTCCCTGTGGCGGTCCTCGGATAAATCGAGCCGCGCTTTCTGCCCCACATGCGGCAGTACAATCGGGGCGGTGGATGATGCGCCTGTGATCGCACTTGTCGTGGGTATCTTCGACAAACCGGGCGCGGCAGCTCTCCGGCCGCAGTCCCACTCCTATCGGTCACGACGGCCCAAATGGTGGCACGTCTCCACCGAGACCTGATTTTTCACTGGAAATACGAAGGCTTTCACGGTTTTCTTGACCCAAGGGAGAACAGCCATGACAGCAACTGATCCGGCATTCACCATCGGGATCGAAGAAGAATATCTGCTGGTGAATCGTGACAGTCTTGACCTGGCTGAGGCCCCCGAGGCGTTGATGGATGCGTGCCAGTCTGAGCTTCAGGATCAGGTCGCGCCTGAATTCTTGAAATGCCAGATTGAGATCGGCACCAAGGTTTGCGCCACCATCGCAGAGGCCCGCGACGACCTGCGCCGTCTGCGTGCCTGCGTGGCCGATGAGGCCGCCAAATTCAATCTGGCCCCCATTGCGGCCTCCTGCCACCCTTTTTCGGACTGGCGCGATCAGGCCCATACCCCGAAAGAGCGCTACGACAGCCTGCAATATGATTTGCAGGGCGTGGTGGAACGGATGCTCATTTGCGGGATGCATGTGCATGTGGGCATCGAAGACCCCGACCGGCGCATCGACCTGATGACCCAAGCGATGTATTTCCTCCCGCACCTTCTGGCGCTGAGCTGTTCGTCGCCCTTCTGGCAGGGGCGTGATACGGGGCTGCATTCCTACCGGCTGACGGTGTTTGACAACCTGCCGCGCACCGGGCTGCCACCGCAGATGTACAGTTTTTCAGAGTTTGAGCGTTCGGTGAAGGTGCTGACCGATCTGGAGGTTATCGAAGACAGTTCCAAGATTTGGTGGGATCTGCGGCCCTCGTCGAAATTCCCCACCCTCGAGACGCGGATCTGTGACGTGCAGCCCGCGTTGGAAGACACGCTAACGCTGGCCGCCCTCATTCAGGCGCTGACGCGGATGCTGTACCGGCTGGCCAAGAAAAATCAGCGCTGGCGCGTCTACGACCGCTTTCTGGTCGACGAAAATCGCTGGCGGGCGCAGCGGTATGGCACGTCCAAGGGCCTGATTGATTTGGGCCGAGGTGAGATCGTGCCGATGACCGATCTGATGGATGAGATGCTAGATCTGCTGGGAGAAGATGCCGAGGCCTGTGGCGCCCTGGCGGAGGTGGAACGCGTGCGAGACATGGCGCAGGAAACCAGCGCGGCGCGGCAGAGAGCGCTTTTTCAAAAGGCGCGCATTGCGGGTCAAAGCCGGGAAGAGGCTCTGCGCGACGTGGTACGCCATCTGGTGGATGAATTTCACCGAGACCTGTGAAAGGATCACGCGGACACGGTTGCCATTGAAGGCAGCGCCGGGTTGCGTTACGCCCAGTGCGCACGCGCGACGCGCCCGGCAAGCAAAGGAGCCATCCCATGCGCATCGGTCTTTACCCCGGCACATTTGATCCCATCACCCTTGGTCATGCCGACATCATTCGCCGCGCCGCCACGCTGGTGGATCGGCTGGTTCTGGGCGTTGCGATCAATCGCGACAAGGGGCCGCTGTTTTCTCTTGAAGAACGGGTGGCGATGGTGGAGGCCGAAGCGGGCAAGATCGTGAACGGCATGGATGTTGAATTGGTTGTGCATCCCTTTGAAAACTTGCTGATCGATTGCGCGCGAGATGTGGATGCGTCGATTATCATTCGCGGCCTGCGCGCCGTGGCAGATTTTGAGTATGAATTTCAGATGGTTGGAATGAACCGGGTGCTGGATGCCTCGGTGGAAACTGTGTTTTTGATGGCCGATGCGCATCATCAGGCGATTGCCTCAAAACTGGTAAAAGAGATTGCGCGACTGGGCGGGGACGTGAGCAAATTCGTGACGGCGGATGTCTACAATGCGCTGTTGGATAAGTTTAACCCCTAAGCCGAGACATCTTCAGAGGATGTCATCGGCAAATTTTTAGAGACTGCGTGTGTCTGACAATTTGATCAAATTTCATTACAAGGGTGGCAAGAAGCATCCTGTCGTGAGAAAAGACAGCTTCGCTGACCTAATTGGGGATGTTCACCATGCCGAACCCTACGATCCGCGTGGCCATCAACGGATTTGGCCGCATAGGGCGTACGCTTTTACGCGTTCTGATGGCGCAACGGGATGGGTTCGAAATCGTTCTCATCAACGATATAGAGCCGCTCGACACCTGCGCCTACCTGTTTGAATATGACAGCGTTTTCGGCCCATGGCCGGGAGAGGTCAGCACCGGTGCGGAGCGGTTGATCGTCGACGGGCTGACCATTCCGTTTCACGCTGAACCAGATCTGTCGAAGCTGGATCTGAACGGCGTGGATCTTGTGCTGGAATGCACGGGCATGGGCGGCACGCGGGCTGTGGCGGAGCGGGGGCTTTTGGCGGGGGCCACCGGCGTGCTGGTGTCAGGCCCGGCAGCGGAGGCTGATATCACCATCGTGATGGGTGCCAATGAAGGCGATCTTGACGACGCACGGATTGTCTCCAACGCGTCCTGCACCACCAATGCGCTGGCACCGCTGGCGCGGGTTTTGGATGATGCGTTCGGGATTGTGAGCGGGCAGATGACGACCGTGCATTGCTATACCGGATCGCAACCCACAGTCGATAAACCCCGCGCCGCACCCGAACGTAGCCGGGCGGCGGCACTGTCGATGGTGCCGACCACCACCAGCGCGCAGCTTCAGACCGGGCTTGTATTGCCGCGCTTGAACGGCCGGATCGAGGCGCGGGCGATCCGGGTGCCGACGGCCAGCGTGTCGGCGATTGATCTGACGGTGCAAACCGAGAAGGACGTCGCAGTGGCGCAGGTGAATGAGGTTCTGCGCGCCGCCTCGGAGAGGTCAGACGTGTTTGGTTGGACCGAAAAACCTCTGGTCAGCGCCGATTTGCGCGCGCGCCCCGAAAGCATCGTGGTTGTGGGGCCGGAGACGTCGGTGTCCACGGGCGGGCTGTTGCGCGTGTTTGGATGGTACGACAACGAATGGGGATTTTCGTGCCGGATGCTGGATATGGCGCGGTTGATGGCGCGCAGGTGAGCGGCTCGTCCGTCCTGACGGACCGCCTCGCTCGGTCTAGGTTCGGATCGTCGTTTTGATCGCAGCAGCGTGATCCGGCGTTGCATTCAGCGTGTCTTCGGACAGCGCACGCACCTCTTCCATCAACGCGTCCTGTTCGACGATCATGTCGAAGAGGCCCCAGGAGCAGGCGGTCGGCGCATCGATCTTGGCCCCGCCCATGAAGATCATCTTGGCCCGCGCGGGCCCCACCAGTTGCGCCATGCGCGGGGGATCGGATGGTTGGGGCAGAAAACCCAGTTTCATCACTGGATAAAACGCCTTGGCCCCCGGCACCGCCACACGCAGATCGCAGGCCAGAACCATGCCCATCGCACCCCCTGCGACCGTGCCGTTGAGCGCCGCAATGGTCAGGCAGGGCAGGGCGGCCAGAGCGCCCGAGAGCCGCTCCCACACCGGGCTGAGCGCCAGCCCCGCGCGCGCGGCTTCGAGATCGGCACCGGCGGAAAACACCTTGCCCGCACCGGTCAGCACCAGAACCCGGGCCTCAACCGCGGCCTCGGCAATACCCGCAAGATCGCTGAGCATCTCCTCGGTCAACGAATTGGCTTTCTCGGGCCGGTCAATCGTGGCGGTCCAGAACCCACCATCCTTGTCGAGCCGGATCATATCAGGCCCACCTTGCGCCGGATGTCTTCCTGCCGGAGGCTGATGTCGGATCCCAGATAAGCATCCGCTTCCGCCCCGCACATCCACAAAAGCGCCCGCGCAGGCCAATCGGGCGGGATGTGATCGGACCAGTCCAAGTCTGCCACAGGGTTCATCCCGCTGGCTTTGATGTCCCGCTGCATATCCGTGGCCACTGTTCCAGGCGACAACCCCAACACCCGCACGCCCGCCGCGCGATTTTCCTTGTCGGCACAGCGCGTCAGCATCAAAGCGCCGGCCTTGGAGCTGCAGTAGTGGCTCCAGCCCTCAAGCGCATTGGTGGCCGCGCCCGAACTGACGGTGATGATCGTTCCACCGCCCGTCGCCTTCATCACGGGCAGGGCCGCGCGCATGCCGTAAAAAACGCCTTTGAGGTTTATGTCGATCACGCGGCCCCAATCCTCTGGCGCGAGCGTGTCCAGATGTCCGATAGGCTCGATAATGCCTGCATTGCCGATCAACACATCGAGCCCGCCAAATTCGCGTTCACACAAGGCCACGGCAGCGGCCACACTGTCATAGCGGCTTACATCGCAGACGACCGCACGCGCCTTTTCACCGATCCTAGAGGCGATGGCTTCCATATCGCCCACACTCCGCGCTGCCAGAACCACATTGCCCCCAGCCTCAGCAAAAACACGCGCCGCTGCCGCCCCAATTCCGCGGCTGGCGCCCGTGATCAGTGTGGTCTTCCCGGTCATATCCATGAACTGCGTCCTTTCCGCCCGTGCTCGGGGCCAACTAGACCTTGACCCTCGGTTGTCTTGGGCAGAAGCTACACATCAATTGAAAAAACGGAAGGGTCGATCATGGCTTATTTCAATTCCCCGAACACCTGTGCGATTGGCGCTGTTGCCTGCCTCTGGGGTGGCGTGGCACATGCGGATATTTCGGCAGAGGCCGTGTGGGAGGACTGGGTCACATACATGTCCGCGTCTGGCTATGAAATGACCGCCGATCAGGCACGAAACGGGGATGATCTGAACCTGACGAATATCGTCATGACCACTGTGATTCCCGAAGAAGATGTCTCTATCCGCGTGACCATGTCGGAAATGACCATGACGGATAACGGCAACGGCACAGTCTCGATCGATTTCCCCGATACCCTGCCGCTCAGCGTATTGGTGGAGGCACCGGGTGAGGATCCCGTGAATGTCTCGGCCAGTTATACTACGAGCGATTGGGCGGCCACTGTGGCGGGCGATCCTGGTGACATCAGCTACACCTACTCGGCTTCCTCCATCGGATTGACGGTGGATGAGATCACCGTGGATCAGGCCACGCTGCCCATGTCCGCGCTTGGCCGGGCGGAGATGTCCATTGCCGATCTGGCCGGGTCTTCGCAATCGAAGTCCGGCGCGCTTTACGAGACCGCGCAGAAGATCACCACCGGTGCGATCACCTACGTGCTGGATGTGACCGATCCCGATGGCGCGGAGGGGCGTTTGGTGCTGCAGGGTGAAGCTGAGGGCATGGACTCCGCCGTGGTGGCTGCACTGCCCGAGGATGGCGACATGGCGGATATGGCCGCGATGATCAAACAGGGCTTTGCGGTGGATGGCGTGCTGGCCTTCACTGGCGGGGCGATTAACGTGAATTTCAACGAGCCCGGCAATATCTTCCAGATGAAATCCAAATCCGCCAGCAGTGAATTGGGCGTGACGATGAATGCCGATGGGCTGGCTTACAACCTGACAGCGAATGAGCAGGATATCTCGCTGGCCGGGTCTGACATACCATTGCCCATCGAAGTGTCTTCGGAGGAAAGCGGCTTTGGGATCAAGATCCCGGTGACGGCGCGTGATGATCTGCAACCTTTCGCGCTGGATGTCACGCTGGCCGATTTCGCGGTCTCTGACCTGATCTGGAGCCTGATTGACCCCACAGGTCAACTGCCACGCGATCCCGCAACCCTGACCATGGGCATGGTGGGCACGGCGAAACTGCTGGTCGATATTCTGGATCCAGCCGCCATGGCCGCCCTCGATACCGGCGCGGTCCAACCCGGAGAGTTGCATTCGCTTGAGGTCACCAACCTCAAAGTCAGTGCGGCGGGTGCGGAGCTTTTGGGCGATGGGTCCTTCACCTTCGACAATTCGGACCTGACCACCTTCAACGGCATGCCCGCGCCGACGGGCAAGCTTGATCTGTCGCTCGAAGGCGGCAACGGGCTGTTGGACAAGCTGGTGAATATGGGGCTCGTCCCCGAAGGTGACGCCGGCGGTGTGCGCATGATGATGGGTCTGTTTGCGGTGCCAGGCGATGCGCCCGATACGCTCAATTCTACCATCGAGGTGCAAGGCAACGGCCAGATTTTCGCCAACGGGCAGCGCATCCAATAACGTCTGTCCGCGTCGAGAACGGGGCCACCTGCATCGTGGCTCTTTTTCTTCGCGCCAATCACGCCCATCCGCTTGCAGGGGGATGGGCTGCGGTCTACCTCTGTGCCCAATGACACCGGGCACCACGATGAGGCATGCATGACCACCTCCCTTGAAGATCTGACTGATACTATGCTGGCGGCTGCCCAAAGGGCGGGCGCGGAAGCTGCCGATGCCATCGCCATGGGCGGGGCGTCCGTGCGCGTGAGCGTCCGGGCGGGCGCTCTGGAACAGGCTGAGGCCGCCGAGGGGGTCGATATCGGTCTGCGTGTGCTGATGGGGGGGCGGCAGGCCTGCGTGTCGGCCTCGGATACGTCGAAGGCAACGATTGAGACCCTCGCCGAACGCGCCTGCGCCATGGCGCGTGAAGCGCCCGTTGATCCCCATGCCGGTCTCGCCGAGGCAGGCCAACTGGGTCTAGGCTGCGATCTGATCGCGCTTGATCTCAACGATACCACGCCAGCGCCATCGCCGGACGCCCTGCGCGACGCCGCCTTGGCCGTGGAAGAGGCCGCTCTCGCCGTCAAAGGCGTGACGCAAGTGTCCGGTGCTGCGGCCAGCCACACCCATCGTGACATCCACCTCGCCGCCACTAACGGGTTTTCGGCAGGCTATGCGCGGTCGGATCATTCGCTTTATGGCGTGGCCATCGCCGGGGAAGGCACCGGAATGGAACGTGACAGCGATGGCGACAGCCGCATCCATCTCAGCGATCTGCGCGGTGCTGAAGACATTGGTCGCAGCGCCGGGGAACGCGCGGTGGCGCTGCTTCATGCATGCAAACCCAAGACCGGCGCGTATCCTGTGCTCTACGACGAACGCGTGGCGGGCACGCTCATCGGCCATCTTTTGGGGGCGGCCAATGGCCAGGCCATCGCGCGCGGTGCCTCCTGGCTTCGCGAGCGGCTTGGCGAACAGGTGCTGCCCACGGGTCTTGATCTTGTTGAAGATCCCCATCGCCCCCGCGTGGCGGGTTCTCGCGCCTTTGATGCGGAAGGCTTGCCCACCGCCCGACGTGCCATTGTGGAGGCAGGCGTGCTGCAGGGCTGGACGCTCGATCTGGCCACGGCACGGAAACTGGATGCCACGTCTACTGCCAATGCCGCGCGTGGCACATCGAGCCCGCCCAGCCCTGGCAATTGGAACATCGCGCTGACCGAAGGGACGCAAACCCGGGAAGAGTTGATGGCCGACATGGGCACGGGGCTTTTGGTCACCTCCATGATCGGGGCCACGATCAACCCCAATACCGGGGATTATTCCCGTGGTGCGTCAGGCTTCTGGATTGAGAACGGCAAAATTGCCTATCCGGTCAATGAATGCACGATTGCGGGCAGCCTGCCTGACATGCTGCGCCGTCTGATTCCAGCCAATGACGCGCGCACGCATCTCAGCCGGGTGGTGCCATCGCTTCTCATTGAAGGGATGACCCTTGCCGGATCCTGACCTTGATCTGCTAATCAAAGCGGCCCGCGCTGCCGGGCAGGTGGCCTGCCGCTTCGCGCCAGACACGTTCAAAACCTGGGAAAAACCCGATGATGCGGGTCCGGTGACGGACGCCGATCTGGCCGTCAACGAAAGGCTGCACGATATCCTTCAAACCGCGCGTCCCGACTACGGCTGGCTGTCAGAGGAAAGCGAGGACACCCCCGCGCGCCTCACCGCAGATCTCCTTTTCATCATCGACCCTATCGATGGCACACGCAGCTTCATCGATGGCTCCAACACCTGGGCGCATTCGCTGGCGGTGGTGAAAGAGGGTCGCGTGACGGCGGCCGTGATCTACCTGCCCAAACGCGATATGCTCTACGCGGCCGCCGAAGGGCAGGGTGCCACGCTGAACGGTGCACCCATTGCCCCGCGCCAGACACGGGATCTTGACACGGCGGAAGTCCTCTCCGTCAAACACAACTTCAAATCTGAATTCTGGCAAGGCGCCCCACCTGATCCGACCCGCGCCTACCGCCCGTCACTGGCCTACCGCATGGCACTGGTCGCTGAAGGTCGGTTTGACGCCATGATCACCTTCCGCCCCAGCTGGGAATGGGATGTCGCGGCCGGGGATCTCATCCTACGCGAGGCCGGTGCCACGACGTCTAATCGCGCCGGTCAACCCTTGATCTTCAACAATCCAACACCGCAGGTCGCAGGTGTAGTCGCGGCTCATTCAGCCTTGCATTCGCAGATTGCGTGTCAACTTACTTTTGAAGATTGAGATATTCCAAGTAGGGCCTTGCCATGTTTCTTCTGGCTAAAAATATCCCGGGGGGGCGGGGGCTGGCCCCCGCAGCGTGAGTTGACCACCCCACTCAAAGACAACATCCTCGCCGCAGGCTTCATGACAGGCTCCATGGCGGCCTTCACCTTCAACGACACGCTCATGAAAATAATGGCAGGCGACGTGCCGCTTTACCAATTGCTGTTCCTGCGAGGGCTGATGACCACGTGTCTGGTGGCCATGATCGCCTGGCGGATGGGGGCTTTTGCCATCCGTATCACGACCCAAGATCGCGCCCGCATTTTGCTCAGAAGCCTCTGCGATACGGCCGCTGCCTTTTTCTTCCTCACAGCGCTCTTCAACATGCCGCTCGCCAATGTCACTGCAATCCTGCAAGCGCTTCCGCTGACAATCACGCTGGCCGCCTGGGCCGTTCTCAGAGAACCGGTAGGCTGGCGGCGCTTTCTGGCCATTGCCGTGGGTCTCGTTGGCGTTCTGCTGATCATCCGCCCTGGCGCTGAAGATTTTACGATCTATGCGCTTTACGCCATGGCGGCCGTGATCTGTGTCACGGCCCGCGATCTTATCACCCGCACCATCTCGCCCGAGGTGCCCTCCATGCTCGCTGTTTTCGCCAACTCGGCCGTCATCATGACGGTCTTTGGCCTGATGACCATCCCCGGAGACTGGATGGCGATGACACCGCGGACATGGGGCCTGACCGCAGGGGCTGCGGTTCTCATCATTGGGGCATATCTTTTCTCGATCCTCGTCATGCGCGTCGGCGATATCTCCTTTGTGGCCCCATTCCGCTACACCGGCCTGGTCTGGGCCTTGATCTTGGGGTATCTCGTCTTTGGCGATTGGCCTGCCCCGCTCACGCTTCTGGGGGCCGCTATTGTCGTGGTTAGCGGGCTTTTCATGCTCTACCGCGAAACCAGAACGCTGCGCGCAAATTAACCTTTGCGTCCCGCTGTTTAACGTCCGATAAGGACAGGATGGCAGACATAGGTAATCCCCATGATCGACCTGAAAGACCTCGAATGCCTCGTTGCATTGTCACGCACTCGCCACTTTGCACGCGCAGCCCAGGAATGCGGTCTGTCGCAACCAGCCTTTTCAATGCGCATCCGACATTTGGAGGACGGCCTCAACACCCCTATAGTGAAACGCGGCAACCGCTTCCAGCAGCTCACGCCGGAGGGTGAAAAAGTCCTCGCCCACGCCCGGGACATCCTGGAACGTACCCGCAATCTGGAACGCGAAATCCGTTCCACCAAGGGTGAGGTAACGGGCTCCTTGGTTCTTGGCGTGGTGCCGACCACCACCGCCGTCGCCGCGCAACTGGCGATCCGACTGCATGCCGATCATGCCGGGCTGCGCACCCGGATCATCACCGCCTCATCGCTGGCCATCCAACAGGGGATTGAAGATCGCGAATTCGATGCAGGCCTGACCTATGCCGATGGCGTGTCTGCCGATCTGATGCATATCGACCCGGTCTATGACGAAGAATACGTGCTGATCGCGCCTAAATCGATGGTGTCCGACAAATCCGACACGATCACTTGGGGGCAGGCCGCGCTTTTGCCACTCACGCTGCTGGAACCAGCCATGCAGAACCGCAAAATCATCGACCGCGTGTTTCAGGAAGCCGGCGCCCGCCCACAGGTCATCTTTGATTCCAACGGCTTCAACGCCGCTATCGTCATTGCAAAACAGGGGAAGGCCGCCACGATCGTACCCAAGGTCCTGATGCGAGAGTTGGGCGATGGCGGCGATATCGCTCTGCTGGATCTGGTGGAGCCACGGGTGGAGAAGAAGATCGCGCTCATCGCACCGCGCCAGTCCAGCAAAACCTTGATACTGGGCGCACTCCGAGCGACGGTTCGCAACGGCTTTTGAACACGCGCGCGTGCGGTGTGCTGCCGGATCACGTGTGTGTTCGGAAAAATGACGCTTTCAAAGGCGCTTCTTTTTGGCCAGAAATACTCCCGCCGGAGGCATCTGCAAAATGGAGCCGTTGCTTCATTTGAAAAACTTAACCCAATAGAATTACTCGGGATTTCTTGATAAGAAACGCCTATCAATCCATTAGAAATGACAATTTGATGCAGCCCCTGAGCTCTGCCATACCTTTGTGTACATCCTAGGCACTCATTCGCGCAGGTACCGGAGGTAACATGGCACTCGACGACAGAGAAGGCGTATGGAAACGTGCCCGCGGCAAAGGCCGGCACACGCCAAAAGGCCGCCAGCTCGAGGATCAGCCGTGGGAAGAGGTGCGCGCGTTATTGGGCAATCGCCCGCGTCGTCGGGACCTGCTGATTGAATTTCTCCATCTGATACAGGATGAATACGGCCATCTGAGTGCCGGGCACTTGCGCGCTTTGGCCGAAGAGTTGCGCATCGGTCAAGCCGAAGTCTATGAGGTCGCAACGTTTTACGCCCATTTCGACGTGGTGAAAGAAGGTGACGTGCCGCCGCCGGCGCTTACCATCCGCGTGTGCGATTCCCTGTCCTGCGAGCTCGCCGGAGCGGAACAACTCAAAGCAGCGCTTGAGGACGGCATGGACCCAACGCAGGTGCGTGTTCTGCGCGCGCCGTGCATGGGCCGCTGCGACACGGCCCCGGTGCTTGAGATCGGCCACAACCACATCGACCACGCCACGCCCGAAAAGGTGCAGATGGCGATCATGATGGATGACACCCACGCCCACATACCCGACTACGAAACCTTTGAGACTTACCGCGCGAATGGCGGCTACGAAAAACTGACTGAGCTGCGCGAGAATGGCGATTTTGACGCCGTGCAAGACGAAATCCTTGGCTCCGGCCTGCGCGGTCTCGGAGGCGCGGGCTTCCCTTCGGGCCGCAAATGGGGCTTTGTCCGCGCAGAGAAAGGCCCGCGTTACCTCGCCGTCAACGGCGACGAGGGCGAACCTGGCACGTTCAAGGATCGCTACTACCTCGAGCGCACGCCGCATATCTTCCTCGAAGGGATGCTGATTGCCGCCTGGGCGGTCGAGGCCGACACGTGCTTCATCTACATGCGCGACGAATATCCGGCGGTGCTGAAGATACTGAAAAAAGAAATCGCCGCGCTGGAAGAAGCGGGCATCGTCAAGCCTGGCTATATCGACCTGCGCCGTGGGGCAGGGGCCTATATCTGTGGTGAAGAAAGCGCGATGATCGAAAGCATCGAAGGCAAGCGCGGCATTCCGCGCCATCGCCCGCCTTTCGTGGCGCAAGTGGGCATCTTCAACCGTCCCACGCTGGTGAACAACATTGAGACGCTTTACTGGGTCTGCCGCGTCATGCGCGAAGGCGGCGAAATCCTGTCGTCTGTTGAAAAGAACGGCCGCAAGGGCTTGCGCTCCTATTCTGTGTCCGGTCGCGTGAAGAACCCTGGCGTGCATCTCTTGCCCGCCGGATCCACAATTACCGATATCATCGAAGCCTGCGGTGGCATGCTCGACGGCCACACGTTCAAAGCCTATCAACCGGGCGGCCCGTCCGCAGGGTTGCTGCCCGCCACCATGGCGGACATACCCATGGATTTCGACGTGCTACAGGAATACGGCACCTTCATCGGCTCTGCGGCCATCGTCATTCTGTCTGACCACGACCGTGCCCGCGATGCTGCGCTCAACATGCTCAAGTTCTTCGAGGATGAAAGCTGTGGGCAGTGTACGCCTTGCCGCGTCGGCTGTGAAAAGGCCGTGAAGCTGATGCAGGAAGATGAATGGGATCAGGACCTTCTGGGCGATCTCTGCCAGATTATGGGTGATGCCTCCATCTGCGGTCTGGGGCAGGCGGCCTCGAACCCCATCAAGCTGATGATGCAACATTTCGGCGATGAAATTTCGCCAAAAACCGGTGGAGAGGCGTCATGAAGGATATGGCCGACACCCAAACCGTGACCTTCACGCTTGACGGCGAAGACGTCACCGTTCCCGACAATTACACCATCTGGGAAGCCGCCCATGGGCGCGGCCTGAAGATCCCGCATCTGTGCCACAAACCTGCGCCCGGCTACCGCCCCGACGGAAATTGCCGCGCCTGCATGGTGGAGATCGAGGGCGAGCGCACACTCGCCGCCTCCTGCATCCGCCCCGTCACCAACGGAATGGTGGTCAAAACGGACACTAATCGCGCCGTCAAAGCCCGCGAACTTGTCCTCGAAATGCTGGTCACTGACCAGCCCGAGCGCGAGGTCGCCCGCGACAAGGCCAGCCATCTCTGGGACATGGCCGATCTGAACGGCGTTTCGGAAAGCCGCTTCCCTAGGCTCGAACAAGACCGCGTGCCGCTTCTGGATGACAGCCACGTCGCCATGAGCGTGAACCTCGACGCCTGCATCCAATGCGGCCTCTGCGTGCGCGCCTGCCGCGAAGTGCAGGTCAATGACGTGATCGGCATGGCCG